>NZ_JBXWOS010000009.1:0-188334 GCF_059611005.1 Ruegeria sp. CDSB117
GATACACCTCTGAAACTCAGTGGCTTGAAGCATGCAACAGAGACAGCAGCAACAAATTTAATGGGTCCAGAACCTAAAGAGTTTCCAACAAAGCAATTTAAGAAATGAAAGACTAAGAATGTGGAATGATTTTGGGTTTAAAAAGAACCTCTACGATACACACCCAATCAATGGCGACCCTGATGGCGAGAGATTATTGGTCGGTAGAGAAAAAGAACTAAAGAAAGTAAAGAATAGGATCAAAAGTTTCGACAGCATAGTGACGATTGAGGGCCCTAATGGTGTTGGAAAGACCAGCTTAGTGCAAGTGGCTGGCTATCAACTACAAAGTGAGACAATCAACGCAGGAAAGAGTTCAATTCTGCTTATTCCCGGCATTTTTCAGTTTACCGCCGAAGAGACCGCCATTGAATTTAAGCGTAAAGTATATGCGGAAATCGCATCTTTTTTTATTGCAAACGAAAAAGAGTTGAGGCGGCGTTTAGATCTTCAATTCAATCTGAACCCGCTTGAATCATGGCTGGAAAATCCGCTGTTTACTCAAGGCAGCATTTCGATCCTGGGAAATGGGGTAGGTGCGGGGCAGACGCCCAATCAATCGCCCGGATTTGATCTGCACGGTTTTTTCAGCATAGTTGATCGACTTCTGAAGGTTGCTTTCAACGATAAAGGCGGCGCTGTCTGTATCTTGGACAACCTTGAAATTCTCAACACATCGCAAACTGCACGTCAAAAAATAGAAGCGCTAAGAGACGATCTATTCTCTAAGCACGGCATCAAGTGGGTTGTGTGCGGCGCGCGAGGGATCGTGAAAAGCGTCGCTAGCAGCTCACGCCTTCAGGGTCGGCTGCAAGACCCAATCGAGGTGGCACCGCTTGAAAGCGACGCGATTTCAAGCCTGATAGCATCGCGCGCGGAAGCGTATAGACTTAAAGGCGATAGCATTCCGCCTGTTGGCGTTCGGTCGTTCGAGCATATTTTCGAACTCCTAAATGAAAACTTGCGTGATTCACTGAAGTTTTCGGGCGATTTTTCAGGGTGGCTGTTTGAGGAAGGTTCTTACAAACCGAAAAAGGATCATCTACATGATTTGTTTGAAATATGGTTAGCTGAAAAAAGCGAAGAGTACTATTCTGCAACAAATGTACCACCCAGGGCATGGAAACTGTTTGATGACATCTGCAATTTGGGTGGTTCGATAAGCCCGTCTGACTACGAAGACTTTGGCTTCAATTCTCCACAAAACATGAGGGGACAGGTTTCAAAGCTCGAAGGGGCAATGCTAGTAAGTTCTGAATTTGATGAGACAGATCATCGCCGCAAAACAATAACTGTACTCCCGAAAGGTTGGTTACTGCGGCACTATCGAACTGACTTTGAACTCAAATAGAATAGTTCCTATAGCGATATGTAGGCGCAAAGATATGCGCCTACAGTAATTTCCATTGCCTAACCCGTTGATCCCGTTCACACTTACCCCATTCGTCATTCAAGAACGACATTTGAGGCTCCGAGCGTCCAAGACCCAAGTTGAACAACAACAAATTTCGAACGGGAGGACGACATGAAAGCACTAACCCTCGGGCTGGCCTTTGCCTTGTTGGCCAGTCAGGCAAGCGCGCAGCAGTCGCTGATCGGCGCATCGCCTATTCCGGTCGGGGCAGAGTTACGGTTCTGCTATTACAACGGCCTCGCTTATTCGGTGGACGCCTATGTTGTGATCTCTGGCAACAACACTGTGACCGAAACGTCCAGCGCGCGCGAAGAACACCTTCTGCGTTGTATCAAAAGCGGCGACGGTGTCATGAAGTGGAAACCAGAGAGCGGTATTCAGATCAATCGCTGAACTGAAAGGTCGGGCCGCCTAACCCACCTTACCCTCCAGCCAGTCCGCGATCTGGCCGGCGGGGTGTTCCCAGCCGGGCTCCATGAACAGGAAATGCGCGTGGTTTTCCACCGGCATAAACGTCGCGCGATCCCCGTACAGATTGGCCAACGCCCGGCAAGTGTTTGGGTTGACGGCGCGGTCCTCGGTCCCCGAGACGATCAGCACCGGGCAATCGACCTTGTCGATATCGACCTTCATCGCGTGGTGGTCGTCGAACATCCAAAAGAACATCTCGAACATCAACTGCCCGCTTTCCGCACCCAGCTGGTCGAACACTTCATGCTGCTGCGCCGCGGGCATCTTGTTCAGCGCAAAGGGGGCCATCAGGTCGAACTCGACCCGCATGGGTTGCTTCCAGAACGCCCCACCCTCCATCAGCGCGCGCGGGATGGCGCGTTCATCGTCGGTTTCGGGCAAAGTGCCCCACGGCGCGTTCGGGTTGATCAGAACAATGGCACTGGCCAACCCGCGCGCGGCCACTTGCTGCGCCACAACGCCCGCGATGGCATGGCCGAGGATGACTGGTTTGCTGTCCAAGCCCTGGGCGAGCTCGGCAATATCATTGGCATAATCCGCGACACTGGTATCCGTAAGTCCGGGGTCAGGTTCGGCCTTGGGGTCCCCACCATGAAAGCGCAGCGCAGGGGTGTGCACCGTCCAACCGCGCGCGCGGAAGAAACCCGCGTATTCCGCCATACACCAAGGTCCGGCAAAGGCCCCGTGGATCAGAACAATCTCTTTGGTCATCAAAACGCCCTCTCGTCACTTGCCCCCACTATGCGAGACGACAGGCGCGCGCGGCAAGGGCGCCGGCGTCAGACAGACATACCGATCAGGGCTACGCCAACGGCCATCAGTAGGGCCGCACCAAGGCGACGCATCCAGTTGCCCTCATGCAGGAAGATAAACCCGATCAACGCAGCGAAGATCACCGAAGTCTCACGCAGTGCTGAAACCGCACCGAGTGGTGCGAAATTCTTGGCGTAAAGCACCAGACCATAGGCCGTCATCGACACCAGCCCGCCCAGGATGCCGATCATCCAGACCTTTGCAGGAAGGCTGGCCAACGTGTCCCGCTTTTTGATACCGACGAACCCGGCGATGAACAGGTGCAGGAACGCGCCCCACGCCCAGTAGCTGAGCGTATTGCCCGACAACCGCACGCCGATGCCGTCCACGACCGAATAAATCGAGATGCAAAACCCGGTACCCAGAGCAAACCCCAGCGCCCAGCGCCCGACACCAGACCGCAAGGCCGTCCAACTGCTGAGCTGAATACCAAGCGCGATCAGCGCAATCCCGCCCCATGCCTGCAAAGGCAGCACCTCGCCCACCAGGATCATCGCCCAGAGCGAGACCAACGCAGGCACGATACCACGGGCAATCGGGTAGACGACGCTCAGATCCCCATGCTGATAGGCTTTGCCCAGCATGTAATAGTACCCAAAATGCACGACGGTCGAGATCAGGATATAGGGAAAGCTTTCCGCGCTGGGCAGCGGCAGCAGCAGGACCATGGCCGTTGCAGGGATGACATGCCCAAATGCGACGAGGCCCAAAGTGGTCGTTCGGTCGGCGGCTGTTTTGACGATGGCGTTCCACACCGCATGCAGCAACGCAGCCGTCAAAATGATGGCGATGACAAACAGAGTCACGTCCGAACCTTTCGCGCAGAGAGAACCGGCCCAAGATACGGGCCGGTTTCGTTACTTGCACAGAGCAAGACCGATCACAATGCAGCCTTGAACAGAGCGGTCAGATTGTCCTCTGTCAATTCGATTGGGTTACCACCACAAGACGGATCGATGATCGCGCCTTGCACCAGTTCCGGGATTGCAGCTTCGGTCACACCCAGTTCGGACAGCCTGGTTGGGATACCCAGCGAGTCGTTGAACGACTGGACAAAACCGCGGACGCCATCAAAGCCGCCATCAATTCCCAGATAGGCTGCCGCCGACTGAAACCGATCAGCGATAGCTGGCGCATTGAACTCCAGCACTGTCGGCATGCAAACCGCGTTGGTGGTGCCGTGGTGAGTGTTGAAAACCGCGCCAATCGGATGGCTCATGGCGTGGATCGCGCCTAGGCCTTTCTGAAAGGCGGTCGCCCCCATGGCTGCCGCGCTCATCATCTGTGCGCGGGCCTCAATATCCGTGCCATCTGCATAGGCGCGTGGCAGATACTCCTTGACCAGCCGCATACCTTCCAACGCAATGCCGTGGCTCATCGGATGATAATGCGGGCTGGAATACGCCTCGACACAATGCGCAAATGCATCCAGACCTGTGCCCGCCGTGATGAACTTGGGCATGCCAACTGTCAGCTCGGGGTCGCAGATCACCACTGTCGGCAGAACCTTGGGATGGAATATGATCTTTTTCGCGTGGGTTTCGGAATTCGTGATGACACTGGCGCGCCCGACCTCGGACCCGGTCCCGGCTGTGGTCGGCACAGCGATAATCGGCGCGATGACATCGGCATCGGCGCGAGTCCACCAATCGCCGATATCCTCGAAATCCCAAACCGGGCGCGACTGCCCTGCCATAAAGGCAACCATCTTGCCCAGATCCAACCCGGAACCGCCGCCAAAAGCGATCACACCATCATGGCCGCCCGCATTGTAGGCCGCGACCCCTGCCTCAAGATTTTTTTCGTTCGGGTTCGGATCCACGTCGCTGAATAGCCCGCGCCCCAGCCCTGCGGCCTCCATGATATCCAGCGTTGCCGCGGTGATCGGCAGATCGGCCAACCCTTTGTCGGTGACCAACAACGGCCTTTTCATACCAGCGGCAGCACATGCCTCGGGCAGTTCCTTGATGCGGCCTGCGCCGAATTTGATAGCGGTCGGATACGACCAGTTTCCAACAAGTGACATGTCAGGTTTCCTTTGTGATTTGAGACCTGCCCGGCCGAGGGGGGTCAGAACCGGCCAGGCCGATGCCCTTAGCCCGTGACCTTTTTCAGGTGGTAGGATTTAGGACGTGTCAGGTTGTGATAGCCAATGACGGACAAACCGCCGCCGCGGCCGGTATTCTTGCAGCCAGTCCAACAAAGACCCGGATCCAGATAATCGGCGCGGTTCATGAACACGGTTCCGGTTTCGATCGCATCGCCCACGCGTTCGGCCCGGTCTACATCGCGGGTCCACAGGCTGGCGGTCAGACCAAATTCACTGTCATTCATCAAAGCGATGGCTTCGTCGTCCGAGGACACTTTCATAATGCCGACCACGGGGCCGAAACTCTCGTCCTGCATCACCCGCATGTCATGGGTGACGTTGGTCAGGATCTGCGGTGTCAGATAGGCTCCACCATCGTCCTCGGGGAACGTGTCGATATGAGCCACCGCCCCGGCCGCAACAGCCTCGGCGATCTGCGCGCGCACCTCTTTGGCAAAGCGCACATTGGCCATCGGACCAATCGTTGTATCGCTGTCCAGAGGATTGCCCAGCTTATAGCCTTTCACTACATCGACTGCCTTGGCGACGAAGTCGTCATAAAGGCTTTCGTGAACGTAAATCCGCTCAATCCCACAACAGCACTGGCCCGAGTTGAACATGGCACCGTCGATCAGCGTTTCGACCGCTGCATCCAGATCAGCGTCATCCATGACATAGCCCGGATCCTTGCCACCCAGCTCGGTGCCAACACCGGTGAATGTCCCAGCAGCCGCGCGCTCCATCGCTTGGCCACCACCGACTGACCCGGTGAAGTTCACAAAGTCGAACGCATTGCCTGCGATCAGGTCATTAGTCACGTCATGGCTCAGGAAGACATTCTGAAACACATCTTCGGGTATACCCACGGAATGAAACGCTTGCGCCATGCGCTCGCCCACCAGCAGCGTCTGCGTGGCATGTTTCAGGATCACAGTGTTCCCCGCGATCAGCGCCGGGGCCACAGTGTTGATTGCGGTCATGTAGGGATAGTTCCAGGGCGCCACCACAAAGACCACGCCATGCGGAATGCGCTTGATATAGCGTTTGAAGGCTTCGTCCTCGCCCACTGCGATATCAGCCAGAGACGCCTCGGCAATCTGAGCCATATGGCTCGCACGTTCGTTAAAGCCGCCGAACTCACCGCCATAACGTACCGGACGCCCCATCATATGCGCCAACTCGGGCACAATCTCGTCATTCACTGCCCCAACCGCAGCCACACCGGCCATGACAAGATCAATACGTTCCTGCAACGGTCGCGCCGCCCATTCTGCCTGTGCCGCCCGCGATCGCGCTGCCGCTTCAAACGCCGCATCCCGTGACAACACCTCACGTTCAGCAAAAACCGATCCATCAATCGGCGAGACACATTTCAACATCTGCCCCATAACAACTCCATTTCCAAAAAAACAGGATCCCTGCTTCATCTAGCCACAAATTTCCTGGGGGCTGCCATTGGTGCGCCATTGGTTCGAGCGCCAATGGCGGCGGGCAAAGCCCCCAGCCGGACCCAATCTCAAGCCCGCTCAAACCCCCGGGCAATTTCCCAATCCGTCACAACTCGCTCGAATTCCTCGATCTCGACTTCCGCCGCGCGGGTATAGTGATCGACCACCTCTTCGCCCATGGCAGCCCGCAGCATCGATGACCCGTGCAAAGCATCCCGTGCTGCGCGCAGATTGCCGGGGATCATGCCGGTGTCACCCTGATAGACATCACCGGTGGTGGGCGATTGCAGTTCCAGGCCTTCTTCAATACCGGCGATCCCGGCGGCCAACATGCCAGCCATCGCCAGATACGGGTTCATATCTGATCCCGGAATACGACACTCAACCCGCACGGCTTTCGTCCCATCGCCGCACAGACGGAAGCCAGCCGTACGGTTGTCTACCGACCAGATAATCCGTGTCGGCGCAAAGGTACCCTTCATGAACCGCTTGTAGCTGTTGATGTAGGGGGCCATGAAATAGGTATAGTCAGCGGCATATTTCAGCAGGCCCGCCATATAGCTTTTCATCAGCGCCGACATACCCAACGCGTCATCCGCATCATAAAACGCTGGCTTGCCATCCGCCCAAAGCGACTGATGCACGTGGGACGAGCTGCCCACCTTGTCATGGTGCCACTTCGGCAGGAATGTCGCCGCGTGCCCGTGTTGCCAGGCGATCTCTTTCACCGCGTTCTTGGCGATCGAGTGAAATTCGGCCGTATCCATCGCAAGTGCATATTTGATATTCAGCTCTTCCTGCCCAGCTTCGGCTTCGCCCTTGGAATTCTCGACTGGAATCCCCGCGTTCCACAGGTGGTTGCGGATCGGGCGCATCACATGCTCTTCCTTGGTGGTCTGCAGGATGTGATAATCTTCGTTATAGCCCGAGATCGGCTCCAGATCGCGGAAGCCTTCCTTGCGGATCTGGTCAAAGCTTTTTTCGAACAGGAAAAACTCCAGTTCGGTGGCGCACATCGCGTCATAACCCATGGCTTTGAGGCGATTGACCTGTTTCTTCAGGATCGAGCGCGGCGCATGCGGCACTTCCTCATGCGTGTGGTGATCCAGCACATCGCACATCACCATCGCCGTGCCTTCCAGCCACGGCACCGGGCGCAGCGTGCTCAAGTCCGGCTTCATGACATAATCGCCATAACCCCGCTCCCAACTGGTCGAGGCATAGCCGTCCGGCGTGCCCATCTCCAGATCCGTGGCCAGCAGGTAATTGCAACAATGGGTTTCTTCCCACGCACCTGCTACGAAATGACCTGCGTGAAACCGCTTGCCCATCAGCCGGCCCTGCATGTCCACCATGCAAACCAGTACGGTGTCGACCTCGCCCGTTTCGAATTTGGCTTTCAGATCGGCCAAAATCGCTTCATTGCCCATCATTGGTTTCCTTTGTCACTCAGAAAGACCTCGGTTTCGATTACCTGCCTTCAGTCATCGTTGGCTTCTTTTTCCATTTCCATCACCAGGCGCGTTTCCAGAACCTGACCGCTTTTGTAGAGGATCGGATAGGCGACGGCGGCGATGTGCCCGTGCAAGTCGCGCATGGACCGCAGGGTTTCCAAATGCAGGTCGGAGGACTGGAAACTCTCAGTCTGACCACGCTCCAACCGTTTCAGGTGCGCCTTGCGGCTATTGCGGGACATCCGCTTGACCTCGGCCTTGTCCAACACCAGCCGGCGGGCACAATCCATGTCGTCCACCAACAGCACGTGACGCGCCAGCGAGAAGCTTTCCAGAATGGCCGCGTGCAAATCCTTCAGCTCTTTCCAGCCCTGCGCCGAGAACTCCGAACGTTCAGTATGCTTGATCTGCGCCGTCCGGGTCATCCGGTTGGAGACGACATCGCCCGCAGCTTCAAGACGGATGGCATATTCGACCAACCCTCGTGCGGCTTTGATCTGCCCTTTGCTCATATTCTGCCGCGGCATGCGCGCAACGAAACGGCGGATCTCGGTCAGTTGCGTATTGACCCGCTCATCCTGCTGCCAAAGCGCGGAAATCGCGTCGCTGTCATCCTGTTCGTAGATATCCAAAACGGGGCGGAACATACGCTCGACCTGCGTGATCATCTGCAACAGTTCGTGACGCACCGAGGACATCGCAACGCTGGCCCTTTCGCCGCTGGGGTCCCCCAGCGGTGTCAGCGCATCCGAAAACTGATCCAGCGCATTGGCCTCGGCTTTGGGCTCCGCCATCAGAACGGCCATCGGCTGTTCCAACTGGTTCACGAAACCCGTGGCCAGAAGGAATACAGCCAAATTGAATCCGATATGTGCAAAAATCAGAGACTGCGCCGGGCTCGTCACCAATAGCGCCTCGTGCAAACCGCCAACATTCACGACGATCAGCATTACCAGCGCCGCGCTTCCCCGCAATAAGAGGTTGGCCAGAGGGATACGCCGGGCTGAGACGGTCATATCGCGCGTCAGCCACAATGGAATGAAGGCCGAACCCAGATTTGCTCCCAGCACCAGCGACAACCCGGCGGCAAAGGGAATTGCACCGATCTGAACCAAGGCCACGCACATCAAGATCGTCGCGACCGAGCTGTGCATGACAAAGGCCAGCACCGCACCAACGATAAAGGCGCTGAAATAATCGGTCTCAAGATACCCCGCGATTGCGGGCAAAAACGCGCTTTCGCGGATCGGCTCAACTGCTTCGCGCAGGAATTGAAGCGAAATCAGGATGAAGGCGACGCCCAGAACGATCCGGCCCATAAGCCGTACATTCGACCGTTCGGATTTCAGGTACAGCCAACCGCCCAACGCCAGCAATGCGGGTTGTAGCCAGCCCAGATCATAGGACAGAACCTGAATGACTAAAGCGGCGCCCAAATCCGCGCCCAGAACACCCGCCAGCGCCATCCCAAACGTCACCATCCCCGCCGCAGCGAAACCGGTCAGCAATACCGTAACGGCGGCCGAGCTTTGCAGGATCGTGGCCAGAACCATGCCAGCCCCCCCTGCAACAAAGCTGTTGGAGTGGCGTGTCAGGATCGACTGGAACAGCGCACCAAAGCGCCGTTCAATGCCCGTGCGCACCAGACGCACAGCAAATAGCAGCAACATCGTTGCGGCAAAAATCTCAATCAAAAAGCTCGCGATAGCCATATGTTCACACCTCTTTCGACCGGTGCGCACAAATGTGCTTCCGGTTTCGTTTTTCTATTCTTGGAACAGAGGTGAGCATAAATGGTGTCGCTTATTGATGTCCAATCCCGACGCACGGGGTGCCCCACGCGTCGGGAAGAAGGGTTTCTTAGGTGTAACGATAGGGCCGACCAGCCTTTAGCATCTCGGCGTTGTAACGCTTGAAGATGTCGACAACTTTCGCTTTGGTCTCGGACTCGGCTGCGACTTCGTCCCAGAACTTCACGGCGGCTTCCTCAACGGTTACCCATTCTTCGTCCGGGATAGAGGTCAATTGCATCTTGGTGCCGTTGACGCGCAGGTTGGCCTCACCACCCCAATACCACCACTGACGGTAGTAATGTGACTGATCACAGCAAACCTTGAACAGGGTCTGCAGATCTTCGGGTAGTTCGTTCCAGCGGTCCATATTGGCAAAGAAGTGACCCGCCCAGGCACCCGACACGTTGTTGGTCAGGAAATAGTTGGTCACATCGGCCCAGCCGACGGTGTAGTCTTCGGTGATGCCCGACCAAGCGATACCGTCCAGTTCGCCCGTTTGAACCGCAACCTCGATGTCTTCCCACGGCAGGGTTACCGGCACGACGCCGAACTGAGACAGGAAGCGCCCCGCCGTCGGGAAGGTGAAGATGCGTTTGCCCTTCATATCCGCCAGCGAGTTGATCGGGTCCTTGGTCGCAAAGTGGCAAGGGTCCCATGCTCCGGCGCTGATGTGCTTGACGCCGACCTTGGAATATTCTTCGTCCCAGATCTCGTTCAGGCCCCACTGGTTGAACAGCACCGGCACGTCCAGAGAATAGCGCGAAGCGAACGGGAAATAACCACCGAAAACAGTGACTTCGGTAGGCGATGCCATCGAGTCGTCGTCCGACTGTACCGCGTCGATGGTGCCTTTCTGCATCGCCCGGAACAACTCTCCCGTGGGAACCAGCTGATCAGCATAGAACAGCTCAATCTGCATCCGGTCACCGGCGATTTGGTTGAACATCTTGATCGCAGGATCAATCACGTGCTCGGCCAAGGCTGGGCCAGCATATGTTTGCATCCGCCATGTGATCGTGTTCTGCGCCAAGGCAGGCGTCGCCAGTGGTGCGGCAGCAACGCCAACCCCAGCGGTTTTCAGAAACTTACGTCTTGTCGTCATGTCAATTCCTCTCCGTTAAAGTTTCTGTGCCCGTTCACCGAGCATTCTTATTAGTTTCCATAGACATACCCGGGCAACCACAGAGCGATTTCCGGGAAAATCATGATGATTGTCAGCGCCAGCACCATCACCGCGACAAAAGGAAAGATCGAACCATAGATGTCCCGCAGGGTGATCTCGGGCGGGGCCATCGCGCGCATCAGGAACAGGTTATAGCCGAAGGGCGGCGTCATATAGGCGATCTGCGTCGTGATCGTATAAAGCACCCCATACCAGATCAGATCAAAGCCCAACTCGCCGACCAGCGGGACATAAAGCGGTGCCACGATGACCAGCATTGCCGTGTCATCCAGGAACGTGCCCATGACGATAAAGCTTAGCTGCATGAGGATCAGGATCATCCAGGGCGACAAGCCAAGTTGATCGGTGAACAGATTGTCGATGGCTTTCACCGCGCCGAGACCGTCAAATACGGCCCCAAAGCCCAGCGCAGCCAGAATGATCCACATGAACATGCAGGAAATGGCCAACGTCTGCTTGGTGCAGTCTTCGAAAATCTTCCAGGTCATGCGGCGCTTGATGACGGACACAGCCAGAGCGGTCAGCGCTCCGATCGCCGAGCTTTCGACCAGCGACGTCCAGCCATTCACAAAGGGCACCATCATGGCCGCAAAGATGATCAGCGGCAGCGCCCCTGCCCCCAGAAGCCGGATCTTCTCGGCCCGAGGCACTTCATGCGCGTCTTCCATCGCCGGACCAAGTTCAGGCTGAATGCGGCAGCGGATCCAGATGTAGAGAATGAACATCGCAGCCATCAGCAGACCCGGGATAATCCCGGCCAGCCAAAGCTGCCCGACCGGCTGCCGCGCAATCATCGCGTAGAGAACCAGAACGACCGACGGCGGCACGAGAATGCCCAAACTGGACCCGGCCTGAATGACCCCAGTCACCATTGTCTTGTCATAGCCGCGCCGCAGCAGCTCCGGCAGCGCAATAGTTGCGCCGATGGCCATACCCGCAACGCTAAGGCCGTTCATGGCCGACACCAGCACCATCAACCCGATGGTGCCGATGGCCAGACCACCATTGATGGGCCCCATCCAGACATGGAACATCTTATACAGGTCATCCGCCAGCCGGCTTTCGCTGAGCACATACCCCATGAAAATGAACATTGGCAGCGTCAGCAGCGGATACCATTTCATTAGCTTCATCGCGGCCGAGAACGTGATGTCCTGCCCGCCTGTTCCCCAAAGCGCCAGCGCGGCAATGGTAGCCACCGCGCCAATCGCGCCAAAGACCCGCTGACCTGTGAACAGCATCAGCATCATCAATGCGAACATGAAGATGGCGATATATTCCTGGCTCATGCCCGCACGACCCCGATTTCCTGCCCGTTGACCCGGGCTATGTCTTTGAAGAATTCCGATATCGCCTGCAGCAGCATCAGGAAGAAGCCGAACACCATGATGGTTTTTACCGGCCAAATATACGGCCGCCACGCTGTTGATGAGCGTTCAAGCCGGCCAATTTCCTCGCTGCCTGTCAACAGTCCAAAAAAGTAGGAGACCGGTTCATCGCCCCAATAGCCAAGGCTGTAGGCCGTCGACCCAAGCCCGCCATAAAACAATACCCCCAGGTAGAAGATCAGCAGCAGAACGGTGAAGGCATCGAACCAGGCTTTCCGGTGCGGGCTCCAGTTGTGATAAAACAGGTCCATTCGGACGTTCGATCCCAGCTGGATCGAATACGGTCCGCCCATAATGTAATAGGTCACCATCGCAAACTGCGCCATTTCCAGCGTCCAATGCGATGGCACGAAAAACGTTTTTGAGATCGAGGACCAAAGCAGGATGCCCATCATCACGAACAGGCCCCACATCATGACCCGTCCGATCCGGTAGTTGACCGCATCGACGATCCGGACATATGAGGCCATCGCCTTGATCACGCCGCGCCCCCTTTCTGAAAATCTGCAAGGGTCCGCGCGATCCATGACGCCAGGCAATCGGCCATCGCCTCTTGCTGCTCGGGCGTTTGTATCAAGTCATTGCGGATCTCGATCATGACGTTCAACAGCCCGTTCGGCAGCGCCTGCGCGTCAAGCGTATGGGCAACCCCGTCCGCCGCCGAATACGGCTCATTCAAGCGAGTCTCATAGGGTTGGTCGGCGGGTGCTGTCGTCATCATTGCCCGGGCGAACCGGTCATCCACCCCGTGTAATATGCCCAGTTCCACCTCACGCGTCTGACCATGGTAGACTGGTGTAAAGCTGTGGACCGTCACCATAAGTTCAAGCGTATCCCCATTTTGGGAGATCAGGTCAGACAGTGCCTTGCTGAAGGGCTGGTAGATGCTCTCAATCCTGCTTTCACGCTCTTCCTCGGACAGATCGACATTCGCTGGGATTTGATAGTCCTCGCTGCGCGCCGGCATGGCCCCTGCGGCTTCAGGCGGGCGATTGCAGTCATAGACCAGCCGGGACACCCCGCCATACACCAGCGGTGCCGACAGGCGTGCCGCCATCAGCTTGGCCACAGCCAATGCCCCGGGATCCCACGCGATGTGGCTTTGCAGCGCGCCCACAGGCAATCCCATATCCCCCAAAAACGCGGGAATGCGGCTGGACGCGTGTTCGCAGACCAGCATTACCGAAAGGGGACCATCCACTGTGTCCGTGTGAACGACTGTTCCGAAGTCCAAAATACCGCCTTGCGATTCCAATTAAGATGCGTGTGGAAAAATTTCCACAAGAGACCTTAACCTGTCAATATTTTTCCTGTATAAATTTCACCACTCTTGATCTTGCTGAAAAATTATTCACACTAAGATCGAAAAGATGCAGGAGGAACGCCGCGTGCGGGTGACGGACAGGCTGCTGGCCCACAAAGACAAGATGACCCCATCCGAGCGGCAACTGGTCAGTGTATTGCTGGACGACTACCCCATGGCTGGCCTTGGCAGCATCACCGAGCTGGCCAGCGCGGCCTCGGTGTCCACCACGACAGTCGCGCGGATGCTGCAAAAGACCGGGTTTCAAGGTTACCCGCAGTTTCAGGCCGCCCTGCGGGGCGAAGTGAAAGAAATGATCTCGGGGCCGGTCGCCAAACGTGACTTGTGGCAAAACGATCTGCCTGAAGAGCATATCCTGAACCGGTATTCCCAACAGACACTCGCCAATCAAAAACGCACGATTGATGAGGTTGATCCAGACGAATTCGACAGTTTCTGCAACTTGTTATGTGACCCCAACCGGCGCATCTTTATCACCGGTGGACGCATTACCGGCACGTTGGCCCAATACCTGTACCTGCACCTGCAGATGATCCGCCCCGACGTGCGGTTGCTTCCCGTTGCGGCATCGTGGACACACGATTTGCTGGACGTACGCAAAGACGATGTGCTGGTCGCACTGGATGTTCGCCGATATGAAAACGCGTCCCTACTGATCGGCCAGCTGTGCCATGAACGCGAGGCTGAAATTGTTCTGTTCACCGATCAGTGGCGCTCACCCATTCATCGGCTGGCCAAACACACCTTTGCGGCGCGTATTGCCGTGCCGTCGGCGTGGGATTCAATGGCAGCCATTCTGGTTTTGATGGAATGCGTCATCGCCGAAGTACAGGAAAGGCTGTGGGATTCGGTTAAAGAGCGCACAGATGAGCTGGAACAGGCCTTTGACCGCACCAAACTGTTCCGGAAATTCGGCCAAAGCTCGGGCTCATAACGGCTTTTTACCACCCAAACGGAACAACTGAGCGTGAGGAGTGTTGCCAGCCGCATAGCAGGCCGTCACTTTGAAGGCATGAGTTTCGTGACCCAAAACCAACTACCGCTTTTGATCCTGTTCTTTCTGATTGGATTGATTGGCACCGCCTTTCTTTTCCGTAAACCCGCCGGGCATCGCGCCTGGAAACTCGCGGACCTCGTCTGGGTTGTACTGGGTGGCGTTGGCGCGCTGGTCGCGGTTTTGGCCGGGCTTTACACTTCGGATAGCTCGCGACTGGACCGCCAGATAGACGTGGCTTACGCCGCCGGGCTGGCCTTTGACCGCGATGCCGCGCGGTTCCGCCTGCGGTTTTGCGATCCGGCCTTTGACCCGGATACTGCTATTCTGTGCGAAAAGGTAGAATTCCTGTCGGCCTCAACCGCCAGCAATGCCGACCTGCCATTGTTCATCGCAGTCACAAATGAGGTCGCGCCATTGCAGGGGCTGCATTTTCTGTTTGGCAGTCAGGCAAAAGACGAACAGGACGAAATGCGCGCAATGGCCGACAAGGCTGATGCGTTCAACATCGATCAGTTCCTAGTCTTTACCACTCTGGACGACGTAACACAGGCCGCGATCGACAACATGCGCCGCAAGGTTCCAGCGATTGCCGGTGACTATCTGATCCTGGCGCAAAGCTATGATGATCTGGTGGAACAGGTCGGCAAGTTGAAGGACGAATGGGAATACCTGCAAGACAATGCGCACATACTTGTGCTGCAGATCATCGCGTTATGTCTGGTCAGTTTCGCAGCGCCGTTCCGGCTGGGCAAGTCCGTGGTCGAGCTGCGCGCGTCGCTCAGCGCCGATAGTCCTGCGCCAGCTTCGCAGGATCTGCCCCCAGAAAATACCGCGTCAGAGTCCACAGGTTCCGCCCTCCCCGACGCAACCAGCCTGCACGCTCATAGCGATCCGCGCTCGTAACTGCCCGGCTGGGCAGCAAAGTGATGCCGCGCAAGCTGCGGACCAAAGCGACGTCCTCCATCAAGGGTTGATCGGGAAAGCCCCCCGCCTTTCGATACATCTCAGATGGAACCAACAGGCCCTGATCGCCATATGGCAGGCCAAAAAGACGACTGCGCAGATTGGCCCAACCCGCCACCCATGCCGGCGCAAAGCCTGACGCCCGAAACGCCAAGCGAAAAGCAGCCGGGGTTCCGGTGAAA
Source organism: Ruegeria sp. CDSB117 (assembly GCF_059611005.1). Taxonomy (NCBI): domain Bacteria; kingdom Pseudomonadati; phylum Pseudomonadota; class Alphaproteobacteria; order Rhodobacterales; family Roseobacteraceae; genus Ruegeria; species Ruegeria sp. CDSB117. The sequence goes on from NZ_JBXWOS010000009.1 coordinate 15,559, forward strand.
AGATGGTCGCCTACAACCTTACCCCACCCTGCTTGCAAAACTGTGTCGACATGCAAAACAAGCAGCCAGTCCCCTTTGGCTGCGGCGCATCCTCGGGCCAATTGCCCCCCGCGCGAAGGTGGCCCGGTCACGATCTCAGCGCCGGCCTCATCCGCAATCTTTAAAGTCTGATCAGTCGACCCACCGTCCGAGACGATCAATTCGCGGATCAGCCCCGCATGCAGGCCTTCCATCAAGGCCGCAAGGGTCGCGGGAAGGGTTCCTTCCGAATTCAGGGTCGGGATAACGATGCTAATCGGCGCAGGCACGGCGGAAACCCTCTGGTCATGGCAGCGGAAACCCCTATATCACGAGGTCCGAGGAAAAGACGAGGACAACCCAGATGCCCAACCGCCGTATATTGCGCCTGAGCGGCTCGGACACCGACAGCTTTCTTCAAGGGTTGATCACCAACGACATCGCAGGGTTGGACAATGGGCTGGTCTACGCCGCGCTGCTGACCCCACAAGGCAAATACCTGGCGGACTTCTTTCTGCAGCGCGAGGGTGACGCGGTTTTGCTGGATGTTGCCGAAGGCCTTGCCGATGGATTTGCCAAACGGTTGGGCATGTACAAGCTACGCGCAGATGTCAGCATCGAAGACAGCGGCCTGAGCCTGCAGCGCGGTACTGGCCCTGCCCCCGAAGGTGCCCTGCCCGACCCGAGGCACCCGGACATGGGGTGGCGGGCCTATACAGCGGGTGCGGAAAGCGACGACGATACAGATTGGGATGCAATCCGCGTGCGACACTGCATTCCGGAAACTGGAATCGAACTGACCCCCGACAGCTTTATCCTTGAGGCCGGGTTCGAGGCGCTAAACGGCGTGGACTTCAAGAAAGGCTGCTATGTCGGGCAAGAAGTCACCGCGAGGATGAAACACAAGACCGAGCTGCGCAAAGGCTTGCGTGGCGTCAGCGTCAGTGGTTCAGCACCAGCTGGAACTGCAATTACTTCTGGCGGAAAACCGGCCGGTACATTGTTCACCCAATCCAATGGCCGCGGGATCGCCTATTTGCGATTGGACCGCGTAGGTGACGACATGCAGGCTGGTGACGCCACCATACAGTTGGACACTTAACGTGTTGCCGAACCGGCACGGCTGACCAGCTGACTGAATTGGCGTGGTTTGAACATAGCCAAGTGCGCTGTCACACTGGTTTGAATTCAGCAATCCGGATGCACGTATGTTCCAGCTATACAGGGCAATCTGGCGCGCCAGCGCCGGACGGCAGATCATCCTCATCGTTCTGTCCATCGCGATCGCGGGTCTGGCTGCAGTTCCGCTGGAGTTTCAGCGCGACATCATCAACCACCTGACCTCAGCCGACGTAACTACGGACAAGCTGATCTACCTGGGTGCCGGAATGATGTCGGTCATCTTACTCAGCCTCGCCCTAAAGTGGCTTTTGAGCTATCGCGCAGGAACGTTGGGCGAAGACCTGATCCGCATGATCCGCCAAAGGCTGCTACTGCGCGCCTCAGATATCAATGTCTCGGGCGAAACGATGCGCAAGGGCACGATGACCACGGCGATTTCAGCCGAGGCAGAAGAGCTGGGGAAATTCGCGGGCGGCGCTTTCTCGGACCCGGTCGTTCAGATCGGCACGTTGATCAGTGTGATCGGCTATATCTCGTCAACGCAACCGGGGCTGGGCATGATCGCCTTTTCGATGATCGTGCCGCAGATCATCATCGTGCTGGTATCCCAACGCAAGGTGAACGTGTTTGTCGCCGAACGTGTCCGGATACTACGCGGAGCCAACGATAAGCTGAATGTCGAGCGGATCAACGAAGTCGCGCGCGAGGTTGAGGCGCAGTTCGACGATATCTACGAAACGCGGCGCAGGATGTTCATCTGGAAACTTTCTGCCAAGTTTCTGTTGAGCGTCATAAACGGAGCGGGAACCGTTGGCGTGCTGATGCTGGGTGGCTATTTGGTTCTGAACGGGAAAACGGATGTCGGCACTGTTGTCGCCGCCACAAGCGGCCTCAGCCGCATTCAGGGGCCCACGGCATTCCTGATCGCCTTTTACCGGCAGGTCAGCGCCAATCGTATCAAGTATGAACTGATGCTTGAACTGTTTGGCCCCAACCCCGAACGGTATCGCCAAATCAGACGGGGCCGCTGATAAAGAAAAACCGCGTGGCACCAGTCCACGCGGTTTTTCTTTACTCTGGTAAACGCGTGGTTACGCGCGTTCGGAATATTCCATGGTTTCGGTGTTCACCACGATCATCTCATCCTGACCAACAAATGGCGGCACCATGACTTTAACACCGTTGTCCAGAATGGCTGGCTTGAACGAATTCGCGGCGGTCTGACCTTTGACCACAGGCTCGGTCTCTACGATCTTGCAGGTCACTTTCTGAGGCACCGTGGCGTTCAGAGCCTCGCTTTCATAAAATTCGACGACAATTGTCATGCCGTCCTGCAGAAACGGGCGGCGTTCGCCCAGCAGTTCCGCGGGCAGTTCAATCTGCTCATACGTCTCGGAATCCATGAAGACCAACATGCCGTCAGATTCGTACAGGAACTGCTGATCTTTCTGTTCAAGACGCACGCGTTCCACTTTGTCAGCCGAGCGGAACCGCTCGTTCAACTTCGAGCCATTGCGCAGATTGCGCAGTTCGACCTGCGCAAAAGCGCCGCCTTTACCGGGCTTTACGTGGTCAACTTTGACTGCGGCCCACAGCCCGCCGTTATGCTCAAGCACATTTCCGGGGCGAATTTCGTTCCCATTTATCTTGGGCATGACTTAAATCCTTCACAAACGGTTGATGCGTCAGTTCCCGCTCCTATATCTGGCGGGAACACACCTGACAAGATGACGAGACCTAGTGCTGCACTTGCAGCAAGCTATGCAAATGACGCAACGCAACTATGCATTTTAAGTGTATCCGAATCGCACTTAATCGGTCATAAGAACCGTCACGCCGAAAATGCAAGAGCAAGAACAACAAGGAAGACGAGATGAGAGATTTCGTTGACGGCACTGCCTTTAATAACGAGCAAGGCAATCGTGCACGCAAACTTTTCGCGGCCGTCGTACTGGCTGCGCTGGATGACGCTATTGCCGACGACAAGAAGTATGGCAATGGCCCGGAACAAATCGCCCGTTGGGCGCGTTCTCGTGATGGTCGCGAAGTACTGTCGTGCGCGGGTATCGACCCGAATGAGCGCGTTGTTGGCGGACTGATGGAGTTCGTTGGACGTGGTGTACGCACCTCGGTTGCACTGTCGCGTGAAGAAAGCGAACGTCGCAACGCGGCCCAACAAGCAGAAGCCGCCTGATCCAAGGTGACTTTCGCATGAAAAAGCGCGCTCCCTAGCTGGGAGCGCGCTTTTCTTATGCAATCAATCAAAAGAACAACAGCCACTGCCGCGCGACCCATAGTTCGGCCATCAGCAACACGGCAAAGAACGTTTTCGCCCCGGTGGGCATGCCGCGACGCCACAAAATGGCGTAACACGCGACACAAAGCACGGCCGAAATTGGCGCCACCCATAAGGCGTGATGCGTGCTGTCCCAATAGCTGACGGGGCTGTGAAACACCCAGTTGCTGAATGGCCAGAACTGCGGCCGCCCATCCCCGGCATGCAGCAGAAAATCCACCGAAAGATGCAGCAACCCGGCCGACACCCCAACGGTCCAGACCTTCCAGCGCATCCATACCCCGACAAGCAAGGCACCCCCCCAAAGGACAAAGGAATTGTCGATCGCAAACACGGTCTGCCAGCCGTCGGAAAAGTATAACTGATCGAATACCACGCTTGGGGCTATCCCAAGCACGAAAAGGGATGTACCTGCCAGCACGTAGAGCGACAGGTCCGGCAATAGCGAACCCAACAGAGCGGCCCACAGGATACGTCCGTGGGCTGGGCGGGCAAAGGCGGCAGCTCCGATCAAAAGGTGCGCTGGCGTGTTCAACTTTGGCTTTTCCTTTGCCCGCAAATCAGGTCATCTGCGCGTCAACATAGGAGACAGGCCATGGTTCGGTCCATCATGATTCAGGGCACCGGCAGCAATGTCGGGAAATCGGTTCTAGTGGCCGGTCTGGCGCGGGCCTTCACCCGGCGCGGTTTACGTGTTGCACCGTTCAAACCACAGAACATGTCGAACAATGCCGCCGTCACCGAAAATGGCGGAGAGATCGGGCGCGCACAGGCTTTGCAAGCGTTGGCGGCGCGGCGTGCGACGCATACGGACATGAACCCGATTCTGCTGAAACCGGAAACCGACACTGGCGCTCAGATCATCGTACAAGGCCAACGCGCGGGCACGATGAAAGCGGGCGATTACCGCAAGGATAAATCCAAACTGCTGGGCGCGGCACTTGAAAGCTTTGACCGCTTGTGCAGTGACGCGGATCTTGTCCTGATCGAAGGTGCGGGCAGCCCGGCCGAAACCAACCTGCGCAATGGTGACATCGCCAATATGGGATTTGCGCGCGCTGCAGGCGTACCAGTTATTCTGGTAGGTGATATTCACCGCGGGGGGGTCATTGCCCAGATCGTGGGCACCCAGGCGGTATTGGATGCAGGCGATCTTGAGATGATCCGGGGTTTTGCCGTCAATCGGTTCAAGGGCGACGTATCCCTTTTCGACGAAGGTCGCGATGAAATCGCTGCACGTACCGGATGGCCTTGTCTGGGTGTCGTTCCCTGGTTCCATGATGCGTGGAAACTGCCAGCCGAGGATATGATGGATATCCGGTCCCACTCTGGCGGGGCCTGCAAAGTCGTTGTTCCGCAGTTGGAACGCATGGCCAATTTTGACGACCTCGACCCTTTGTCTGCCGAACCCGGTGTCTCGGTCGAGATCGTGCCAGCAGGACGCCCCCTGCCCGGTGATGCCGATTTGGTACTGCTGCCCGGCAGCAAATCCACCATCGGTGATCTGGCTTATTTCCGGGCGCAAGGCTGGGACATTGACCTATATGCGCATGTCCGCCGGGGCGGCCATGTTCTGGGCTTGTGCGGCGGCTATCAAATGCTGGGCAAGACGATCGCTGATCCAGATGGCGTCGACGGGCAACCGGGGACGGTCGAAGGGTTGGGCCTGCTGGATGTTGAGACCGTGATGGCAGGGAAAAAACAGGTAACACTCACATCGGCCCGCGCCCTAGACGGAGGAGAACCTGTTTCAGGCTACGAAATCCACATGGGCCGTACCGAAGGCCCTGATTGCGCCCGCGCTTGGCTAGAGGTCGAGGGGCGGCCAGAAGGTGCCGCAAACGCCTCTGGTCGTATCCGTGGCAGTTACCTGCATGGTATCTTCAGCTCGGACGCATTCCGCGCGTCTTACCTGTCGCAGTTGGGCGTGACCTCGGACTTGGCCTATGAAGACGGGGTTGACGAGACACTGGACGCGCTGGCGGATCACCTTGAACGGAATATGGATCTGGACCGCCTGCTGGCGCTTGCAGAAGCGCCCCAAAGGGCCTGAGCGCTACTCGAGGTCCTGCTCGGCCAGGGCCTTGTAGATTTCGCGCCGAACCATCTTGCGGACGTTGCGGGTGATGCGTTCGCCCAAAACACCCTGCAATTCTTCACGAACAACTTCGGCGATCATTTTGCGCAATGCGTCTTCGCTTATGCCAGCTATCGCAGAATCTTCCGCTGCTGCTTCGACAGGGTGAGCAGGTGTTGCGGTGATCACCTCGGGGTCGCGAATGAAAGTTGCCTTGGTCGTTGCCACAGTTTCTTTAGCCTTTGCCTGAGTGGGTTCGGCTTTCTTTCCCCCGGTATCCGAAAATTCTTTGCGTGCGCTGAATTCAAGGGCTTTCGCCGGAGTACCGGAGTACTCGTCTTCGCTGTCGCCGTCCGGCTCCCACTGGTCCTCAGTGCGTGCAATCGCCGCCTCTAGGGCTTCGATCTTTGCGCTCAGGCTGTTGGTCGGGTTTTTGGGCGGCTCTGGCGCGGCTTGTTCTTTGTTGGCGGGATCTTCACGATTTACAATGTCGCACGCGCGCAAAAGCATCGGCTTGACCGACGCGTCGGCCGTGTAGCCTGCTTTGGCTTCGGCTTCAATCTCCGGGCTGTCTTGAATGCTGGACGTTCCGCCGACTCGCAATGCATCGGTAAGCACCAATCGCCCGGGCTTGCGGGCGATTGAAGGCGTCGGCTCTGAGGTTTGTTCACCTCTTTCACCGACCAGCCGTTTGATCGAGGACAGCACGTCCTCTACTCTGCCGTTCACGACTTTTTCCGTCATTGTTCTCTACCGCTCTATCCTCAGGATTGAGTGTAGCCAAACAAGCCGGGCGTCACAACAGATAGTATTGGCCCTTAGTCGCGGCGCAGTGCTTTGAGAACGCGATCCAGGTCTTTGCTTTGTCTGCTGACCTGAGCCGGCGCTTTCTTGACCAGGTTGTAATACAGCGTCGGATCATAGATCTGCACCGCCAGTCCCAGGCGTTCTGCAGTCAACAGACCCTGTGCCTGCAACAGCTGATAGGCGGCGCGCGAACGCTCGATACGCGACGCGACCTCGGCCAACTGCGCATCCAACAGATCCTGCTGGGCGTTCAAAACGTCCAGCGTGGTCCGTGCACCCAAAGTGGCCTCTTCGCGAATACCGTCAAACGCCACCTTCGATGCGCGCACCCGTTCGCTTGATGCCCGCAGGCTTGCAGATGCCGCCTGGAAACGGGCATAGGCTTCGGTCACACCCTGAGTGATATCTTTCTGCACATTCAACAGGTTGGCACGCGATGCATCCCGTGTGGCCATGGCGCGGCGCACGCTTGCGGCCAAACGGCCACCGGCATAAATCGGCTGGTTGAAATTCAACGAAACCGTGCCGTCTCTGGTATTGTCGTCGTTGTCATAGCTCTCGGTGATACCGGCATCGGCATTCAGGCTGACATTCGGACCCAGGTTGGCGCGCTGCTGCGCCACGATCAGATCGAAGGCACGCACCTGGTGCTGAGCCGAAAGAATGGCCGGGTGATTACGCTGCGCAAGGCTGACGGCCTGCGGTTCCGAGTTTGGCAGGTTTGGCAGGCTAGGTTGACCGGCCGTGCGTCCGGGCGATTTGCCAACGGCATTCACATATTCCGCCTGTGCCGTATCGAGGTTACCGCGCGCAACAGCCAGATCAGCTTGCGAGCTTGCAAGCTGGGCTTGTGACAGCGCAACGTCCGTACGCGTGACTTCGCCTACATCGAACCGGTCCTGCGATGCGCGCAGTTCTTCGGCCGATACGTCGACGTTGTTCAGGCGAATCTGTACGGTTTCTTCCTGCAAAAGAACTTCGAGATAAGCATTGGCTCCGCGGAACAGAACCTGTTGTTCGATATCAATAAGGGTCTGCCTAGTGGACAGCACCGTTTCTTGCGCCGATTGCTTGCCCAGAACGGCAGCCCCACCATCGTAGAGCAGTTGGCTGAGGGTCAGCCCCGTGAAGAAGTTGTTCGGGTCGGGTCTTGTCACCACATTGTTGATTTCGCGACGCGTGTAGTCGTGGCTAATTGCAACCGTCCAGTTGATGATCGGTCGAAGCGCCGACAACGCGATTGCCACGTCTTCGTCTGCTGCACGCAACAAGGCGCGGTTTTGTTCCAGCAAACCGCTGGTATTGTAAGCGCCTATGAATGCGTCAGTTATATTGTCGGCCCAAACGGCCCGTCCCGGCACAAAGCTAAGTGCGACCCCTGCAGTCAGCGCCAGCGCTTTGACCAGCTTCCCTCCCGCCATAGAACCCATAACGAAATCCTCTCAAATCGAATTTACCCTGCTCTGCCTATAGTTTGCGCGTTTGCGTTAAACTAATCAAGGCGGCAGAAAAATCAGCTATCAAACTATAGCGAAAATACACGATTTTTGGAAAATGTCTGCAAAATCGGTGCATTGGCGTTAAACGCATCCCGCCAGGTCACACGATCCCCTGATTTATGGCCGATACGGACGACCCCCAGCGCACCTTGGACAAAAAGGCAGGCAATTCGCCCATGATCCTTAAGCTGTGCGATCAAAGCATCCGGAACCTGTTCAACGCCGCCTTGGATCATGATCACGTCATAGGGTCCATGTTCAGGGGCGCCTAGCTCAAGCGGACCGACATGGACAATCGCATTGTCTGCCTCCGCCTCCATCAGGATGGACTGGGATTCGGCCGCAAGGCTCTCGTCTTCCTCTACGGCGACAACCAGCTGTGCCATGCGCGCAGCCACAGCGGTCGAATACCCCAAGGCCGGAGCAATATCCAAAACCGACTCGTCGTTGGAGATGTTCAATATGTCCAGCATCTTAGCCAGGGTCCGCGGCTCCAGCATGCAGCGCCCGTCACCCAGCTCGATCAATCCCTCGACATAGGCGGCCTCGCGCTGTGCATCCGGCACGAAATTCTCGCGTTTGACGGTAAGCATCGCGTCTATGATGGGAAACTTCGTAACATCAGAAGGACGTATCTGGGCATCGACCATCGTTCGGCGGCGGGCTGCGAAATCTGTCATTGGATCGCTCATCTTGTTCCCTTGGGTTATTGAGTTCTGCCACATCCTTGAAAAACCGGCAACGGCCCAGACACGGAAACTTTCCAATCTTCACAAGATACAACGTCGCAACCGAAGACTAAGTTTGCACCCGACCCTGAAATTTGCGCTCCCCCCTCTGGACGCTCCTGTCGAAAGCTGCTAAAACGCCGGTCACACCACGGCAAGTATTTGATTTTACTTGAAAAGGCGAGTTGGCGGAGTGGTGACGCAGCGGATTGCAAATCCGTGTACACCGGTTCGATTCCGGTACTCGCCTCCAATAAAATCAATGACTTGCGTCATTCCCCTTCTCCTTCACTGCCATTTTTGAAACAAGCGTTGAAACTTTCACGTTTTGCTCTTGCTTCGTTCCATTTGATTTCTTGCCTCTTGAGCGCGCTTCGCGAGCTCCCTCTGTCGGATCGGCCCGCCGTATTTTTTCAGCATCTCGACGCCTGAGTGACCGGTGACAGCCTTGACCATCTCGTCATCGCATCCAGCCAGATAAAGCTCGATCGTTGCGTTTTTCCTGAGCCCGTGCGTTTTGTAGTAGCTCGCCTTCTCGTGCTTCATCTTCTTTTTGATGGAGCGCATTTCCTCAGCGACGATGCGATAGCTGACCGACCTGCCCTTGACGTCAGTCACGACCGTGCCGTCCGTTCGCTCGAGCCCGTCCAGGTGGGCCTTGAGACGATCAGTGAGCGGGATCCACAGCGGCTTGTCGGTTTTACCCTGAGTGAAATCGAATCCTTCGTCGGAAAAGTGTGCCCACTTCATCTTTACGACGTCGCCAATTCGCTGGCCTGTGCCAACGCAAAGCTCGTAGACCAGTCGCGCACGCTCAGAAGCCAGCGCTTCGAACTCTGCGCGAACATCGTCTGGCCAAGGCTCCCACCCGTCGCTCTGCTGCTTGAAGAGCGGAATGCCCTTCGCCGGATTCCCATGCTCTTTCTTGATAAAGCCAATCAAACGCGCATGGTTCATCAAGACGACCATGACCTGGACGAGATAGTTCGCCTGCCGCCAATGATCCGCATTGGCGCGGTGCAATTCGTAAATGTGATGCGTTTCGATCCGAGCCGGGTCTTTCTCGGCCCAGATCTCACGAATGTGGCTGATGTACCGCCGATAGTCGGATCTCGTCCGGGGCTTCAGCTTTTTGTAGGCGTCGCTCTCGTAGTAGCTCAAGATTAACGCCTCAAAGTTACGCTTCACCGGCGCAGGTGCTGGCTTTCCCTTAAGCAGGCGATTGTAATGATCCCAAAATTCCGGAGTGCCCGCTTCCTCTTGCATCATGACCGAGATGCCACGCGAACGCCGAATGAACCGAAGATATCCCCTGTCATTGTAGACGTATTTTGGCAGGCTCTTGCGGGTCATTCGCCCATTCTCAAGTCACTATTCAAGAAATCATCAGCTGCCTCGGCCGCCACCATGTTGGCGTCAACGATGACGCTGCCATCGGGTTTGATCTCGAACTTCGCGCGTTGCCAACCTGCCTCCCGCGCCTCGCGTATAAAGGCCGAGGCCGCTTGTTTCGCTTTCGTCTGTGCACTTGCCTTGGTCATCGTGTCGGTACCTCTCTCGCCTTGTTAACAACGCGCATTATCACCCTGATCCATAATGATATTTCCAATTGCTCCAGGTGTGGAGCGCCTGTCCTTTGCCGCGCGAATGGCGCGGATCACTTCAGAGTTTTGGGAGTTTCCATTGCGATCGGACTCCGCCTTGATCCACTCCTTGAGCTCTTGCGGAAGTCGAAGCTGCATTGGTTTACGACTGTTCATGAAACGCCTCCAGGTTGAAACCACATCCTTTTAGTGGCACTTAGCCACTATTGCGTCAATTGCTTTTTATGGCACAGTGCCACCATGCCAGAACAAAGCTCTCAAAATCAGGATAAATTCATCGTGCGGCTGCCCGACGGTCTTCGCGATCGGATACGCCTCGCGGCTGAGGCCAACCACCGCAGTATGAATGCTGAGGTCGTCGCCTTACTCGAAGAAAACTATCCGGCCCCTGTGCCGGAAAAACTGGAAGACCCCGCCGCGCGGCTGCTCTTCTGGCTCGCGAAGCGCATCCGCCGAAGAAGCCCGAAGCCCGGCTCTCCCAGAGACAAGCAAGCAGCCTTGTATGAGCGCATTGCGGTCGATATCTCGGAACGCATGAAGGATATCGGGGAATAGCCCTAATAGGCCACCCACTCATATCCGTGGTTGCCTTCGTGATCCTCCCATTCAACGCCGACGCCTCGTCGCCAATTCGATGACGAACAGCGTCGCGACGGCAAAACCCATTGCGGGGCAGCCGCTGGTGTCGTGCGTTGCCAGCCGAATTCGCCCTGCGTGCCGTAGGTCCCGAGGCGCATGTTGTAACTCTCAGAGCAATCATCGTCGCGGCCACGTTCGCGATGGCTGTAATGCCGAACGTCCCAGACACGGATCGAGCGCACGAAATCGAATTCCAAACCGCTAATGTCGATATCGGCACCACCTTCGACCACCTGCGCCAGAATGACGTGACCAAGAGTCTGGCCGATTTGGTTGCTGGCCTCCCAAGTTGTCGGGGCCGTGCTTTGCATAGGCGCGCGCTCCGCAACACCCATCGGACAACGCCAGATTTGCAGCGGTGGCTCAATCGGCCAAGGCGTGATCCGACGGATGAACACGGCACGGGCATGAGCACATTCTGCTGACGCGGGCCACCCACCAGCCAGGCAAAGCAGAATAGCGCAATCGACTTGATAGGCTTTCGCCGCCTGAGGAGCCACACTGGAAAGCAGAGACATTGCGACCCCAAAGAACCAATTCCTGATAAATCTGCACCACATTTCAATAACTGCCTTTTGACTACATTACTGTATTATTGAAAATGTAGCTCCAACATCGCCCTTCACACCATATACGAGAACATCATTTGTGATGCTCGCGCGTGTTTTGTGGAATATATTCCGTAGAGCAGTTCTTGTGATCTGGCCGAATACAGGCCATGAAATTACGGGAACAAGTAGGGTTAAATATCCGGAATCTAAGAAATTCCAGAGGGTTGAGCCAAGAACAATTAGCATTAGCTGCCGACCTGGATCGTAGCTACATCAGCGAGATCGAACTCGCGAAATTCTCAGCATCGATCGATGTTCTGGAGCGGATTGCCCTTGCTCTCGACATCGCTCCCAAGGAACTGTTTAACGAGAGGGGCTAGTTTTGCCCAAACTTGAGAGTGTTCGCACGACGGCCGAAGCCATCGGTCGCATTACGTGTATCAAGACTGGCGAAGAAATCGGTCTGCTGTATCAGTGGGATAACGGCGAGACGCAAGCAGCGCTATACGATGGCGGCCATCCTAAAACACCACACCGCTCAGATCATCCCGCTGAACCGGACCTTGGTGCAAAACGCAGCTAACGGCCGGAAAGAGCCCATTTTACCAATTTTCTGTGATGCAGCTAAAGTCCGCTTTCGGGATACGGTCAAAATTGCCGGGGAAATCACGGCCCCTAGCCGACATTACCGCCCCTCGGCAATGCGGCGGTGCGGCTCGCGGAAGGAGACGTTCGTGCACGGCGCAGCATTTCATTGGTGTAATCGTCGGTCAGTGGACTTTTCGAACTTTCGGCTCAAGTTTGCGGCGTCTTGAGTGGACAATAGAAGTTGGCCAGTCGCGCAATAGGACGGGGTTATTGGTCTGAGGCAGAGAGGCTTAGCGGTAGGGAATGCTGAAAAGTGTGAAGCTGTTTGTCTGTGTGACCATCTGTGCGCCCGTTTCGGCCATGAGGCTTTCCATAGAGGCGCTGCCGGTGGGGCACGCCACGAGATCGGCCGCATCATCCAGGAAGTCCGCTGTGAATGCACTTTCGCCGACAAGCTTGCAGTCATCTGCTGGCCCACGGTGGCCGCGGACGAAAACAAGGTCCGGATCAGGTTCGCTGATCGCGATTTCCGGTGCCGTTTCTATACACCCTGCCAAGCTGAGTGCCGCGGGAAGTATCCATAACCCGCAAATGATTTGCTTGCATCCGTTGAACATTTCTACTCCCACTCTGCTTCAGCGCTGCGCCAGGTTTTTTCCTCGGGGTCCCATACGCTTGCGACAAAACACTGCGTGGGGCCGATCCCATTGCATTGTGACCCGTGTACCTCTGCAACAAGCACCCGACTTGGGCCGATGGTCACCATTTCCCATCCCTGATTTAGAAGCGTGGCAACATTATCTTCGATGAGAAAATGGGACATGCACCCTCCCGTCCCACAATAGAGCGATGCAGCGCTTGAACATGCAAACCCAAAATCATTTAAGACCCAGTCGCTACGCAAGTCTCCGTTTAGATCGATCCTCTGTACACTTCCCCATTCCAGTGCAAATTCGCCGTTGTTTACTTCGGCGCACGCCATCTTAGCTTCATCGACTATTCGTTGAAGGGCTGGAGGCAATCTAGAGACATCTTGTGACCAAGCCGGCGTGGAAAAAGTCAGCGCGCTTATGAATAGAGCTTTTACCCAAGAAAATGGCCAGTTGCGCTGTTTGTAGCCAGAGACAAAAAACCATGAGATCATTGCACTTCCCTTACCTTTGCCCTCAGTCGCACCGTGGTATTTGCCCAAAGGTCTTTGCTGTTTCAATGTGTTTGTTGAAACAAACTCTGCAGCCCACAAGGTGTTTCGGGTCACGCCCACCGACGTGACCCTTTTCCTTAAGCGCTGCCCTCGTTTGTCAAAGACGTGATACCGGTGGTCGTTCCGTCGCTATAGGCAATGCACTCCCAGGGTGCTGCATCTGGGCCAACACCAACTGTAACCAAAGTTCCCGCTTCAGAAAACTCAGATGACAAAAGTCGCACTTGGCTATTGCCGGTCGACTGTGCAACCGCATTTAGACAAGCCTGGTCTGCCGGAGTAGGCGATGACGTCATAGAGCCAGTATCTTCCACGCATGCTGACAAAAAAGTGCCGAATATCACGCAGGAAGCCAGTTTAAATGTTGTGTTCATGTCTGTTACCTTTCTGGGTTTAATGAAGTCATTTTAGTAGAATGAATTAAAGGCGCGGCAAAAGAAATGAGACTGGCCAAACTTGAGCCCGGAAGACACCGAGCCCCTAAGTCAATTGCACTGGTTGTATTGGTAGTCTCCGTATTCGAGCCAGTTCTTGTTGCCATCTTTGAAGATGAGGAACTCAGACCGGTCCTCTCCCAACAACGCGACCACAAAACCTTGTGGCGGCTGTGCATTGCCAAAGTAGCTATAGGCCGTCATTGCACGCGTGGTGTCGCCGTTGACTGTCACGATAGCGTCCCATTCGCCCTGTGCTTTATCAAGGATCAGGTACTCGATCTGGCGTTTTACTTGGCCACCGCCGCAGTACACCACCCCCTCTGGGGCCTCCATGGTGTTGTTGCCTGCTTGGGGTGCAGAACCGCAAGAGGACCGCAGTGATCGAATAGCCTTGCCCGACCCTTTAAGGTCAAAAAGCCCATAGCTCACATCTTGATCCGCCATGGATAGATTGAGGACGGCGTTGGCTGCAATCTGATCCAGAATGAACTGGTAGTCAGCGGAGTCTTGGAACACAACTTCGACAGGATAGTTATCGACAATCCGCAGGGTGGCGTTCCCTTGACCCGCTTGGAAAGATCCGACTTCTGTCGAGCCATTTTTCATAAACCGAATTGAAAGGCTTTGCTTCCCGACGATATCTTCGCTGTCGGGATACCCGGCAGGTGCAAAGCGCAATCGGTCACATTGCAATTCCAGCGTCATGTCGCCGGTCTGAATAAACGCATTTGGGGTCTGGCCACCGCTAAATCCCCATTCAGCAAATGCAGGTGCAGCGGATATGCAAAACAGTAGACACCCAGAAAGGAAAGTGTTCTTCATTCTTAACTCCTAAAAATCCCCGATTTCTGGGGTGATAACCGTCATGCGGTGTAGAGGTAAAGGCGATTGATCACCCGCTTACGACTGTGCTCCATAAGCATTCGTGCCCTCTTGCGAAGGTCGAGAAAGCCACCAAATCATCAAGACCGAAAGGCCAAGTTGAATCGCGTACATGACCATCAAACCGGTTGCACCAAGAAAGGCTGCTGGTCCTCTCAAAGTCTCAGGGTCTTCAACGCCAGTTTCGAGCGCTGAAAAAACTGCAACCCCGGTCAGCAGCATGAACATCGTTGCGATACTGAAGGCCATTGGAAGGAGAAGATACCATCCAGGACGGCCTGTATCATGTAAACGACGCCATCCCGCAGCAAGCAAGGGTAGCAAGATCGCCAACTGGAAAACCGAATTCAGCAAGTTCGATCCCTGTCCTGTTTCCGGATCAGTGCCAAAAAGGACCGAACTGAGTACCGCCAACCCGACGCTGACCAGGACAACGAACAGAACAAACCACCAATACTCTGATCTCTGCGCGCGGCCCGAAAACACGACATACTTGGACAGGCAGGTCTTGACCGATTGCGTGAAACCCATTCTTAAACTCCTCGTTTTACTTTGGCAGCCCTATTTCTCACGTTATTAGAGTTACAATTAGGCTGTGGCGCGGCAAGCTTTTTGTTCAAATTAAAAATATTCAGACTGGGAAACCGCGCGGAAAGTGATTTACTTCAAGCAGCGTGTCCTCACGCCGGGACGTGTAGCCTGACAATCCAATCGTGTTTTAAAGTCAAAGGTAAACAATGATACAGCCCGCATACATACATCTGGTTTTGGGAGGAAGTGCGGGAGGGTGTCTGCGCGCGGCAGTTGCAACTTACGGCCTGACAGGGCACGTTCATGTGTTCGATGATGACCTGAGCCACGGGCCTTTGAACGACAAACAAGCGCGGGCGGCATATTTCGGAGCGCTTTTCCAAAACTATGGCCAGGTGCCTGAGGACCCGGTTCCTTCATTGGCCGATTTCGACAGCCTCTCAGTCCACTTGGCGCAGGATCTTGCGCCAGAAGTTTGCATTTGGGCCGGCGAGAATGCGTCGGAAAAGACCTTTCTCGGGATGGCTTGTTATAGTCTGCGCGATTTCAGAGGGCCGGTGATGCGCGTTGGCAAGACGGGTCTAAAGTCACTGCCCTATATTGGTCCGCAAACCCCGGCTTTACTGGCGAGCCTTTTTGATCAACGAGAAGCGGTAGACTCTATGACAAAAGCAGCGCTGTCTTCTGATTTTCTGCATCAGCGAGACAGCGGAGCGACACTGCGTAAATGGGAAGCAGGCAAGATCGCCGATGTTCCCGCGGATTACTATGACAGCCTGTTGTTGGCCTGTTGTTCAAAAGACTGGGTTTCTGCTGCACGTGTTGTCGGAACGGCGATGGGGCGTTGCGATGAAAACAACTTGTTGAATGATGTGTTTCTGTCCGGCAGGCTTCAGTACCTGATTGCTAAGGGGGCGGTTGAAGCATCCGGCCCTCAGGCAAGCTTGCGTGACTATGATGTGCGCCTTAGATAATGTTGCTGAACCTTGCCGCAATTCGCACCTCCAATGTGGCGAAGACTTATTGACTCTGGGGCAACTGAGAACCTTTTTGAGGGCCTGCGAATGACAAAGAATAATTTGATGATCGTCGCGGCGGCCATAGTGATTGGAGCTATGTCGTTCTGGGCTGGGCTCAATTTTCAGAAGGCACAATATAATGATGTGTGCCTTGATCTTGGCGGGGGGCAAAATCCCGGACAGCACCCTATTTGCGTCGTTGAACAGCAAAACGCAGCGCTTTGGCTGGGGCCGATCAGGGTCACTCAAAATGATGTTGTCGAACTAGAGATTCAACGCGGGGAGGATGGGCAGTCGCAGGTTCGACTTGAGTTGACACCTGAGATCGCAAGCCCTCTGGCTGCCTTCACAGAGCAATCTATTGGTAAGAATATGGACATTCGTATTGGTGGCCAATTGGTCAACTCTGTGCAAATCGCCGGTGCGATCCAGGGCACGAGCTTCATCTTGGCGTTGTCTAATGGACAGGCCGAAAAACTAAAATCACTACTCGATCGAAACACCAACTGATCGAAAGGTACCCCAATAGCGTAGCTGTCTCGTATCCAAAATTAATACAGATTGGAAAGTTCATCATGGATTCTAAACTTCGTATTTCAGGATTTATAGCTCTGGTTCTCGCCGGCTTGTCATGGTTGTCTGAGACAGCTTTTTATGGCGATGTAGATGCAAACGGTGTCCTGCAGGAGAGCTTTTTCCTTCCCCTGACTTTCATACTGGCTGCACTGGGATTGATTTTGATATTTGTTTCGCTTTTGGTTAAGCGGCGCAAATAGAATCTTCGTTGGTGTTCGACCGCCGACTTCGGGCCATCGTGACTTGGATGCCGACAAGCCAATCGTTCGCGCACGTGATTGTTGGATCTAAGGAGGCAAAAGCCGAGTTTTGTAACTCTCCTGCGAAAGCCGACTATGCGAGCATCGGCTTTGGTTGATATGCTTCCGGATAGGTCTGGGGCTTGATCTTGTTGCGAACGGAGGCCGCAAAGAATGTACATTCCACAGAATTCAGATGTAATTAAGAGTCTTTTTAGACGAGTTTGCCGATTTTTGGTTAGGCCATTTGGGGCGATCGCGCTGGCAACGACTTCATTGGTTGGATTGCCGGCTGTCGCTGCGGAATTCGGCACATGCGCGATAGAAACGAATGCGCCCGAAGCCGTCACAGAGGCCCTCGACGCACTGCTGTCTTCAGCGGTCGATTTGACTTCTCCCAATGGGTTGGCCTTTGGCACTGCACCCGGTGCCGTTCTCTCTGTGAGATCTACCGGTTGGCGTTATGCCAAGTCAGTGGGCCTAGCCGACCCGGATGCTTCGATTACCATTGACTGTCAAATGCCATTTCAAATTGGCAGCAACACGAAAATGATGACGGCAGCCGTGCTCCTCCAGTTGCAAGAAGAAGGGAAGCTATCGCTTGATGATCTGCTCTCAAGTCATCTGCCTGAAATTGCGCGGCAATTGCCGGAGGGCAATAGGATCACCTTGCGCCAACTCGCCCAGCACACCTCCGGTATCTTCAGCTATACAGACAACGCGCCCGACGGCACACCGGGCATCATGGAGGCCGGGTTGACTGATCCTGTCGCGCTTACAGCCGGTTTCAGTCCGCTAGAGCTTGTGCAGTTTGCGGTCGATCATGGCTCGCCGACCTTTGCACCCGGAACAGAAGATGCCTGGGCTTATAGCCATACGGGATACATCCTTATTGGACTCATTATTGAAAAAATCGAAGACAAACCACTCGCCGACATATTCGAAACTCGTATCTTTGCTCCGTTGGGCATGGGGGATACTTTCTTCTGGAACGACGTCCCGCTCCCCGAGTTTGGTTTGCCGCGAGCGTATCTCGAAGCTCCCTTTGACTATGAAACCTCGAAATGGAACATGTCCCAAGGTTGGGCTGCTGGCGCTGTAATTTCTACTATCGAGGACATGCACATCTTTATTGACGCGCTCGTAGGTGGTGAACTTTTCAACTCACCTCAAACACTGGCCGTGATGCAAGATACCTTGTGGGTTGGGAGTTTGACTGTGCCGCTTTACGGAATTGGACTTGTGGAAAAGACCACCGGTCTCTGGGGCCACGGCGGGCAAACACTGGGTTTCGAATCCGACATTGCGGCATTTCAGGACAGTGATGTATCCATCGTGGGATGGGCGTCGTCTTCTAGCAACATTATGGTTCTCGGCGCTGCGTCCGTAGCAGACGCTCTAAGTAAGTCAGATATTCAACCAAATTGAGAGCATCACACCTTCTAAATTGGACTGGCTTTAGGATTGAAATGGCCAAGCATTCACTTTGGGGACATTCGTGATAGCTGTCTAAATATTTTGCGCCCAAAGCGGCAGCAAGGCCAACCAAAACTCCGACGACAATGCATCATCAGATTCGGAAATGAGTGACTAATTTACCGGCGCTGTTTAGCATAATATCCGAGCTTTGGATGAAGATATGGAAGGTTTCACATGAAGTCTCTTCGACTACGACTGGCCGCCGGCATCGCGTTCTTTTTGGCGGCGGTTTGCGCAAACGCGTCAGGTCACCTCACTCTGGAGGGGGTGCAAGAAGGGCCCGGGGGCGAAATCGAGACGCTGACGGAAGGCCAGTTCTACATAGACGGTACTGCCTCCAGCGCCAGAGTGTTCACGTTCTCCAACGGAACTCGGTCTCTTCATTTTATTCCTATGATTCACCAAGCCGAGCCCGCGTTTTATGAGGCGGTGGCTGGCGAGGTGAAGCGTCTTAAAGCGCAGGGTAGCGACCTTTTCTATGAGTTCATCGACTTCGAAGCAGCGACCCTCGCAGACAAGCGTAGGATCAGGGCTATGTATGGTATCATTCCCACACCAGCATTTTATGCGCAGAATGCATCTGACGGCTTGATAGGGCAGGATAACGCGATGTTCTTGGGTTTTCCGGGTGGCAGAGACGTCAACGTCGATCTGACTCCGGCCGAGCTGGCAGACGCCTACGAGAATTTGGTTGGTCCGCTTGACATCAGTGACGAGAACCTCACCGTACCAATTGAGGAGTTCGTCATGCCAACTGCGGATGTCACGCAACTTACCAATGTCACAATCGATCAGAGAAACTGGCACTTAGCGAGGGCGATCAATGAAGCACAGAGTAGTGTCATAGTGCTTTACGGCGCGGCCCATGGCACGGGAACAATGAAAAATTTGATCGCTCTCGATCCAAGCTGGCGTCGCGAGAACTGAAAAAGTGACAGAACAACGGATTGGATGGTGTCATTTTTCAATTGACGGAGCCTAATAGTTGACGGAGCCTAATAGCTGAAAAAGCTGTGTAAGGTTGCAGCGGTTAATCCAAAAATGAATCGGTTTCGCAATTTTGTTGACCGGAAATAGGCAGCGTTATGACTCTGTGAATGTATACGATGTTATTTTGGAAATGTTTAAATCAAGTTGGGCGCAAAGGAACTTCAAATGGCTAGTAAACTCAGAACAGGTCTTTTGACCTCTTGCGCGCTTGCAACCATTCAACTCGTGGGCGCTTCAACGGCGTCGGCGCAGGGCTACTGCTCTGTCGCTTCCGAGCCAGGCTTGAGTTTGGGCTGCGCACGAACGCTTGTTGATGCAAGTCTTTTATTGGGGTTAAACCCCGCGAACCGCTTGATCAATCCAATAATTGGATCGCATGATGGGCTGGTTTTTGATTCCGACTGGATTGCAAATTCTGCGCGTGGGGGGCATCTGAGGTTTGCCGGCAACGTAAGTTTTACAAGGGGGCTTAATAGCAGTTGGGCGAATACCTATTTCGGCTCTGCGCGAACTGACGGCGGGAAAACAGCCTTAGAAATCACCGCGTATGATATACCAACAGAAAATACCGTCCCAAGCAATACAGTCGTTGAGTTGGAGTTTGACCGGCTTACCCTTGAAAATACTGCTGTAACGCTGAGAGATGGCGCAAGCGATGATGGAGCACACACGGGTCAAATTAGTTACCTGCTGATAGGGGATGGATCCGTTGGGCGCGGCGGCGTTTTGGCGCTGCGCAATGCCTCGCTGACGTTTGAGGACAGCACAGACTTGTTCATGGCAGCACCGCGTGGCGGCACGCCTGTCATTCGCGCTGAAACAGGCGACAACCTCCTCCAACTTGGCAATCAGTCAACGAACTTGAACCGTTTGTCGGTGGTGGTCGACGATGGCGCGAATCTAACATTCGATGGAACGGCAATCACGCCGCGCACCGAAGGGAATCTGACAGTTGGCTCAGGGGCAAACCTGGTAGTCGAAAAAAACTCCGTTTTAGGGCTGCTCAGTAACGTGGGCTCCGGCTTGCCACAGTCCACGGTGAATGGCGGCAATGTTACGGTGGATGGCTTGTCCTCCGAACTTCGCCTAACGGCACCCGTTTTCAACAACAGTACGGTTTCACTTGAAAATGGCGGTACACTGCGCATCGAGCAACGCAATGGCGTACGCAGCACCCTATCGTTTAGCGGCGACAGTACTTTGAACTTTGGAAGTGCGGAAGCGGCTGTATTGGGAGCCTCTGCCAACCCGCAAGCCGTGTTATTGGAAGTTGGCGCTGGCACGACGACAATAACCTCGACCGGTGCGAATAACCTGGGGCGCGGCCTGCAAGTCGACCAGGTATGGATTGACGGCGGCACTTTGGACACAACCGGCTATACGGTAAGAACAGACGTACCCGACGCATGGCTTGACCTCAGAGTTCAGAACGGTGGTACGTTTTACGACCGTTTCCAATTCTACAACAACCTCGACAGACTGATCGTTGACTCCGGTACACTGCGAACGCGTTCCAGTTTTGGCGACTTTGGGGTCGCCGATGGCATTGACGTTGCGCGATTTACGAACAGCACAATCGATCTGGTCTCAGCATCGCCGTTGGGCGCAGGAAGCGGCGGCGTGTCACCTGGATTGCAATCGGTGGTGTTGAATGCACAAAACCTTGAATTTGCAGGCACCAACCAAGTTTTGGTTGGCATCAGCCCTGCCGGAGAATGCATTGGCGGCGTTTGCGTCCCGGGAGTCATCACTTACGCTGGGGAGCTTGTTGCCAATGTTGGTGGATCGCCTACCTCACAACTGACAGGCTTCGATACAGTTTTTTTCATTCCTTTTGCCACTGATCCGACGGCAGTTTCCGCAGACTACATCACAGGGGGAAACAGCGGTATTTACACTGTTGCGAGGGCGGACAATAATCCGGACCTGACGTCCAATGTACAAGGTTTTGACGCGGCCCCGATGGCAGCAACGGCCACACAGCTTAGTGCCGCTGGCTCTGATCTGCCTGCAAATCTTGTCTATACCATTGTGAACAATCCGGTGGCTGATGACCGTGTGGACATTTCTTTTGTGGATATTGGTTTGCTGAATCACCCATTGATTGCCACGGGCACGACCAACACGATGAATTACGGAAATCTGGTTGTGAACAGCAACAAGACCTTGACGCATGCGGATCTACAGCAAGTTGAAACGCTTCACCCTGAAATCTACGCATCTTACATAACCGTGGCGTTGGAGCACAGCGACTTACGTCGTAATATGGTTTTGTCGAATGCCCGAGGAACGGGTGTAGCCGATGGACGAACCGAAGGCTTCACGGATGACGGTCGGCGCTTTTGGATTGATGCGGCAATTTCCGAGGGTACTGTGGATTCAGACGGTAATCTTGCTGGTTTCGGTTACAATCTGGGAGAAATTATTTTGGGCTCTGACCTGTGGAGTTCTGCGGAAGGGCGGATCGGCGCATATGTTGGCTATGGCACGTATTCTTTGGATGAACATACGTCCGCCTTTGCGTCGGATCTTTCATCCACCGCATTTCACCTCGGTGCATACGGTGCCTACGATGTTGACGACTGGTCGCTAACAGGGATGGCCGGTATGTCTTGGGCACAGACGGATGGCACACGCACAGCCATCACTGGGAGTGGCGCAAATACGCACAATGCAGATTATAGCAGCCGCACAATCGAAGCCGCCGTTCGTGCCGAATACAATGGTTGGCAACCATTAGGAGCATTTAGTTTCGCACCTGAATTTGGATTGGGCTATGCCCATTATAGTCAGGATGGTTTCACTGAAACTGGTGATGCATCTACAGCTCTAAAGGTTTACGATACTTCTGCAGAAAGCCTCGTCGCAAGTGTCGGGTTGAATTTTTCCGGGCCGGAGTTTGGCGGCGGACTTATCCCAATCGGATTTGCGCGCTACGAGCACGATTTCCTCGCTTCCTCACAAAGAACGCATGGTATCAACGCCGGCTTTGCCTCCACACCCGGAGTTTCCCAATCGTTCGTTGGCACACATCGCGGGCCGGATTCACTGTCCGTTGGCCTTGGTCTTCGGGCCGCACCCGGTAGTGCGTGGGACGTATCCGCCGGCCTTGTATACACAATCAACACTTATGGTGAAGAGTTCGGTGGAGGAATTAAGGTTAGCTGGAATTTTTAGGCAATATGGGATGCAGCTAACGTCGCCAATTTTACACAGCCACTTGAGCCTTAGCTAACACGTTTCACCGTGCCCAATTAGGCCAATTCACACGTTTCCCTAAGGCGCGAACACTCCAATTCGGACTTTGGTGCGTTCCGCAGCGTAGGTCTCCTTTTCGCCCACGGTGCTTTTTTCTGCAGGCGCAGTATTTCGAAAGCAGCCATTGACCTCGGCGATTTCTAGGTCGGTTTTGTCCGCCTTGGCGACCTTCGCCGCCGCTTTAGTGAACGACAGCTTTCTCTAGGTGAGGACGGGTATCATTTCCTCATGTCGTCCAGGAACTCCAGAACGCGCGCATAGTCTCCACTGACCTCGCGCGCTTGCTCGAAGACCTCTCGCCGCTGCCGATCCAGGCATCGGAAGTACTGCTCAACATCGATAAAATACATCTCCGCGTCGCGCTTCAACAGATCCGCGTAGGCCTGCACGTCATCGGCATTGGTCGGCATCCAGGGCGGCACAGGCGGCAGGCAACTGCCCGCGATCGAGGCTGACCCCCAACTCAAAACAGCCAGAGCCGCACATGTTTGTTTCAAAAGCACCATATTATCTTGGCTCAGCCACTCCGTTGCAGTAAATTCGTTTCAACGCATGAATGGCGCAACAAATCAAATTGCACCTATTGATTGCAAGATTATAATATTGTATCGGTTCGGTAGTCCATGAGGGACTGCCGGGCTAATGCACAATTCTGCAAGGCTCGATCCTATGAATTTGATGCAAGACGCCCCCAATGTTGTCAGTGAAGACGGGCTGCGCACGCTGCTTGCCGAGGGTCATTCGGCGGATGTTGTGTGCCGGGTTACGCCCAAACGTACAGGTGCTCAGTGGTCCGGAGTTTGGACCGTGCATTGCGTCTCGCCAGATGGCGAGACGCGTCGCCTGCTCGTCACTGCACGCAACAACATGGCTGCCCGAGAGTTCAAGACAATCAACGGCTTATCCAGCTTCCTTGCGGGGCTTGGCGCTTCAATCATTTCTATCCCCATGTTTGAGGGCAAAGCCGCCTCTCACAAACTGGACGTCGCGGGCTAAACCACTTGCCGCCCTCGCAGCATTCCTTGCTGCGCCCGCCTATTCTGAAGGCTTCGTGCTTTCCATGCGGGCCGATGGCCAGCTGGAGACCAAAACACCCCAATCAGGTTTTGCCCAAACCTATGTCGACGGGATTGGTGCAAACCTGCCAGAGCTGATCGTTTTTGCAGCGCCTGAGCCTGATGCTTCGCCTCCTGCACCCGCCCGAGCAGTTCCCCGCCCTGAAATCCTCGCAGCTCTTGAAAGCACCGCGCATCGCTATGGCGGACACCCGGCATTGCGCCGCGCCGGTCTATCTGTGTCTGAATGGCGCGCGCTTTTCCAAGCCAATATCGAGATCGAAAGCGCCTATCGCCCGAATGCGCGCAGCTCTGCAGGAGCAATCGGGCTTGGACAATTGATGCCCGCAACGGCCGCGCAGCTCGGCGTAGATCCGCATAATTGGCAGGCCAACCTGGATGGTTCTGCGCGATACCTCCTGATGATGCTGGCGCGCTTTGGCACGCCTGAGCTTGCGCTTGCCGCCTATAACGCGGGGCCAGACGCGGTCGCGCGCTACGGCGGCATTCCTCCCTACCAAGAAACCCAAAATCACGTGCGCCGCGTCATGGCCGTGCGTGATCGACTGACTGGAGCCTCCTGATGCACATTCAATTCCGCACGATCCTGTCGCTGGCTCTGGCCAGTTTGATGATTGCCAACCCGGCCTTTGCGCAGAGCATCGACCTTTCGCCGGTGCAGAACCTGCTGCAAGGCATTGTCGATACAATCACCGGTCCGTTGGGCATTGTGATCGGCACCTTGGCTTTGATCGGTGTATTCCTATCCTGGCTCTTTGGCATTCTGGATTTCCGCCAAGCACTTTGGGTGCTTGTTGCGATTGCAGGCATCGCAGCTGCGCCGACCATCGTGACCGCGATCTGGGGCGCGTAAATTCGGCATGGCAACGCAAACCCGCCTCTTCCTCGGCCTGATCCGTCCGCCAAAGCTCATCGGCTTGCCGATCATGTATGCCATGGTGTGGCTCTTCGGGTTTGTGTTGCTGTTTCTCTGGGTTCAGAGCTGGCCGGTGATCATCATCGCCGCTCTCGCCTATCCTGCGTTGTGGAAAGCGGCTGACTGGGATCCGGCCTTTCTTGAGGTGATGGTCACCGCTTTGCAGGAAACGCCCCCTACGCCGAACCGCACGATCCATTCGGGGGACAGCTATGCTCCGTGATCCTTCGGATGATCTTGCCATGATGCCAGGGTGGGCGCGTAAAGAGCGGCCGATGGCCAGCATGCTGCCCTATGTCAGCCTCGTGAATGACGTGACGATCCGTACGCGCGGCAATGCCCTGTTCCAATGCATCCGCCTCGATGGCGTCAACAGCATGACCTGCGACGACGCCCATTTGGAGAAGATCCGCGCGCTCTTTGCTGCGATCATTGCGCAGATTGGGCCAGAATATAGCTTCTACGTGCATAAGGTGTCGAAGGCCATCGAGACCACGCTGCCGCCGGTGCCCGAGGAAGGATTTGCGCAAGCGCTGGACACCCGTTGGCAGACAGCCATGGCACGGGCGGGGCTGCGGGACAAAACGCTCACGCTGACAGTGCTGAAACGTCCTCCCATGAGCGCGCGGCTGCGCCTGAAGCGCACGGATTCGATCGCACAGCTGAAAGACCAGACAGCCAAACAGTTGCGCAAGCTCGAGGAGGTCGTCGGGTTTCTCAGATCGTCGTTCTCTGAGATGAACCCACGCTCTCTTGGGGCCGAAAATGGCGAGCTACTCGGGTTCCTCGGGGCGCTCAACATCGGCCAAGAGCGACCGCTCTTCGCAAAATCGCGATTTGGCGTCATTGCCGAAGATGTGGCCAACACCCGCGTCACGTTTCAGGGGCGAGGCTTTTTGCTCGACGATGGGACGGCGGGCAAGCGGTTTGGTACGAGCTTTGCGATCAAGACCTACCCGGCCAAAACCAACTGCACTATGTTCGATGAGCTGAACCTGCCCGTCGACATGGTCGTCACGCATTCTTTCACGCCGATCAACAGCAACATCATGGCCAGCCGGATCAAGCGCCAACAGCGTCTGATGAAGGCCAGTAATGATGGGGCCATCTCATTGGCCGAAGAACTGGTCGACGCGCTCGACGATCTGGAATCCAAGCGGCTCAGCTTTGGCGATCATCACATGACGGTCACGGTCTTCGCCGAGACTGAGGAAAAGCTGGATGCAATCGCTGCCGAGGTGCGCAACATCGCGGCCAGTGAAGGTGTCAATCTGGTAAACGAGAGTTTCGCCGCCCGAACCCATTATTTCGCGCAGCATCCGGGCAATGGGCAGATGCGCAGCCGCAAGGCCGCTATAACCAACACGAACTTTGCTGACCTCGCCGCGCTTCATCGCGGTCAACTGGGCAAACCTGGCCACCAAGTGCCTTGGGGCAAACCAATCTCCCTGTTCCCGACGCCTGAACGTTCGGGCTTCCTGTTCAACTATCATGAAACGGGTCAGCCGGACAAAGAACCGACAGGCGGGCACACCTTGATCCTCGGCCGCCCAGGCTCTGGCAAGTCAGTGCTGTCGGCCTTCATCATGACCCAAGCCCGACGCTGTGAGGCACGCGTCTTTGTTTTCGACTATCGCGCGGGCATGGAAATGGCGGTACGAGCCAATGGCGGGCGCTACAGCGCCATCAAGGCGGGCGAAGCAACTGGTCTCAACCCGCTGCGCACGGAAATCGATGGGCGCGGTCAAGCCTGGCTGTCTGATTGGCTGGCCACGCTGCTGCATCGCTCTGACAAGCCTCTAAGCCCGGTCCAGATCAATCGCATTCAAGAGGTGGTTCGCCAAAACGCCGGGGCCAGTGAGGCCGCCCTGCGCAACTGGCAGGATCTGGCCTCCCTCTTTGTGGCCGGGGCGGATGAAGGGGATCTGTTCGAGCGGATCCAGGAATGGACCGCAGACGGCCGATATGGCTGGATCTTCGGGCAGAGCGCTGAAGACACCTTCTCGCTCGACGGTGATGTCGTGGGCTTTGACCTGACCGGCATTCTCGACAGCGAAAGCGAGAAAGAACGCATGGCGGTCCTGTCCTATCTGTTTCGGCGGGTGGAACGCGTGATTGAAGATCGCAAGCCGACGCTGATTATCATCGATGAAGCGTGGAAAGCGCTCGACAATCCGTATTTCGCGGATCGCCTTAGCAACTGGCTTGTCACCGCGCGCAAACAGAATGCCGTCGTTGTGATGATGACCCAATACGCAAGCCAGCTCGAGAAAACCCGCACCGGCAAAACGATTATCGAGGCGGTCCCGGCGCAGCTTTTGCTTCCCAACATTCGTGCCTCCGCCAGCGATTACACGATGCTGGGTCTCGCTGAAAAAGAGCTGAGCGTTCTGCTCGGCACGGGCAGTAACTCTCGCCTAGCGCTGGTGCGCGACGATCAAGGCTCGGTGGTGATCGACGCCGATCTCAGCGCCCTTGGCCCCTACCTCACGATCCTTGGCGGCATGGAAAAAGGCGAAGCGCTGGTCGGCGCGGATTATCGCAAAAACCCCGATTTTTGGAGACAGATTGATGCGTAGACTTTTCGTGCTGACCCTCGCCCTTTTGACCCTGACAGCCTGCGCGGAATACCGACCGTCAGAAGCGGAATGCTTCAATTCGTTCGCTGAGGTCAGCCGCAGCAACTGCAATTTCGAGCTGCTTGGCCCGATTGGCGGTCTCAGTGAGTAAGCACCACCTGCATATCTTTGTGGGCTTGGTCTGTTTCAGCGCGCCGTTGGCCTATGCTCAAGGTGTGCCCACATTTGATGCGGGCATGTTCTTGCAACGCGAGCGCGTTCTGCAGCAGCGGAAACAAGATCTGGCGCTTCAGCGGGATCGGCTGACCAGAGAGGAAGAGCTTGAAGAGCTCGAGCAAGAACAACTCCAGGCGCTGGATGATATCCTCGATGCCGCAACGCTTGCCAGCGGCAATTCAGGCGCGCTGGTCGCGAGTTTGGAGGCAGGATCATCACCTGAAAGCGCAGCAGAGACGCTTTACGGTCCGGTCGACCCAAACCCCGGCGCAGTCCAGATGTTCGGCGACGCCTCCGGCTCCATCGAAGAGCTGATCATCCGCGCCGCCCAAGAAACGCACAATATGTCCGGCGTGCGCGCGGCGGGCCTGTCGCCCAAGCAATGGCGCTGCCTTTTGCAGGCCCTGATCTGGCAAGAAAGCCGCTTCACAATCGGAGCGCGCTCCCCTGTCGGTGCATTCGGCCTGACCCAGATCATGCCCGGCACGGCGCAGGACCTCGGGATTTATCCAGCCTATTACGAAAACCCCTACATCCAGGTCACTGGTGGCGCGCGCTATCTAGCGCAGATGCTGGCCATGTTTGACGGCAACATCATTCACGGTCTGGCGGCCTACAATGCCGGTCCTGGCAACGTGCAGCGGTACGGCGGCGTGCCGCCCTTTGCCGAGACCCAGCACTACGTTCAGGTCATCCCCGAGCGCTACAATCTCTACCTCGCGCGTGTCGGTGGCGTCGATGCGCTCGGCACCATCGATCCCGTTCTGCTTGCCAACTCCACCATGAGCCTCACCTCTTTTGGCGCGGGGGTTTACGGTGACTATTCCATGGTCTCCGTGCGCGCAGCTGCCCTGCGCGTACAAAATATCATCACCCGTATTGGCGAGACCGATGACATTCATGCCGCGATGTCGCTCAACACCTATGCGCGGGCCGAACTCGCTCGCCTGATCGCGATCCGGACCCGCCTCAAGGCCGCCCATACCCGTCCACTAAGTGCGGCCGAACTGGTCATGGCCGCCGCTCAAGCCCACGAACAAGATTTCATGCAATTCGATCTGGAGGCACTCCGATGATCCGCTTTCTTTCAGCCATAGCCACTTGCGCGTTGTTGTTCGCGTCATCCGTATCTGCCCAAGGCGTTCCAACGATCGACACCCGCAACATTGCGCAGGAAATTCGCCAACTGCAGCAGATGCTGGAGGATTTCGGGATCCAAACTGACCAGCTCGACACGCTTCTCGAACAACTCGACCTGGTTCAGCAGCAACTCGACACACTCAATGAGACCTACGCAGCCCTGACCGGCGCGACGGATATCATCGAAATGGCCATGGGCGGCGACCTTGACGGCCTGCTCGATCAGGAATTCGGCGATCTCCTTGGCACCATCCGGCAAATCCAAAGCGGTGACTTCAGTAGCCTGATCGGCAATGCGGCCCCACAGATGGAAGGCCGCATGACGCAAGCCCTGGAAGATGCAGGCTTTGATCAAGATACCCTTTCCGACATGGCCAGCAGCGGCAATCCGGGGGCTGAGCGCATTGCTAGCCAGGCGGGCACCGGGGCGGTGATGTCGGCAGCAGCCGAGAACAGCTATGACGAGGCCGCGCAATCCCTTGAACGGGTCGAGCAGCTGGTTTCACTGATCCCGGACATGGAAACGCTCAAGGAAGCCGTCGATCATAACACCCGGGTCACGGCCGAACTGGCCATTGCCATGACCCGCATGTGGGAGCTCGAAGCTATTCAGACCGTCGGTGCGGGCCAGTCCGGCGTGGTGGATGCTGCCACGCTAGCTGAAGAGCGCCGCTACATGGACTTCACCCTGCCAGACCTGCGTGCGGACTGAACCCATGAGCAGCGAGGCAGAAATCATCGAAGAAGAGCTCGTCTACGGCGCAAGACGGCGCGAGCTCATGTGGCAAAAGCTGGGGCTGACAGGCATGGCGTTTGGCATGGCAGGTTGCCTCGCCGCTGCCCTTGTCGCCCTGTTTGACGTGGACCCGCCGCCCATGATCGTGCCCTTTGATAGCGAAACCGGCATGGCCCTCCCCAATGCCATGGTTGAAGCGGTCTCACTCACGGAACGCCCCGCTATCATCGAGGCACAGGTCTATCGCTACGTGATTGATCGAGAGACGTACAATCAGCTCGACAATGATGTGCGGGTGCGGCGGGTCCTGGACCAGTCGGACGGTGCGGCCGCCGCAGGGCTGCGCGCGCTATGGACGAGCGGTCATGAGGCCTATCCGCCGGACAGTTATGGCACAGATGCGCGGCTTGAGGTCGAGGTGCTCTCGATCACCCATATCAGCGCCAATCGTGCCCAAGTGCGCCTGCGCAAGCAGCTAAACTCGCCGCGCGGCAGTCAAAACGGGCTCTTCACCGCAACCCTGATGTTTGAGTTTCGGCCCGAGAACAGCCGGTCGATCGACGATGTCTGGCAGAACCCTTTCGGCTTCACCGTCACCGAATACGCGATCCGCTCGGATCGTTTGGAGTAACCCATGCGCCGCCTGTTCCTGATCCTCGCCTTCTTTGTTCCGCTTGCTGGCACCGCCTATGCGGAAACACAGCCGCGCCAGGGGCCCTATGATGCCCGCGTCAGGCTGGCGACCTACCAGGATGGACAGGTCTACCGCATCCGCACCAGCCTGACCCACGTGACCAGCATTGAATTCGGCCAAGGCGAGACCATCCGCTCAATCATTGCAGGCGACACCGAAGGGTTTCTCCTGGACGGCGTGCCCGGTGGCCAGGCTTTTGCGATCAAGCCCGTCTCGCGCGGCGCGCATACCAACATCACCGTCTATACCAACCGGCGCAGCTATTATTTCAACGTCACTGAGGCGAGTTCGCCGACCTTCTACGTTATTCGCTTCACCTATCCTGAGGCGGCACCACGTCAATCTCGTGTGGCCGCAAGCCAACCTTCAAACCACGCCTATGGCGTCAGCGCGCAGTCCGAAATCACCCCGCGCGAGATTTGGGATGACGGCACCTTCACCTATTTCCGCTTTGCCGCAAACGCGCCGCTGCCCGCGATCTTTCGCTGGTCGGCGGGCAATGAGCGCAGCGTAAATGCGCTGGCGCGGCCAGATGGCGTGATCCGCGTCTCAGGTGTCAGCGATCGATGGGTTCTCAGGCTTGGTGAGGACGAGATCTGCGTCCAAGAGATGAGCGAGGAAGATCGCGATGAGTGAAACAGCTGAGCTTAAGAAACGCCTCGAAGCGCTTGAAGGAAAACCACAAAACGCGAAGGCGCGCCCGTCTGTTGTCACTATTGCCTTGGGCATTGTGGCAATCGCAGCCCTTGGGGGACTCATGTTGTTGTTCTCTGGCGGCTCAGCCCCCGAAAGTCTGGAAACTGCGTCTCCTGATGAGTTCCAAGCAGCCGGACCGGGCTTTGGTGCGCTCGAGCCCACGCCTGCACCGATTGACACAACCCCGCCGCCGGAGCCGGAACCAAACAGCGAAACAGAAGAGCTGCGCGCGCAAATGGACGCCATGCGGCGCGAGCTCGAAGCCATGCGCAACGCACCTGCACCTGAAGCCCCAACTGTCGACCTCGAGGCACTGGATACCTTGGGCGCAGAAATCGACGCCCTGCGCAGCGAGGCAGAAGCAACGCAAACCGCCTTGCGCGAAGAGTTGGAAGAACGTGCGCGGCAAATCCAGCGCCTGCAGAACGATCTTGAGCTTGCACGCCTGGAAGCCCCGCGCACACCCGCACCGACCGGCCCCACGGCCGAGGAGCTGCGACTTCAGGAGCTGGAACGGCGGCGGCAAGCCGAACTTGAGGAGCTGCAAGCCCGTATCGCCAGCCCAATCATTGCTTTCGGCGGCTCAAGCAGCGGCAACAATGATACCGCCGCAGAGCAGCGGCGGCTGGATGGGGACACAGAGTTTGTCCGCAATGGCGCTGAGCCTGCCGAGGTGACGCAAGCTCAGCTGATCGTGAACCCATCAAATACGGTCGTTCAGGGGACGATGATCCAGGCAGTACTGGAGACCGCAATCGACAGCTCGCTCGCCGGTCAGGTCCGCGCGATGGTGTCTGAAGATGTCCACGCCTATGATGGCTCACGGGTTCTGATTCCGCGCGGCGCACGTCTGATCGGGCGGTATCAATCCGGCCTCGACATCGCGCAGCAACGCGTGACCATCGCCTGGGACCGGATCATTCTGCCGAGCAACCAGGCCGTCGAAATCAGCGCCTTTGGTGGTGATGAACTGGGACGGTCCGGCACAACTGGCTTCGTCGACAGCCGCTTTGGCACGCGGTTCGGCTCAGCCGCCCTGATATCACTGATCGGAGCCTTGCCTGCCGTCGCCGCGCAGAACACCGAAGACGAGATCACCTCTGATGTCTTGGAAGGCATTGGCGAAGACCTGCAAGACAGCGCGCAAAGCGTAATTGGCGAATACCTCTCCGTCTCGCCCGTGATCTATGTCGATCAAGGTGCCCGTATCACAGTGATGGTCGACCGCGATCTGGAGATTTTCTGATCATGGCCGCCACCTATCTGCAAAGTTCGATGGACAAGATCCCCGAGGCGCGCGATCCAAAGCTGATCGAGCTTTGCATCAATCCTGACGGCACGCTGTGGGCCGAGTTTCAGGGGGATCACTTTATGCGGCGCGTCAGTCGACAGCTCTCGCCCAATGAAATCAAAGACCTGGGCAATCAGATTGCTTCGGCCGCAAACACCACACTTAGCCGGACCAAACCGATCGTCTCGGTCAGCATCACCTACCGTGACCGCCCAATCCGCGCGCAAGTCATTCAGCCCCCTGCTGTCGATGGCGGTTACGCGATTTCTTTGCGGTTCTTCGCCGACCTTCCATTGGAACAGATCAAACTGTCCTACCTGTTCGGAAAAGAGCGCAGCAACGAGGGTGCAAGACACAAGCGCAATGCCGAGTTGCGCGATGTCGTGGCCACAGGCGACATCGACGCCGCGATCAAGTTCTGCGTCACCCACAAGCTCAACATGATCGTGTCCGGCGGAACCTCCACCGGCAAAACCGTCACGGCGCGCAAGATCCTCTCCTTTGTGCCCGCCGACGAGCGCATCATCACGATCGAAGAGGCTGCGGAGCTGCGTCCAACGCAGCCAAATGTTGTGACCCTGATGTCTGACCGCGACGAAGCCATGCGCAGCGCCGATGTCCTGCTGACCTCTACCCTGCGCATGCGGCCAGACCGCATCGTTCTGGGCGAAGTGCGCGGCAAAGAGGCCATGACCTTCCTCGAGGCGATCAACACCGGCCACGGTGGCTCACTCACCACGCTGCACGCTGAAACCCCTCAGCTGGCGGTCCAGCGCCTCGCCATCGCCGCCCTGAAGACCGACGTGCCCATGACCTACCAGGACATGAACGACTACATCACCCGCTCCATCGATGTGATCATTCAAGCCGGTCGCCATGAAGGCGCGCGCGGCATTACCGAATTCTACCTGCCGATTGATCCGGCCCATTCAAAGGAAACAGCCCATGTTTGAATACAAGATTGAACAGATCAACACTGCCAAGACAAAGCCACCGAAGATCGAAGCGCAGCTGACGGCTCTTGGCCAAGACGGCTGGGAACTGGTCTCGGTCGTGCCGGATTTTGACGGCGAGCATATCCTGAAGGCATTCCTGAAACGTCGCACTGGTGACACCACCTAAATCCAACCGAGGAGGAACCGATGGGCGTCGTCACCTGGATGGTAGAGACAACCGACAACTTTCTGGACGACGCGGCCCAAACCACCTTTGGCAATGTCGCCGGTCAGCTCGGCGGCGTCATTGCCGTGGCTTCGACGCTCGCGGTGATCGGCGTCTTCCTCAACATGGTGTTTCAGTACAAGTCCATGGATGGGCGAACTGCGTTCTGGTTCGCTCTCAAGCTCATGTTGATCTCCCTCTTTGCGATGAATTGGGTCCAATTCAACGCCGTGGCCAGCGCCCTGATCAACGGGCTCGACCAGCTCGGGGGCGGCATGGTGGCAGGACTTGGCGGCGGCGGCGCAGGTGCATCCTACTTTGCCGAAGCCTTTGACGATCTCATCGAGGAATTTGGTGATTATCTGAACGCGGCCGGTGACAACATGCATTGGATGGCCGGTGCCCTCATCGGTGCGATTGGCGCTTTCCTATTGGGCGTCATCGGCGCACTTTGCGGGCTTGTCCTGATCTTCGCCAAGATCATGCTGGCCTTTATGATCGGCATCGCACCCATCATGATCGCGCTTTCGCTGTTCGACGTCAGCAAAGACTATTTCCACCGCTGGCTGTCCAGCACCGTGTCCTACGCGCTCTACCCTCTCGTGATCGCCGGGGTGTTTTCCACTGTTGTCGGCATGTCGCGCTCACTGATGACCGAACTCGGAGATCCCTCCGGAGCCAGCAACATCGGCGCGCTGGTGCCCTTCTTCATGATGATGTTCCTCGCAGGTGGCATGATCATTGCCACACCACTGATCGTGCGCTCAATCTCAGGCAATTTCATGATGGCCGGACCGCCAAGCATTCCGGGGCCCGGCGGCTTCGCCAAGGGATTGGTCGGCACCAAGGGGTCCCGGGCGCGAGCACGTTTTGGGACAAGGTCGAACGCCGAGATTGCGGGAGCCGGGATACGGCAGGCGGGCGGAGCTACTGTTTCGATGGTTCAGAAGGTTGCCGAACGAGCTAAGCGGTTGGAGTGAAATCGACACTGACCGGCTGTTCAGCGAGACCTACGCCAGATTTCTTTTTCGCTCAATGCCTTGATTGTTCAATTGCCAGCTGGAGGTCAGCAACTTGATCTGCAAATTCACCGTCCTTCAAGCTATCCAAGCGGGCAACAGTGTCATCCCAATCGAGAAATCCTTCGACGGCATCTTTGGATAGTGGGTAATAGACTTTGTCACTCATCGACCATCCTCTGAGATGGTTCAGTATACTAAGAAAACCCTCATCGGTAATAGTGTATTCTCGAACCCAATCGATGGCTTGATCATCTCCAGTTATGTTCAGCCAGCCATATAGGTAGGCTGAAATGTCAGGCAGATTCGGTATCAGTTCTTTTGTGACTTGTTCGCTGACGCGCGCCTTCAAGATTTCTATGGCTTCATCCAGAACATTTTCCGAAATTTCCCATTGGTCCGGACTATCTGCTTCATTGCCAACTTTACCGTGGCGAAACAGTTGGCTTCTAAAAAACTTGCCAACCAGCCAATTTATGGCCTGTCCTTCCCTTGCAATCTGTCGGACCGTCTCAGCCTGTGCGGCCGGGTTCAGACCATGCAATCGATTTAGGCAACTCTTGGTAACGATATTCGCAATGCCATCAAGTGAAAGAGAAAACGCGCGCTGCTCTCCGTCTTCTGCCATCGCGGCGTCCATCATTCCCGACAGCGCTTTTACAATTCCAACAAGCTGAGCTTCATCCAACCCCGCTATGCATTCGTCGTCTAGTCGGTTCAGCACATGTTCGAACCACGTTTTGCCTGAGCTACGACGCTTCATAACTTCTTCGGTTAGGCGTTCGGTCAACTGTGGGACATTTGCCCGTGCCAACTCCATGAGGTCATTGAAATCGCCATCTGACATAACTGTCTTTGGACCAGTGAGCGCAAAATAAAAACGATAATGCAATGGGCTACCGAGCCTTTTGAGCGTGATAGCTTCGGAAACAGCGGCCGAATTCATCGTGTTAAAAACTCGCTTTTCTGCCTCTTCCACATCAGCTACGCCCGGAATGAAGCGTCTCAAACTCCAGATCGAGCGCCCAGAGTCAGGGCCCTCGGAAGGCAAGAGCGTCTTTAGCTGCTCACCCATTTTGGCCTTTTCATCACTTGCAACCGTTGCATCTCCAGTCACCAGTACAGAGCGCACTGAAAGATACACCTCAAGCCATTGATAAAGTTTGTAATTGGTGGTCTTGATCAAGTGAAGACGGCAGAAATCTGGGAAATATACATCGTCTTTAACCTGTGGGAATACAAAGCGAATGCTGTTCAAAGCAAGTTTAACTTCGCGCGGTGTGGATAGCCCCATTCCTTCTCGGTCGACGGCGGAGCCTAAATCCTTGAGTAGCTCGCCGTCAGCGTCAGCCCCCATGACTTCGGCATAAATAGCTTTTGCTTCATCTCGAAATTGAGTGCGAAGATCGAATGGCTCTGGAAGCGGAATATTGAATGTGAGTTGCACGATTTTCTGAAGGAAAAGATCACCGTCTGCAACTTTGAGGCCGGTCTTTAGGGCCTGAGCTAGAACTTCGCGATCGTAGCACATCAAATAAGCGACCCGTGGAAAGTCAGCGACGGAACGGACCAAACGCACAACCTCAACCGCTTGCTCGGGTTCAAGGCGATCTAGATCATCGAGAATGACGACAAACCCGACATTCAGTTCTTGAATTTTGTGCGCTATTTTTTGCTTTAGTTCAGATGGTGTTGGCCCAACAGGCATCAACTGATCCGCCGCATTTGCAGCGGCTTCTAGTGCACCTCCGACCATCTGGCTTCCAGGAATGAAGTACCCGGCAACATTCGCAACTGATGCTATCCTGCGGGCAGTCTTCGGACCATAATCCCGCAGCAGCTGACCGACCTCAGCCATCTGTTCCTTTGCCGCATTCTCCTGTTCGCCGTCAGCCGCCGCAAGCGCTTCTTCCTTCGCCTTAAGTATTACCGTCATCGGTTCAAGCAATGACTCGACCATCGATGACGTATCCCCATTGAGCCACGGCGCTATTGTGATGGTGTGTATTCCTTCGTTTTGAGCTGCGACAAGTTCGCTTCGTAAGAAGTTCAAAAGCGAAGTCTTTCCCGAACCCCAACGGCCTTCCAAGCCGATGACCATGCCATCACCTTTGGATGCTTCAACAATTGATGGAGCAAGTCGCTTTGCCATACCGACAAAGCCGAATTGATCTTGGGCCTCATCTTCAAGTGCGCGGTCGGAGTCTAGTGCGGTTGCCATGACTTTCCCCAATGATTATTGTTCAAAATCTTTTTACTTAGGTACCTTGCATACTGGAAATCTACCACTGCAGTTTAACCTCGGACCATCAGGAAGCAGTCGTTCCTGTAGATTGTAGCGAAAACCTCTTTCCGCACTTCATCCTTTAGCCGCTTCTTCCATAAACTTCTTTACCCTTTCAGTTCCTACCTGGTACTCACCTAAACTAGGCGCTTCACCGGACGAGAAATCCCGCTTTTCACTGACCAACTCATCAATTTCTTCGCGCCGTTTTCCACCACTTTGAGAGCCGTCACCAACAACCCCTCTTGGCACCTCAAGCGCCCCAATCTTCGCCTCCAGCGCCTTGATTTGCCCCTGCAGGCCGCGCATTTGGTCCCCGGCGGAAGGATACGGCAGATCGCCTCTCTGCTTGTCGAAGATCTGCTTAAAGAACCGGTCATCATAGTATTTGATCCGCTTAGCGCGCACCGGCATTTGCGCGTCGACCACCAGAACGATGTCATCAAGATCCATGCGCCGCGCCTCATCCTCGGGCAGCAACGCGGTTTCTTCGGTCCGTTCAGACATGCTGCGCCCGGCGAAGGGGTTGCGACCGACCGAGCGCGAGCGGGTCACAACGCGCTTGGTGGTTTTGCCGACGGCCTTGCTGAGCTCTTCGATGGTCTTTTCATCTGAGGGGGTCAGATAGAGCTTGATACCTGCATTGCCCTGCAGCGCGCGGCGGGCATTTTCACCGTAGATCTCGTCCAAGGCCGGGATTGTCTGTGTGACGATCGCGAGGTTCGCCCGATATGACCGCAGGGTTTCGATGCTGTCGAGTACGATTGGCATTTTGCCAAGGCGATTGAACTCATCGAGCATGATCATCACTGGCCACGGCTCATCCTTGCTGGGTTCATGATCCTGAAGCGATGCCAGCAGGTCCGAAAAGAACAGGCGGATAAGCGGCGCGAGGGGTTTCACCATCAGCGGTTCGACTACCAGATAGACCGAAAACGGCGTCTTTCGGATGTCGCGGAAATCGAAGTCTGAGGTTGCTGTTGCACGGTCGATGGCAGGGTTCGACCATTGCTTGAGGCCCGAAGTCATCAAAAGCGACAGGTAAGACGTCAGCGTGTCGTTGTTGGTCGAGGCCATCCGCATGAAGATCAGCTTGGCGGCTGGATTGACCACTTCGTCAGCGCGGCGGCGATATTCCTTCTGCTTGTCACCGCCTGATGCGGTAATGCGGTAGATCTCGCCCAAGGTCGGCCGTTTGCGCTCGCACGCCAGAAGCCCTGCTGCCACGAACAAATCGATACCACCATCAAGAAGCCCCTGAACCCGGTCGTTGTCAGCTTGTAGAAAGAGAGACGCCAGGAGCTGCAGCTCCATCTGCTGGCGGTCAACGTTGTCCAGCGCCGATATGCGCAGCAAAGGATTGTAGCGATGCGAACGGCCATCCTTCCAGTCTGTTGGCGCGAACCGGAACACCTTGTCGCCCTGCGCAGCCCTGTGGCGGGCCGTTGCCTCGAAGTTCTCGCCCTTCACGTCCAGAACCACCGCGCTGCCCTGATAGGTGAGAAGGTTCGGAATTACGAACCCTGTTGTCTTGCCGCGTCCGGTCGGGGCCACAATCAGGGCATGCGGAAAGACCTTGGACATAACGAAAGGTTTGCGGCTCTTGGGCTTACCCATCTTACCAAGGACAAAGCCGTGGCCGGGCTTCCCGAAAAAGCCATTCCGCTTCATTTCGGGCATGTGCTGCCAGTGGGTTTCACCAAATTTTGTCAGCGCGTCGTTCATCAACACAGCGCTGAGCAATACACCGGCAGCGGTGCAGATCCCAAGAAACAAATGAACGATCTGAATATCGTCGGGATGGGTTGTTCGAAGAGCCCCATAGCTGCGCGCCAGCATTAAAAAATCGATATCCGCCCCAACCCCGAACCAGCGGAATGTCACAAAGGCAGACGCCAAAACATACCCGAGAACCGCGCCGAGAAGAGCAAAGCTCATGACACCGAGTGCGATCCGCGCCTTACCCATGCGTCACGCCCTTTTCGCCATCGGCATCGACGTGCCGCTCACGTTGAACATCAATTTCTTCATTGGCGATCTCGTCAAGGACATGCTCCATCGCCACACTGTTCGCCAGAGCGGCATCGCTCTGCAGATAGGCCTTGGCCGCATAGAGCCGGTCCAGGCGGTCTTCGATATGATCCTCCAGAGTGGCCTCGTCGCCAATCGCCAAGTCGGAGGCATGCTCTTCACCAGCCAACTCCTCCAGCTCGGCACGCAAGGCCTCGCGCTCCATATCGCTGCGGAATGGATCTACGATTGGATCATCTCTCATGCGGCTCAGGATTTCAGCGGTGGTCGGCGGCAAGCTGTCGACTATGGCTTCCTGCCGGTCGGCTTCCAACGCCCCACTGTCTTTGAGAACTTGCGCCTCGGCCAACACGCGCCCCAAATCACTGTGCACTTGGTCGAGGCGGTCGATCGCCTTCTCCAGCTCATCGGCGCGAGACAGGTCAAAGCCCTCTTTCTCGGCAATCGCCTTCAAATCCTGCCCGAGCCATTGCCGCTCCAGTGCGGCATTGCCCGCGCCGATTTCAACGCGGCGGGTAACCTCTTGCGAGTCAATGCCGGTGCCTTTCACAGCCTGCTGAAGACGTTCGGAAAGAGCTGGATCCTTCAAAAAGCCTTGGGCCTCGGCCCGAATATTCGCATCGGAATAGATCCCACTTTTGGACGCATCTTCGAGCAAGGTGTGGGACTGCGTTCCCATTGGGCTGAGATGCGAAAGAGAGCGATAGATGTCGTTCAGTTCATGCTCCAGCGCCGCGCGCCGCTCTACCGGCGCGTCCGCCACAATGCGTTCAGCTTGGTTGATCTTGTCGTGAAAGGCATCCACGACCTCATCAAACGAATGCTGTTCTTCGGCCATACCATATACCTTTCCATCTGCTTCAATCGGTTTGCCCTGCGCCAAAAGCGTCGCGGCCTTGTCCAACGCTGCTGCAATCTCATGTTGGTTTTCGCGCGAGGCCTCGGCAGCCAGGCCGCGATAAAGCCGCGCGTTCAGCGCCACCTCAGCCAAGGCACGGTCAAGCTCCGGCCCCACGCGGTCACGTTCGGCCAGCTTCTGCCCCGTAGCTTCTGCACGACGTCGGTCCACGTCGCTCGGCCTCTTCGTCGTGATCCCACGCTCGAGCTTTCGGGTCGCCTCAAGCCGCAGCCCATAGCGGTCCGACACCTCAACCATCGCCTCGCGAAAACTGTCGTAGTTGAAGTGGTGCCCTTCCTTCAGAAAGAAGAACTCACCATCCTTGCTGCGCCGGTTCAGGACAATATGGGCATGCGGGTGGTCTCGGTCCTCGTGCACGGCAGCAATGTAGTCAAAGTGGCTGCCTTCGCCCTGAAAAAATCGCTCGCAAATCTCGCGCGTGATCTCGGCGACATCTTCGCCGCGCGTGCCAATTGGGAAGGCCATCAAGAGGTGCGAGGTATGTCCGAGCTTGGGATGGAACCCCTCATTCCAAGGCGCGGAAAACCGTCGCGTGACCTGTTCGATCTCTTTGGCTGACAGAACGCTTTGACCGTCATATGTGCCACGGCTGTCGATGATGAAGCTGGACTTGGTGGTCAGGTATTCCAGCTGGTTGCGCAGTTGCGCTTTGTTGTGCGTACCGCCATCGCGAATGGCTTTGAAGATCGCGGGCGAATGTCCCATGGCCGCGCGGGCCATCTGCTTTGCACGGGCGCGCGGGACGCTGCCGCGAATGCGGCTCCAGTCGCGATCGAAGAAGGCCTCTTGCGCGGCAGCAACGGCGCTATTCCGGGCCATCGGCGAAGCCTCCCAGAACGCGGGCAACCTCGCCGGACAGCGCGCTTCGGCGGCGCTGCGCCATGTCCTGAACCTGGTCGGCGAAATCGAAGATCAGCCCGGCCAAGGCGCGCACCTGGCTATGGGCAGAATTGCCATAGGGCGGCGTCTTGCCCTGGCGCTTTGCCTCGTTCAGGCGCTGCGCGATCTGGTTTATGTTGTTGCCGGTGCGATTGAGCGAGGCCGAGAGCCCCTGCATCTGGTTGGCCAGTTCATCGTCGGGAACAAAGAGATCATTCGACGCATAGATCAGCCGCCGCAGCCCCTCCGCCCGGCTAGCGATATCATGCCGCGTCAGCACCGCATCGAAGCTCGCAAGCTCCTTTGGCGTCAGCCGGACATTCACCAGTTCGGAGCGCACGCGCGCATCAAGCTTGCGGCTTTGATCGGCCTTCAACGTGTAGAAGATGCTGCGGGTCGTGACGCCGAATTCGCGCGCCAGATCCTCGATCGGCACCCCCTCGGCACGCTTGCGCACAATGGCAAAACGCTGGTTTTGCGTCAGTCGCTTGTGCCGTGGTGCGCGCGGTCGGCCCATGTGAAGTAATCACCCCTATTTCTTGCCAGCATCATACAGGCAGCCCTGTTATGGCATTTCGCCACAATTGATTCAATATTATAATATTGCATCAACTGTCTGTATTCCGTTTGGAGCAGCCATAGGCTGCGACCGCAGGGCAAAGCCCGGCCCCATGCGCAAGGCATGGCACCACTAATCGTGGTTCCACGCCTCAGCATCGCCAAGCAATTGCAGCGCTATTGCGCGGGCTGCGCCTTCGGCGCTGGCATAGGTTTTATGATCGAGCAGCTCGTGTAGATCAAAGGGCTGTTGCGGGTCGTCCGGGGTCTCGACCCGGACATAGATCGCCCAGCCATCAATCCGTGCTGGATCATCGCAATACTCCTGCCCGCCATCGGGCAGATTACAGAACCCATGAAGATGCACGCTGGCGCGGCCCTCTCGGGCCGCTTGTTTGATTTCAGAATACGTCATTGCAAAACCTCCGCGCTGTCTGTGATGAAAAACTCTTCTGGCAGCCCGTTCAGGCATGTGCCGTCACGATTGGTCAAACCGATTGCTGAGCCGTTACGTGTGAATGTGATGAGGTACTTCTCGAGGCAATCACGCGTTACGACATACCCGACGTTCATCCCGTGAACGCGGTTGCCCGCGTCCACTGCTGTTTTGATCTCGGCCAAGGTCATCGCAACGCCTCCTCGAGGATCGCGAGGGCTCCCAGACAGTCGTCAATGGACTGCTGATCTTCGCCTTCCAGATCGTTTCGCTCCAGCCGGTTCAATACCGTGTAGAGCGTCGCGCGCGCCTCACCGGCGGCGCTCCGAAGGCTCACGGGATCCTCCAGACGCGCGGTCGAGAAATCATCGCTGTGATAATCAGGGATCATGCTGCCACCTCCTTGCTTTGACCTGCTGCGTGCAAAACAAAGTCGGCCGCCTTCTGCGCCTCAGACGCCGCACGAAAAATCGCCCGCTTGTCTTCTTTGAGGGCCGTCAGCCAACCCTCGACATAGGCTGCGCTTTGGCCAAACTCCGGCGCAACGCCGATTTGTGCCCCCAGAAAACAGGCTCCGATCTCGGCCACTAATTCTTCGAAAGCATAGGCCTCACGGTTCGCAAATTTCTTGATCCGCTCCAGCCGCTTTTCGTTGCCAGTCCAATGGATCACCTCATGGGCCATAGTCCCATAATAGCCTGCCGCATTGTGAAACGTGGCAATCGGCGGCATGTGGATGTGATCTTTGGCGGGGCTGTAATAGGCGCGCGGGTCGTCGCTGGTGAGGATCTCCGCCCCTGTCCGGCTGAAAAACGCCTCAAGCTCTGGATCTTCCGCCGTCCCAAGGTCGCGCGGCGCTTCGGGCCGGATGTAGTAATCCTCCGGCAATCCCTCGATCTGATCCGCATTGAAAACGCGATAGGCGCGCGCATAGGGCAGCTCTTCCTCGATGCCCAACTCGTTCTCTCGGGTGAAGGTCCCGTATTTGACCACGGTCGACGACGTTTCACCCTTGCGGACCTGACCACCCAGCTCCTGCGCCTGTTTGTAGGTCATCCAGCGGCTGGACACATAGCCATGCTTGGCCGCCATGACCCAGAGCATCAGGATGTTGATCCCGCGATACTCCTCCCCGTTGTGCCGTGTCGGCAAGGCAATGCCGGACGCGCTCCCTGTCCACGGCTTGCGCCATGGCGGCGTGCCTGCCTCGATCTCTGCAATAATGGTTTCGGTGACATGGGCATAAACATCAAACTTCGGTGCCATTTGTGGCCTCCTTGATCAAAGTGACGCGGGTGAGGCTTCGCGCCCCCTTCCGCCGATGGGCTGCGCCTCGGCCACCTGATCTGACCGAATACGCATGTATTCGGCGGAACAGAGTGGGAGAGGGCAAAGCCCGACCCACGGCCCTGAACGGGGCTGTCAATCGGCCACATTTGCGAAGAAAATGTCTGCGCCAAAATCAGACGCCAATTTGCCCCGCGAGGAATGGCTCGCCCGCGAGACAGGGGAAATTGGTGGCTGCTTTTGGGGATGGACTAAGGTTGACCGCCACGGTCAGGGATGTTGGGCGGACCAAGTCAGAAGAAAGATGCCTGGATTGGGGTGATCGGGCCAAAGGCCCGTTGAGCCCCTGTTCAGTCGATTGGAATTTGTCGCCCGCGCACCAAAGCGCGGGCTCGTTTCCATATTCGGGAAGATATTTTTTCAGACCGTCGGAAAGAACGAAACTCGGTAGGTAGGAGCCTTTCATGCTGAACCACCTGAAGCCGACATTGAAACTTCTTCGAAAACGAATATTTCGTTGCGCTGCCGCATGTCCGCTTGGAGCCCAATGTGTTCGATGCTGCGGCTGGTACGGATGTCCGCTTTGACTTCACCAAGACGGTCGAGCAGACTGTTATCGAAAACCGACCCACACCCTATGAACGCAATACTTATGAGGGACGATGATACTTAGATTTAAGCATCTTCTGTTTTCAGTTTTTCTTTTGAACGCCGTTCAGGCGTTTGCCCACGCACCCTACTACACACAAGTGGAAAAACTTGAGTTGCAAGATGGTGAAATCGTATCATTGAAGCTCTTACACGGTGACGGCATCATCGCAGGTGATCCGGTAAGGGCAATCGTCGTAGATAGCGACTTGAGGGTTCGGGCTGTTTCCCCTTTGGCATTGAAGCTACATATTTTTTGCGAGCAACAAGATGGCATTCGGCGTTGC
Source organism: Ruegeria sp. CDSB117 (assembly GCF_059611005.1). Lineage (NCBI taxonomy): Bacteria > Pseudomonadati > Pseudomonadota > Alphaproteobacteria > Rhodobacterales > Roseobacteraceae > Ruegeria > Ruegeria sp. CDSB117. The sequence continues at coordinate 58,956 of NZ_JBXWOS010000009.1, forward strand.
CGCGTCTATGACACTGTCACAGCCGCTGTATATCGACTTGATCCTTCAAGTTGGGCCTTGGGGCCAGTAATTGAAGAGCTGGGCAAACCTTTGCGTACCGCCTATCCTGAAGACATGGGGCAAAATTTTGGGTTTGCGCAGCGCCCCGCGACCCTTTTGGAGATCATCCGGTTTGAGGGTGATAAGGTCATCTCATTTCCTATCATGGCAGGCCTTTCTTTGATTTGGTGGACTTTGACAGCGTTGCTCTACACCCCTCTGGCTTGGCGACTTTATCTCAACAAGGGCCGCCTACAGCCGTCGAACCTGTCGTCAGTGCTGTTGATCCTACTGCGCTTGGGGGGAGTTGCTGGCTTTCTGTCCATTGCATTAGTCGGCTGGGCTTGGGAACCATATTCGATCTATTATGCAAGTTTCTTTGCCTTACTAGGTCTCATAGTCGCGCTTTTTCTCAGCCGACCTAAACGCAATTTGCCCAAAAGCGGTCATCTGGTTGGATGAAACCAACGACAGCAAAGTCCGCAGAGCACCAGTTCCCCCAACTGCCGATTTTGCACTTGCAGCGAAGGTCCGGTCTGAGGAGTTGCACCGATGCGATATCGGATACTTGTTGAAGTCCAATTGGCAGCGATCCACACTCAGTTTCGGGCTTATCCGGGGCGGAAAACCCGCCCCGGCGCACCGGTCACTCGGTAACCGGATCGTCATCGCGGCGTGGGAAGGCGACCATATCGACGTCGGGGAACATGCTGTGTTTGACATTGATCGAGGTGATGTTGCCGCTGTCGTCGGTGTTGACGAAGAGAACGCCGCAGCGGTCCCAAAAGTTCTTGCCATCTTTTTCGCCGGATTTGACGTTCAGTTTCAGAGTTTGAGTAGCCATTTTTTGATCCTCACTTTGAGTGTTTCGATGAACATGACCAAAGCGGGTACCGAGGGAATGTCAGCGGGAAAGTTGCCTCGCGAGGAATGCGCTGGCGCAGGGGAATTTTGTCGTTGAAGTGGGGCTTGCACCGCGTCCTTCACGGCCTGCCCGCTTATGTTCAGCAATCAGAAACACCGCGTTAAGGATCGGCCATGGCACAAGCAAACTGACTGATCGCGTCATACCGCACCAAGAAGACGATGGGTTTTGGCAAACCGATGAGGCGTCGACGGCCGCAACGCCGCGGCAACAGACTTTTCAAAAATGCCATCAAACTCTGAAGACATGCCCTTGCTGCACTTTTCGACCATGATCTCTACGTCTAACGCAGCCAAGAACGCGAAGACTGTGTCTAGTTTGGGGCCGCGCCTTCCAGCCTCGGCTTTTGAGATGGTTTCCCGCCAAACACCGCTGCGCGTTGCGAGTTAAGCCTGCGTCCAGTTCTTCTCTCGACGAGCCTGGCGGATTGCATGGCCAAGGTTTTTGGGAGTGCGAACAAGGTTCTGCAAATCCGTTCTCCTGCCGTGATTATGATACTCAGATCATAAACCTCAATTATGATCGTTAGATCATACGTCAAGTGGCCTAACTCCTAGCCGTTTACGCTATAGCGTAAATTCACGCAGTTTTCGCTGTAGCGTAAATTTGACACCGCCATACTACCTCACGCTTTCATCCCTGCCGCACGGACCTAATCTGTCGCTTTCAACAGCTCATTGACTTTCAGAAAAACATACCCTATTTTCTGACAAGGAGTTCAAGCATGATTACGTCGAATATCAAGCAACGCATCATCGGAAAGGGACGCGGGGCAATCTTTGCACCGGCTGACTTTCTTGATATCGGGTCCCGCGCAAGCGTGGACCAAGCTTTGTCGCGTCTGGCCGATCTGGGCGTGATCAGACGGCTGACACGGGGTCTATATGACTACCCAAAGAAGAGCCCGCGCTTCGGGTTTCTGTCGCCATCCGCAGATGACATCGCAAAGGCCGTCGCCCGTAAGGACGGTCAAATTCTGCAACCGTCGCCATCAATGGCCGCCAACCGGTTGGGCATCTCAACTCAGGTGCCTTCCAAGCCTACCTACATGACAGACGGCCCTACGCGGACCAAAAAAGTTGGACGGCAAGTCATCCAATTCCAGAACGCGTCCTCCAAGACGCTCGTCGGCGCAGGCCATAAGACTGGGATTGTCTTCCAGGCATTGCGTTACATTGGCAAGGATCGTGTAGACAGCCAAATAGTCGACCAGCTTGCTCGCACACTGGATGACAAGGACCGGATGCTGCTGGCAAAGCAAAGCAGGCATGTCCCTGCTTGGATGCACCCTATCGTGCAACAGATTGTTGCGCACGCATAAGTATGGAACAGTTCGCCAACGACGCACCCGAACTCAGAGACGAGGCCTTTCAAGAAACTGCAGCGCAGCTTGGAATGTCAAAGGCAATCATCGAAAAAGACTTCTGGGTTTGCTGGTCGCTCAAACAGCTTTTCGCATTGCCAGTCTTTGGCGAACAAATGATTTTCAAAGGCGGGACATCCCTCTCAAAAGCCTATGACGTCATCCACCGGTTCTCTGAAGATGTGGACCTCTCGCTCGATCGAGAACGGCTTGGTTTTGTCGGAGATCGTGACCCAGAAGGTCCTGATCTGTCAGGTAAGAAGCAAAAGAAATTGCTTCAAGAATTGCAGGAGGTGGCGGAAGATGCCGTCGGCGGCCAGCTGTTGGCTGAGATCCAAACAGCGTTTGACGCCAACTTAGAACAGGAGTTCACGCTATCGGTCGACCCAAATGATGCGCAGACCATTCTCTTCGAATATCCCTCGATGGCTGAGAGTACTGCCGGGTACGTCCAACCAATTGTGCGTTTTGAATTTGGTGCGCGCGGCGTACAACTTCCAGCCGAGCAAATCGACATTGCACCATACTTGCATCAGGCGTTCCCCGATCTTCTGACTGACGGTCAGGTCGGCGTGAAAGTATTGGGCGTCGAGCGCACGTTCTGGGAAAAAGCCACCATTTTGCACATGCTCTACCATCAGGATGCCGCCAAGCCTCTCGCGGATCGAATGTCGCGCCACTACTACGATATGGCGCAGCTGATTGGGCACGAGGCCAAGGATCGCGCGCTCCAAAGTCTCGATTTGCTGACACAAGTGGCACATCATAAATCGGTCTTTTTCAAATCTGCCAAAGCGAACTACGAAGGTGCCAAACCTGGCTCCCTTCGCCTGACACCGAACGACAGTCTCACCGCTGCGCTTCGAAAAGACTATGCGGGCATGCGGGAAATGATCATCGGTGACGTGCCCGCCTTCGATGAAATTCTGGCAAAAATCGAGACCTTCGAGGCTGAAATCAACAGCTGACCCCGTTGCCCGATTGCTCGTCGTGCTTCTCAAGGCCTGCAGAGCGAGAACCGCTCTTTTCAGAACAACCCTCGTCACGCCTGCAGCCCCGCCGCGCGGACCTGATCAGGCGTCACCAGCTTCGAGGTTATCAAGCCCTCGATTTGCCGGTTGGTAATATGGCGGCACAGGGGATGGCGCTCGTGGATCCACTCGGCGAGGCTGGCGCGGCCTTTGGCTTCGGCCTCTCGCGCCTTCACGCGGTCAGCCTGTATCTGAGCGAGCCCCTTCTCCCAACGCCGCATTTTGAACCAGTTGTCCGAAAAACAGACCTTGGTGCGCGTGTAGCCCTCGCTCTCCTTCGCGTAGGCTTTGACCGCCTGCAGCAGGTCGTCGGGCTTCACACCGGCCTTCACGGCCGCTGCAATCAGACGCAGACTGGTCCGCTGGTCTCGGATCCTGTCCTTGGGATACGCGGCTAGGATCTTCTCAGATTCAAGATCTTCAACCTCCTCCACCGCCTCGCGCCTGCGCGTAGGTGGTTTATGGATGGTTTTAGGATGGTTTGGGGTCCACCGTGAACCCCGTACCCCGTTCACCGTGGACCCGGTACCGGGTTCAGGCTGGACGGGGTTCACAGTGACCCCCGTCTCAATGTCGGGCTCGGCCGTGGGTTCGAGCGCGGCCACGCGCTCCAGAACGATGCGGTAAATGACAGTGTAACCGTTCTTGCAGTGCCGCCGCCCCGTCTCGATCAAAATGCCTTCGCGCAGGAAATCGATGATGGTGCGCTTCACCGTGCTCTCGCTAAGCTCTGTGTGGCGCTGGATCGTCCCTTTAGAGCACCAGATGCCTGAGCCGTCATCGCTTGCCTTATCCGCCAGGAACATAATGATCTGCTTGCGCGCGGCGCTGCCAAAGCGGCGCTCGGCGCATTCGTTTGCGATGCGCCAGCTCATGATCTCACCGCCAATTGGGTTGAGATCAGACCGGAAATGCCGTAGGTATTGGGACGGAAATATTCTTCTATGCCGTTGAGGTGGGTGGCCGCCCCCTCAGCGGTTTTTCTTTGCCTTTTTGCCAGAGGAAAAGCCGATGAAAAACCGTTTACTTGGGCCTCGTAACCTATTGAAAAGTGACCCTGAACGAAACAAGTCCGTTTACAATTTTTCCCTTTAAAATCAACAAAATTTTCCGGATTGCAAATCCGTGTACACCGGTTCGATTCCGGTACTCGCCTCCATTTAAAAACAAGCACTTAGCCGAATTCTTGTAGCTATACGCGAATTTCAAACACGGATATTTGAAACAACAGCGCTGAGCCACCCCTGTGGCTAGTATCCTCAACGCAAGCGCGTTGGCGAAAAAATCGAGGCGACTGCCTTATCTTGAGAGGACAATCAAGAAACCAAGACACAGACTTCTTAAGCAGTTTCTCAGCATCGCTGCCGTTGAGCGAGAGACAGTCTAATGTCAGGTATGCGGGACAGAGCCGCCTGATGCCGGTGCAGCGAAAATCAACTTGATTGCTCTACCGTCTGACGGCATTGCCCGCGGCGGCGCAGCACGATTTCCCCAAACCGGCCATTCAAATCGTGCAAATTGGCTGAAACCCAATCCGGCCATTCGCTGCGCTCCCCTTCGATGTCTCGCATACGGACGAAGCAACCCGATTCAGGCGCGGCACCTCGGCAAGTTGGCCAAGACTTGCAAATCATTCCCCAACACAAGAAAGTATCTGCCAATGGTTTCAGGGGGTGAACAAACATGGGTTTCGTTGAAGCAATCAAGACGTGCCTCTCAAAGTACTTCGTTTTTTCGGGACGCGCGGTGCGGTCTGAGTACTGGTGATTTGCGTTGTTCGTAGTTCTCGTCAGCGTTGTCTTGGCGGTTATCGACGCTTCTCTATTTGGCATGGACCCTGAAACCGGGGAGGGTACCCAAGTTCTGACCCCAATTTTCCAGCTTGCCGTCGTCATACCCATGCTTGCCGCTGGATGGCGTCGACTGCATGACACCGGAAGACCTGGCTGGTATTTGCTTTTGCCTGCGGCATTGAGCATCGCGACCATGTTCATGCTGTTCAGCGGTATCGCTGTTTTTTCAGTTCTGGAGCAAGGAGTGGACGATCCTGAAGCGCTGAGGGGCCCTGCAGCCTTCTTGGGCGTAACAGGCTTGATGGTTGTCGGGGTTCTTCAGTTCATCCTCACAGTTCTCATGATCTGGTGGCTGACCCGACCTTCACAAGAGGGAAGCAATCAGTTTGGCCCGCGCCCGGGTTGAACAATAGAAAGCTTCGAATTGCGTAATTGGCAGAGTTTTATATCCCGACGTATCCCGTTCAAAACCATTGGCGAAACCCCGGCTGATGGCTTTCTCCGTTTTGCTTGCGCATTGGTATAGTCGCTTGGGCCAATGGGATAGTTGCAGCTCGGTTAAACTCGACTCAGCTACGGCAATCGTGATTTACTGATCTACACCTATCAACAAGGGACCAATCTATGTTTTCCACTATCTATCGCGGTCTCCCCTTCGCGTTCGCCGGTCTCTTTGCCGCCACGACCGCGCAAGCTGACTGGAACTTCAGCTCGGGCATGTATCCCAACGCTTTCATCCAAACAGGGACATGACTTTGGAGTTGCAATGCGATCGGGTCCGTTTCGCGCCGGCAGGTTATGAAGACTCGCAGAATATCGTTTCCAAGCAAGGTTTGTCGTTTCGCTTCATGAAGAACGGCTCGACAGAGGTCGGCGCCTTCCAAGCGGGGTCCGCAAATGCGGAGATCTCTATCGTCGATAACTTTCCTGTAGAGGTCCGGTTCTTCGACCAGTCAGACTACGACTTTATTCTGGATCAGATCGCCCGGAACGCCGTTCTGAACCTGTCGATGATCGACCGGGACACCACCTATGGCATCTTCACGCTCAAAGGCTCGTCCGCCGCTGTCAAATCGTTGCGCGCGGCCTGCAACTCGGGCGCATCGGCGTCTCAGTCCCAAGGCATGGAAGCGCCTGAGGGTATCGTCTACTGTGGCGGCGGCGCCGTTCAGCGGGTCATTGAGTATACAATCGTTGGCCAGTCCAGTGACCAGTGGGATGCCGTCGTGACCGTCAATGGTGAAACTGTTCGTGCCATGACCTCATACAGCTTTTTCGGAAACTCTCAGCCGCCGGCCGGTTTCCAGGTCGCGCTGCTTGGCGAAGACCGTTCCGAGTTCCTTGTCTTCAGCGACGAGGGGCGGAACTGGATCGAGTTCGGCGACTACACCTACGAACAATGCAATTGATGAAGCGATCTGCGGAGCGAAAAGCACGGGCCTTTGCGCGTACAAATGCGTGCGTTGGCCAGTCTCTCAGATTTTCAGGGAATCAACCGAAAGAAAGGCAACCAACATGAACACAACACTTAAACTCGTTTCCAGCTTACTCTTGGGGACTCTGCTCACAGCCTGCGTGGAAGATACCGGCTCCTCAAGCTCTTCCCCCAGTCGCGCGAACCAGGATTGCTTGACAGCCGTCGCCCAAGCGACGGGCAATAGTCAAGTTAGGGTCCTGTCGTCCGAGGCCCGCGAGGCCAATATCCGAGTGATCGTTGGCGTCGGACCAGATGCAGCACCTTGGCAGTGCATCACCTACGGAGATGGAACGACCGAAGGCGTCATGTCGTTAACAGACGAAGGTAGCCTCTGACGCGGCCATGGCGCGTATCTCCAGTATGCCTTCCGTGCGACGACAACGTCTATTCAATCGCACTGTTCGTCTGCGCGGCAGGCACTCTTGGATTGACCGGACAAAAAGCGCGATCGGCTGCCCGTAACGAGTGAGCCGAGGTAGGCTTCATGAATGGAAGGAAAAACAGCAATGCGGCCCCTTATCGTATCCATTTGCAAAGCCCCCTGGCGGCTCCTCTTGCCCGCGGTCTCCGCAGTGTTCTGCGCAGCCTCGGCGAGCGCCCAGGATCTGTCCGATTTGCCCGGCCAATTGCTGGAAAAGGTCGAGGCCGCCCAACAGGCATGTTCGGATTTCGAGAACGGTCAGTTCGCCCTCGAATTCGAAGCCGTACAGCGCGTCGACCTTGATGGCGACATCTATAGGGACTGGGTTCTGAACGAAGCCGGGTTTGCCTGTTCTTCGGCAGTATCTCTCTATTGTGGTACTGGCGGTTGCATGTCTCACTTCCTCGTCGAGGATCGCATGTTCTCGCTTCTCAATCAGGGATGGGACATGGCGAACATCGGCCCGTTCCGTGTGCTTCTGGCGGACGTACACGGCTCGCAATGCGGTGGCATCAACCCCACGCCCTGTATCGTGGCCAGCGCGTGGGATCCCGAGGAGAAAGTCTGGCGCAACACTGTCGCACAGTGGGAGTAGAAAAGATGATCCGCCTCGAAAAGGTGATGTCCGTCATCGCTGGCTGCGCCGTTGCACTGGCCCTGACGGGATGCGTCGAAGCGCCCCCCGAAGTCGCGATCAGCGAACCAGACCCAGAACTGGTCTTTGTCCGCGGCTACCGCGGTACCGGGGACGAATGCCAACTGGTCGGCGAAACCGCATTCACGGTCGATTTCCTCGACGATGCGGCCGATCTCGTGGCCTGCCCGACAGGAAGCGCTGCGATGTCAAGCCTGATGACCGAAACCGGGGCGCCGATCGTCACCCAAACCAACAGCTTCACGTTCTTCAGTATTGGAATCCGCTAAACTGGAGGCAGAACAAAGACGTTGAGCAGTCCGCAAAGACGAAGATCGCAAAGTAAAGGGCAAAAAAAGTGATGGCAGCGAAACGCGTTGGTTGTTTTCTTTGGGCCGAGAATTGAGTGATGAAGATCATGATTTGGATATTGCTCGGCCTGTTCGTGGGAGCCTGCTCCACTCTTTGGGTAATGAAGCAACGCGCTCATTGGCTGGCTTCCCTCGAGTTTCAACTCAATCCGCCGCCCGTACCAGCATCAGTCCTTACTGCAATTCGGCAAGCTGAAAGCAGGTCGTATGCACAAAGATCATTTCTTCGTCGACTGATGGAGGAGGCGCAGGACGTCCTAGTTTTTGCTTCCCCCCAAACGGCGTACAAGATGAACTTTTCCGTTGGCCGGTATCGGATCAAAGCGAGTAGTATCGAGGCAATCCTGCCTTGGGCCATTGCGCAGCGTTTCGTCGTTCTTCAGGACACGAGCCCAACCGCCTTTGCTCACGCACTCGCATATTTCGCGGAACAACCCGCACTGAATGACTGGCAAGCGGCAACGTACCTCGAATGGCTTAAACAAGATCACCCGTTGCTGGCTGACGAGTCGTGGTCGGATATAGCGGTAAAACCGGCACTCGTCGCAAAGCTTTATTCCGGCTACATGGGTGCAGGCGGAGCGTGGGATGATTGGCGCGAAGACCTTACCCCGGGACCGGTTGCCGTAGAACGTTTGCGTTTGAAATAAGACCCAATTTTGAGCGAGACTTTTGGATGGCCACAATGAATTTCTAAGTTTGGTCGTTGAGATAACACTCAAGGCTACGCGAAACGAACTGCCTTGCTCAGTCCAAACGCCGCCAGCTTGGATCGAGGGCCATTAGCCTTTGGACAGTTCCCGCACCGTGAGCCGCGCCATAAAGCACAACAACACTCCCTGAAGCACTATCGATGGCCTCCGCCAGATACTGGTTTCGCCAGTCGATCGTGACCCGCGTGATTTGCGTTACATCTGCAGTCGGCATGACAAATTCCCCGATCGGAGTGGTCAGGTTTTCCTCGCTGATCTCGAGAGGGCCAATCAAGGTCTCATAGGCATCCGCAAGCTCCGCCACCGTCAGGTCGATGTTGACATCCTTGCCTCCAGGAAAGCCTAGGAATTGCGCGTTATCCTGCGCCACCAAGCCACCGGATGCATTCTCCGCGTAAAAGGTTGGCGAGGGAAGAAAGCCAATCATAGCCCGCGCCCTGCGCTTGTCGTCAAGCGTAGCATCATCAAAGTCGATGAACTCATAGAACAGATCCATGCCATGCGCTTTGAGGTGTTTCACTTCGCCCGCCACGGCTTCATAGAACGCGGGCTCAGCTTGATGGATCATCGGAATGAAGTGGAGAGACCGTGATCCGTTCGTGAACGTGAATACCTTCGCGCTGTACGCCGATCCATCCACGTAAAACTGTTCCTCGGAGAGCACGTCTATGTCGCCTTCTGGCCCTTCTGGCAGCGTCCCGGGAGTGACGTGCTGAGACGCGCCTGCCAACGTTGCCCAAATTGCCACAACCATAGTTGCGACACTGGTTCTCAAAAACATCATACGATACTCCTTTTTGGCGTTCACATTGCTGCACTTGCGAGGGTCAGCCTGATGGTGGAAACAGGAGCGACAATGGTCACACAGACCAACAGCTTCACATTTTTCAGCATTCACTACCGTTGATAATGAGGGCGCTCTATCGACGCCGATCCAGGATGATCGATAGTATGACAAGCGCGACACCGAGCGCCGCAAAGATGAATGTAAGAGGCAAGAAGAAGCTCTCCTGAAGGACTCCTTCTGCGTCGACATCGCCATAGAAAAGCGCCTCCGCAAGCCATGAAAAACCAGCCAAAGCAAGACTGGCAAGGCCAAAGATGCGCAGTCTATTCCTCATGTGTCACACCTATTTTTAGACCACCAAACCTTGATGAGCATTTACACTGGTTATAGGTGACAGTAGTCCTGCCGTACACCCGGACCGACGAGTAAGGTAGATTTCTTGGAGTCCCCAGACGTTTATTCTGGCAGGGCACCTGTTTTGCGAAGGGCATCTGAAATCAACAACGCACCAAATCCGAGGGCATTACTCGAAGACGTAGCCCAGGCAACAATCGACATGTCTCGGTCAATGAATGCGGCCACCTCAGACTCAAAACCAAGGGTTTGACCGCCGTGGCCCCACAGATTATCGCCTTTCATCGCGAGGCCCAGTCCGTATCCGGATAGCGCCGGATGTGTGGTCTGAATGGTATCCATCATTTCTGACAGCGTTTCCGGTTGTTGGAAGAGTTCACCTGCGACAAGCGCTTCAATGAAGGTATGCATGTCGTCGACTGTTGAAATCACAGCGCCAGCAGCCCACCCCTGCGTCATGTTCCAGTCGGTCGTTTCGTAGTCGTCGCCTTCAAGAAATGACCGTGGCAATCCAAACGCAGACCTCGGAATACCGTTCCAGAGATAGGTCTGATTCATGCCAAGAGGTCCGAAGATCCGCGTTTCGAACGACTTTCCGATCGGCTTTTTCTCCAGCTTCTCGATGACCATCCCGAGAAGCACGTATCCTGTATTGCTGTAACTCCAGGAACCTTCCGCACCAGGTGGAAAATTCGGCTCCCCATGTTCTATGACAAAATCAACCATCTGTTGTGGCTCAAGCGGACGCACAAGAGCGTCACGGCTTGTGGTGGCGCCCTGCATCAGACCTGGTGTGCCGTCAGGAGCATTGTCAGTATAGCTGAAGATCCCGGACGTGTGCTGCGCCAGATGACGTAGAGTTATTGCCTCTCCGTGCGGTAGCCGCGCCGCAAATTCTGGGAGGTGCATGGACAACAGGTCGTCGATACCTAGTCGCCCTTCTTCCATTAGCTGCAGCAGGACAACCGCTGTCATCATCTTCGTGTTGCTTCCAATCTGGAATGGCATCGCGCAGTCGATCGGAGTGGCAGCCGAAGGGTCAGCAAATCCAGTCGCGGCTATGTACTGCCAGTCTCCGGCGCGGACTGAAAGAACAGCGCCAGGAGCTGAACCGAGCGGCGAGTCGATGACCTGTGTGAGGACGCCATCCAGAGCATCTGCGATAGCAGACGAGGCAGTGCTTTTGTCTGTGCAAATGCCCGATTGGACCTCTTCGGCATTGGTTGAAAGCGCCGCCGAGAGTGTCACAATGGCCGTCGCCACTGAAAGTAGTCCAATGTTCAAAGCGCGGCTTCTCGTCTTGCTTTGCGCCGGCATTCTGCGCCTCCATAGGGCTATTAGTGCATCTACTGTATCAAGATTGCTGTTCGTCCCATCCAAGCTGCAAGCGACAAAACACGCTCCACAGCTTTTTCTTCAGACACCGCTAGAGACGGTACCATCGCGTTATAAGCGCTTGATGAGAAACCGAGCAGACACTCTGCTCGGCTTCCTGACCGGGAACAGAAGTCTTCCGACCGACCACCATTCAAGCTCTTACGCAACGCTCATCACAAAGCCGAAGTAGGTGTCTATGGTCTTTGGACCCTTATCGGGGCTTTCACAACTCCGGTGTACATTTTGCTCTGACGGACCTGCACCTCCAGACACCGGACACATAACGGCTAAGCGGGCTAGGTGAAGTCTCACACCAAAGTCGCGGCAAGGAACATGAAGACTTCTCCCCACATTCACACGCACATTAGGTCGTAGGTGGGCGACATTCATTATCCAGGCGCTCGTACTATCCCCTTGAAGACCAGCCTGCATTGTATCCGCTTGCGAAGTAGGGTTCGAAAGTCGAATCGTATCCGTCATGACGCTCGTAGGCCATGCTCATACCCATGCCGCGGTCTTGGACACCAAGGGCGTAACCGTCTCGATAGTATTCGCACTCGTTCGCGCCAAGATTTGATGGGCAAGTGCCGCTGGAAACTGCTGCGCCAGGGGTGGTGGTCGTTTCCACGCACCCCGCCAAGGCAAGTGAGAGCGCTGTCAGACCGCAAAAAACAAGACTTTTCCTCATGTTGATCTCTTCCATCGATGTAACACCCATCCAGTAAACACTACCAGTTTACGCACGGCAACGCCAAACTGATGCGCTTCGGCTCTCCTAGGCGCATACTGCGCGATAACCGTGCGACGCAGGAAGAAGAAACTTGCGATGCACAAGTGCCTTGTTCTTATGGCTTGAGCCGCACTCCGCGCACTGCCCTCCTCTTTAATGAAAGATGGTCGACTTTGAAGTCAGTGTAGGAGCACCCTGGTTGACCATTTCTATCTCTCGACATCGATCGAATAGAAATAGGTCCCGCAGGTGCCTTCTTCGATTGCGCCACCCGGCATCTCCGCACCGCTGAACATTGCAATACCTAGGTACTCGGACCCGGAGAGTTCCTCCGTCCAGCCCGCCATGTAGGTTATGCTCTGATCTCCGCAGAGGGTGTTGTCCTGCCGAAGAGGTCCTACGTCGCCTGTAACTCGGAACACTTGTGCCGCAGGCACGTCACCGGAAACTCCCCATGCACCCGAAGCAGCTTGGTTGACGATCTCGAGTTCCAGAAGTCCACCTGTCTCAAACACCATTCGGCTGGTCGACAAAATCACCGGCCCGGTAATCGCCAAGGCCGTTTCGCTATAGGGATTGAAGGCTCTTGGTTCTTCTTCAAGCGGTTGTGCTACTGCCGGATTGCCCGAGACCCCCATCAATATGAATGTCACCAATGCCCAACGGTTCATTTTCTCTCCCAAGACTTCGAAGCCAACGCTCGCTAGGACTAGCGTAACCCCACATTTTGGGCTCAGGTCCATGCGGATTTCCTGTACCGGTTAGGTCTGGTGCCGCATGTTTCAGTTGCAGAGAGCTCCTGCGAACGACGCTATCGGGCACGAAGCCTCAATTTCGCTGGGCTGACGAACGATCCGCGCAAAACTTGGGGATCGGCTTGCCACGCCAAGCCCTCGATTGATGCGATGAACTCATCTATGTTGCCGACAGGCGAATGGCGTTTTCAAACACTCGACCTGTCTTTTTCTGTACCTCAATCAATCCGTTCTCGATCATGGCCGCCATTCGACTGGCGAAGAAGAGATCGCTCACCCGGTTGTGGGCGTCGCATCGGCTCATCGCAAGTCCCACGACACGACCGGCAACGGACCAATCGGTCGTGCAACTCGACAAGATTAGGGCATCATAAAAGTCAGATTGCACTCTAGCGACACGTCCCGCTACCCATCGGCGCAGTACACCCTTTTCTGCGCAAAGGCGCCGATATTCAGATGAATGATGTTCCCGCTCTGCACTATTCAATTTGCGAGCGTTACTGCAAATACCGGCCAGATATGAAGGCTGCCACATAGCGACGTAGTGCTGGTCGCTGCTTTCAGAAACATTGGCATGCGACAGCGTGATATCGGTACCGTGCACCCAGTCGCAAACCATATGAAGAAAAATGGTCTCTGATACGTTTTCGCCGGCCCAAACAACAACTTCCCTTGTCTGTATTCTGCCAGCTTCAGCCATAAGACGGCGCCAGGATACAAGAATGTCACTTGCCTCTTCTGGTCTTTCACCAATTTGAATAAACAAGTGCTGAAAGTAGCTTCTGCGCACTTGCAGATCGCCCAGCGGACCATGGCTGAGATCATCTGGGATGCCAATGACAGTGCCCGGCATTGCATCCGACTGACAAGCCGCGCGAAGGCATCCCACGGCACTATCGCCAAGTGCCACGTGAAGATAATTGTTGTCTAGAGTTCCACCAAGTTCAGACATATCGGTCGCTGCTATCCAGAAAAACAGTATGAGAAATGCTCGGGTATTTGCTCAACAAACACAAACTTTTGAAATTTCACGTCGTTATCTGCATTGCTAAGCTAACGGACCCCGCCCGGGCTCCAGGATTGCAAAAGGCTGCATAAAGCATAGTCGCGTGTCAAGCGCTGTTCCTTATCGCAACTCGGTCCTTGCCCTTTCAGATTTCGCTGCGATTACAACGAAAGGCCGCTCTTCTTTCTGTGGTGCCCGCACGGCGTCAGTGATCAGCTTGCAGCACCTGCGAGCATCAAAGCCAAACCACTTCCGCTTCGGGCTCGGAGCCGCCCGTCGCTGGGATTTTGACAAATGACCGGTTTTAAAAGACGAACGGCTGGTGAAGCCGTTCGCCCCATTTTCAGATGTCTATTTTCTCAGCGATGCTGAGAGCGTCCTCAAGCTCAACACCAAGATATCGAACGGTGCTGTCGACTTTCGCATGACCGAGCAGGAGTTGCACTGCACGTAAATTGCCAGTCTTGCGATAGATTTGCGCTGCCTTTGTGCGTCTCAGTGAGTGCGTGCCGTATCCGCTCGGCTCAAGGCCGATGGCGCATACACATTCACGAACCAGGCGTGCATATTGCCGCGTTGATACATGCGGTCTGTCGTGTATCCGGCTTGGAAAGAGAAAAGCAGTCCCAAGCATCTCTGGGCTGCTTACCCAAGTCCAGATGGAAACGCGCGTGTTTTCAGACACCTCGAACTGCACCGGCCGGTTTGTCTTGCTTTGTATGATCGTCACGCGGTCGCGCACCCGGTCTCCGATTACAAGATCGGCGACCTTCAGTCGGACGAAGTCGCAACCTCGCAATTTGCTATCGATCGCCAGATTGAACATCGCCAGGTCCCGGAGGTTGCCAGCCAATTCGAGCCGGGCGCGAATGGCCCAGACCTGCTTTGGAAGCAATGGACGTTTCTGACCAACCAGTCGGCCCTTGTTCCAGGGCGCGCGCTTCTGTTGGAGTGCGGGGAGTTGAATTTTGGACATGAGCTTTCCTCAATCCATCCCTCCCGCTCCATGCGTCGACACCGCGTTGACCGGTGGATTCTACGCAAGAAATCGAATGGCAGGTTTCGGAAAACCGTCTGGTTCAATGATGCTGTACTGCCGCAAGGCGGCTTCGAGCCCATTCTGTAAATTCGGCTTTCCTGCTGCGTGCGCTCGCAGCGTGGAAAATGCTGCATCAGCGTAAGATTAGGTGCTGCCGCGCAGTGGGAAAACCAGCCATTCGTGCAGAGCGCAGCAAGGATCAAAGGTCGAATTCACAGATTGCGGACAAAACGGTCATTCGCAAAACCGTGCCTTCTGTCGCCATAGGCCCATTCACGACCTTATGAACTCTGTCAAACGCTGTGGTGCAGTTTCACAAGAGCAGCCGTTCATGCATCGTGCAGCATCCATTGCCAGAGAACAGCGGACGCGTGGGCAAATTGGTCCGTTTCGGCGGCAGCATGTCCACGCCCCAATCCAGCGTGGTGTCAGAAACCGGAAATGATCCATTTTTTCGGATCAAGGCTGCGTGCAAAGATGCAATCTGCGCAAAAAACAACGCTGTTTTCAAAGGCGCTCCACGAGCACACCTTGTCCGCCTGGCGGACACTGAGCCGGACAGAAGTTCTCTCCGGTACCGTCTTTTTCTAGTTTGGTTGCGCAGCTGTGGAAGGAAATGAAATGCCAATTCAATCTTTGGGCTATCTTGGTGTGCGATCCGACCGGACGGATGACTGGAAGCAATTCGCAAGTAAAGTACTTGCCATGCAACTCGCTGATCACGGCGGGCGCCAACTTTCTTTCCGGATGGATGATTTGGTGCAGCGCCTGGTGATATCCGATGAACCCGGCGAAACGCTTGCCTTCATCGGCTGGGAACTTTCGCAGAAATCAGACCTGCAAGATTACGCCGCCCGGCTGGACAATGCGGGACATAAGGTTGGGCAGGGAAGCCGTGAATTGGCAGACCGCAGGTTTGTCGAAGACCTGATCGTATTTCACGATCCTGCGGGAAACCGGATCGAACTGGTGTGGAACCCACAAAAAGCCGAAGACCCCTTTACGCCGGGGCGGCCGATCGACGGCTTTAAAACCGGCCCGCTTGGAATGGGGCATGCGGTGTTGCACGTGCCCGATGCGACGGCTCTATTACCGTTCTATCGCGATGTGCTGGGATTTGCCGTCAGTGACTATGGTCTGAAACCAGTGCCGCTCTACTTTTTCCACGTCAACGGGCGGCATCACAGCTTTGCCATAGTTGGCTCGGGCAATTCGGGGTTTCACCACTTCATGGTCGAATATCACAACCTTGATGACGTTGGTCAGGGTTATGACCTAGCCTGCCAGGAAGAGGATGGCATTGCCTATACGCTGGGGCGCCATACCAATGACTACATGACCAGCTTCTACGCCAACAGCCCCTCGGGTTTCTTTGTCGAAAACGGATGGGGTGGGCGCGTGATCGACCCCGCGACCTGGGAGCCACATGAAACAAAGTGCGGCCCCAGTTTCTGGGGTCACGACCGTCTTTACTTGTCCGAGTCAGGGCGGGAACCTTTTGTCGACATGCGGCTCAAGGTCGCTGAGGACGGGTTGCGCGCGCCGCCCGTAGTCGATTGCCCATGGCTATATGAAACCCGTGGGCGTGGCTGAGAGAGGGGAACCTGATGGCACAGATTACCAAACATTTTGATGTCGCCATTGTCGGCTATGGGCCAACTGGTGCGACGCTGGCCAATCTGCTCGCCGAATGCGGTGTGAGTGTGGCTGTCATCGAGCGCGAGGCGGCGATTTATCATCTCCCCCGGGCTGTGCACTTTGACGGTGAAACCATGCGGGTTTTTCAGGCCGCAGGCGTAGCCGAGCAGCTGAATGAAAAAGTGCGGGTCAATCCGGGTATGCGCTTTGTCGATCAACAAAGAAATCTGCTGATGGACTGGCCCCGTCCGCAAGGGATTGGACCGCAGGGGTGGCATTCAAGTTATCGCCTTCACCAACCTGACCTTGAGAAGCTGTTGCGTGACAAACTGACCAGCCGCGACACTGCGATGATTCTGACAGAAACTGAGGTTGTTAGCGTCGAGGATCAGGGCGAAGAGGTTACTTTGTACTGTCGCAAAGCTGGCGACGAGCACAGCACAATGGTTAAGGCCAATTTCGTTGTCGGCTGTGACGGTGCTCGATCTTTGCTGCGTGAAGCCATCGGTTCTGGCATGGACGATCTGGGGTTTGACGAACGTTGGTTGGTCGTGGACCTATTGCTTAAGAGGGACCGCCCCGATCTGGGTGATCACACGGTTCAGTTCAGCAACCCTGATCGTCCAATGACCTATTGCCGAAGCCCGGAAAACCGGCGGCGGTGGGAAATCACGGTTCTAGATGACGAAACCGACGACGAGGTTTTGCAAACCGCGCGCATATGGGATTTTCTTGCGCCCTGGATTGGCCCCGAGGATGCGGATCTGGAACGGAGCGCGGTCTACACGTTTCGATCTGCAATCGCGCAGAACTGGCGCAAAGGTCGATTGATGATCGCCGGAGATGCCGCACATCTGACACCGCCTTTTATGGGGCAAGGCATGTGCGCGGGGATCCGTGACGCCGCCAATCTGGCGTGGAAACTGGCGCTTTGCGTCAATGGCGAAACCGGAATTGACTTGCTGGACAGCTATCAAGCCGAGCGCGCGCCCCACGTGCGCACGTTCATCGAAACGGCGGTGCGCTTAGGTGGTTTGATCAATACGATGGATCGCGACACCGCGCTGGCACGAACAGAAGCTGATTGCGACGGAAAGGCTCGCATGGAGTTCACCTCGCCCCCACTTGGTCGCAGTGATTTGGCCAGCCTCGTGGTTGGCAACACGCCGCACACCGGGCACCTGTTCAGCCAGCCGACACTCAGTGACGGTCAGCGGCTTGATGATGCCATCGGGTATGCACCAGTGCTTGTGGTGCGTCACAAACTGCCCCGTGATGTCGTGCCAGCCATGCGCGTTCTTGATGGAGAAGCGCATCCTGCCTTTGCAGATGCGTTGGACGAAATTGGGGCAAATGCCGTTCTGCTGCGCCCTGACCGATACATCGCCGCTAGCGCCATGACTCAGACAGACATCAAAGCAATTGCAGCTATGAGCCTGCCAACCCCTTACAAAACCATCATAGAAAGAGAGCCCGTAAAATGAAACTTGCTTCCCTGAAAACTGGCGGGCGCGACGGCACGCTGGTCGTTGTGTCCCGAGATCTTTCCCGTTTGACTTTGGCCACATCCGTGGCACCCACACTGCGCGAAGCGATCGAAGACTGGCAGACCGCCGAGCCTGCCCTGCGCAACCTTGAAAAACAACTCGAGGACGGCGTCGTCGATTCCATGTCGTATGATCCGGCGGCACTGGCCTCACCGTTGCCGCGAGCGTTCCAGTGGGCGGACGGTAGCGCCTATCTCAGCCATATGCGGCTTGTACGCAAGGCGCGCGGCGTTGACATGCCTGCAAATTCGGAATCCGACCCGTTGCTCTATCAAGGTGGTGGCGACGGGTTTCTTGGACCGGTCGACCCAATCCCCTGCGTCGATACCGATTGGGGTCTGGATTTCGAGGGCGAAATTGCCGTGGTCACAGATGACGTGCCGATGGGATGCACGGCCAAGCAGGCCAGATCGCATATCAAACTGATCATGCTGTGCAACGATGTAAGCCTGCGCCATGTCATGCGCCCAGAACTGGTTAAAGGATTTGGCTTCTTCCAGTCGAAACCCGCAAGTTCCTTCTCGCCCGTGTGCGTAACCCCCGACGAGCTGGGAGAGGCCTGGACTGGTGGGCGCATCAACCTGTCACTAGTCACGACTTACAACGGTGACGAATTCGGATGCGTCGACGCGGGCGCGGATCTGAACTTTGAGTTTCCCGAGCTGATCGCCCACGCCGCGCGTACCCGCGACCTATCGGCCGGCACGATCATCGGGTCGGGCACTGTCAGCAATGAAAACCACCAAGAGGTGGGTTCATCCTGTCTGGCTGAAAAGCGTATGATTGAAACCATTCGCGATGGCGAGCCGACAACCCGGTTCATGCAACCCGGCGACACAATCCGGTTCGAGATGCTGGACCACGACGGCACCAGCGTGTTCGGCGCTATTGACCAGTCGGTTGTGGCCGGGTGAAACTGCATCATGGGCGGACAGAACGCCCCCCTGATCGTGATGGATAAATGGCGGCAAACTCTGAAACTGTCCGCGCGCTTGCGCGTGGATTGAATATCCTGCGATATCTCAACCGGGTCGGCGCAACCCGTCCGGGTGAAATCGCGTCAGAGCTGGGTTTGCCTCGCCCAACGGTTTATCGCTTGCTGCACACGCTGGAAGAAGAGGGCTATGTCCTCTGTTCCGCCAGCGATGCCCGGGTGCGTGTGTCGCCTTTGGCCGCGGCATTGGGAGACAATGTGTCGGTGCGCTCGCGCCTTTGTCAGGTGGCGGCACCAGTTATGGCGGAATTCACCGAAACCCACGCCTGGCCAGCCGATCTTTCCACCTATGAAGACGCCCATATGGTGATCCAGGAATCGACCCATGGCCGCAGCCCGTTGTCGGTGGACCCAGGGATGGCCGGCTTTTCCCTGCCCATTCTGCGCTCGTCAGCGGGGCGGGCCTATCTTTCGGTCTGTGGTTCGCGCGAGCTGGAGATGATTATCGAGTTATTGCGCGCCGAAAACCTTCCCGAAGACATGCCGTTCCTCAGAAAAAGATGGCTGGAGGAAAACCTGACGATCTATGCCGAACAGGGATACGCCACCCGTGGCCCACACACATTCAGGCCCAAAACATCCAGCCTGGCCGTGCCTATCCTAACTGATGATCGCGCGGTCGGCTGCTTGTCGATTATCTGGGTCACCAAGGCCATGAACATGGATCAGGCGATCAAGCGTTATGCCGACGCTTTGCAGTTTGCTGCGGCGAACATCGCCACCGAATATGAAACCCTTGAAATTTCGGGTCGGCCTTAACGGCGTCTGTGGGCATATGGCGCGCTTCAAAACGCTAAGTGTCCGCCACGCGGACAGCTGGAGGCAAGAGCATATTTTTTTTGTGCTCTGAAGCGCTAGAATTTCGCCAAGAAATGGGAGGAAACACACATCATGAAACATACTTTGATCACAGGTCTTGCCGCCGGCGCGATGTCGATTGCATCCATGGCAGCGCAGGCCGCTGACACCACACTGACGATTTCGTCTTGGGCCCCGCCAACGCATGGCGTCAACGACATGATCTGGCCTGAGCTAACCAAAATGATCGAAGAAGCCACCGACGGGCGGGTCAGTGCCGAAGTCAAATATGGTCTGGGCAGCCCTCCGGCGCAATTCGACCTGGTGCTTGACGGTGCGGCCGATATCACCTGGATCTTCCACGGCTATTCGCCTGGCCGCTTCGTGTCGACGAAAATGATCGAACTTCCGGGCTACGAGGGTAACGCCGAGGCCGCGTCGGTCGCAAGCTGGCGGGCGTATGACACATTCTTTGCCGATTTGAATGAGCACAAGGGCGTCAAGGTTCTGGCGATGATGACCCATGGCCCGGGCGTACTGCATTCGAACGTGCAGATCACCGCGCTTGAAGACATTTCTGGAATGAAGTTGCGACTAGGTGGCGGCGTGTCTGGCGATGTCGGGGCTGCACTGGGGGCAACGGGCATCCGTGTGCCCGCTCCAAAAGTCTATGAAACATTGGAATCGAATGCCGCAGACGGTGTGATGATGCCGATGGAGGCGAAGAAGAGCTTCAAACTGTTCGAAGTTGCCAAAAACTCTTACGAAGTTCCGGGCGGGTTCTATCGTGGATCTTTCGCCATCATCATGAACCAGGACACATTCGACAGGCTGTCTGATGCCGATCGCGCTGCACTGGATAAGGTATTTGGCGAAAACTTGTCACGCGCTGCGGGCAAAGCCTGGGACCAGATCGATGCGGCTGGCATCGAATCGCTGCACGCGAATTCCGACAATGCACTGACACAGGCCTCGGCTGACGATGCGGCCAAGTGGCAGGCACTTACAGGACCGCTGATTGAAAAGGTCCTCTCCGAGGTCAGTGCAAAGGGCGTCGATGCAGTTGCCGCGCATGCCTTTATCGTCGAGCAGATGTCCGCCGAGTGACCTGACCGCACGTTCAGCGTTTCAAAACACCAACAACAAGGCCCTTCATTGGGCCTTGTTTCATACAGTGGACCCACCATCATGACTGAACAAGATGACCAAACCTCAAATCCAGCGCAAAACTGGGACATGTCGCTGCGACAAACAAGTCCCTGGCGCTATATCGCCGTTGCCCCGACATGGTTTGCGGCCGGTATCTTGTTCCTGTTGATGTCGATGACATTTGCAGATGTCGTTTTGCGCAGCCTGTTTGGCAACCCGATTGAATCGGCAACCGAATTAACGCGACTGTTCATGGCCATCATCGTGTTTTCGTCTCTGCCTATCGTCAGTTGGAAAGGCGCGAACATCGTGGTTGATCTTTTGGACCCGCTATTTTCCCGTCGCCTTGCGGCCCTGCGCGACTTTGTAATTGATCTTGCGTGCGGAATCTTTCTGTTGTGGCCCGCAAAGCGGGTCTGGGAACTTGCCGAACGTGCGCGCGAATACGGCGATGTCAGCGAATACCTCAACCTACCACAACACTATGTCGGTTGGTTCATCTCCGTTTTCACCCTTGTCACTGCAATCACCTTCATTGCCCGTGCCGTCGCGCGAGTAATTTCCCCAACAAAGGCAAACTTCTGATGCTGTTTTCCATCCTTGGCCTGGCTGCGGTCCTTTTCCTTGTGTTCCTGCGGATGCCGATTGCGATAGCAATGGGGTTTGTGGGGTTTGTCGGCTATGCTGAACTGCGCGGGTTTCGTGCCTCGATTTCTATGGTCGGTCGGTTGATCATAGACACCGCACAGGACTACGGGCTGTCGGTTGTCCCACTGTTCATCCTGATGGGGCTTTTCGTGAATAAGGGCGGACTGTCGCGCGAATTGTATCAGGTATCTTACGCCTTTATGGGTCACTTTCGAGGTGGGCTGGCAATGGCGACAATCGTTGCTTGTGCCGGATTTTCGGCCATCTGCGGCTCGTCCCTGGCGACTGCTGCCACGATGTCAAAAGTCGCGATGCCTCAAATGCGCAAATACAATTATGCTGACAGCCTGTCGACGGCATCCATCGCCGCCGGGGGCACGTTGGGGATTCTTATACCGCCCTCTGTCATTCTTGTTATCTATGGTTTGCTGACCGAAACCAGCATCGGAAAATTGTTCATCGCCGGTATCATCCCGGGATTGCTCGGGGTCGTTCTTTACCTTGCGGCAGTGCGCTACACGATCCTGCGCAACCCAGAGGCCGGCCCCGCCGGGGATCGCGCGAGCTGGGTTGATCGTGCCAAGGCTTTGAAAGGCGTGTGGGCGGTACTTCTGTTGTTCTTCATTGTAATCGGCGGGTTGTACGGAGTTTTGGACTTCTGGCCACTGAATTTGACATTTTCCCCGACCGAGGCGGCAGGTATGGGCGCGGCAGGAGCCTTTCTGATCGCTTTTTCGCGGCGCAGACTCAGCTTTGCTGCAACGATGCAGGTCTTGATCGAAACCGCCCAGACGACCGCCGCTCTGTTTACTGTTCTGATCGGCGCCTGGGTGTTTTCAAACTTTGTGAACCTTGCCGGCCTGCCGGAAGCGCTGCGCGCCACGGTTTCCTCTGCGGGTCTGGGGCCAATGACGGTAATGCTGATGATCCTTGGCGTCTATGTCATCCTCGGATGTGTTTTCGAAAGCCTTTCGATGCTATTGCTGACTGTGCCGATCTTTTTTCCACTGGTCACGAGCCTAGGCTTTGATCCGGTCTGGTTCGGCATCATTGTTGTCGTCGTCACCGAAATCAGCCTGATTACACCACCGGTCGGATTGAATGTCTTTGTCCTCAAAGGCGTTGTTGGGAACGTGTCGACAGCAACGATCTTCAAAGGCGTCACGCCATTCTGGGTCGTCGACATCATCCGCTTGGCCGTGTTGGTACTTGTACCAACACTGGTGCTGTTCCTGCCAAACTCTATGCACTAGCGAGTGGTGCCTCCCAAAAGGACGCTAACCAACTCTCTGATATGGCGTGTTAAAACGTACGGCTCGCGGCGTTCGGCGCTCAACGAACCTAGTTAGAGATTGGTTAGCCTTCTGATCAGCCCCATCTAAGTGGTCCAGTTTGAGTGTTAGTGCATGATCGGCCTGGTTTCCACCGGAACGATGGCCTCCGGAGCCGGTGGGCGGTAGCCCAGAGCACTATGCGGTCGTTTTGTGTTGTAATGTTTTCTCCATTGTTCAATCAGGATCTGGGCTTCACGCAGACTGTAAAATACCTCTCCGTTCAGCAGCTCGTCTCTGAAGCGCGCGTTGAAGCTTTCACAGTATCCGTTCTCCCAAGGTGATCCTGGTTCAATGTAGGCCGTTTGGGCACCGACCGCTGCGATCCAATCTCGAACGGCCTGAGCAATGAACTCCGGGCCATTATCTGATCTGATGAAAGCAGGAACGCCACGCAGGATGAAAAGATCTGTCAGCGCGTCAATAACTTCTGCCGAGTTCAAGCGCCTCTTCACCCGGATCGCCAGACATTCTCGGCTGTGTTCATCCAGAATGTTCAGTGTCCGGAACGCTTTTCCGTCATCCGTCCGATGGTGCACGAAGTCATAGGACCAGACATGGTCACGATATTCAGGCCGGAGTCGAACACACGACCCGTCGTTCAGCCAGAGCCGTCCTTTCTTCGGTTGCTTCATTGGAACTTTCAGCCCCTCACGCCGCCATAGGCGCTCAACACGTTTGTCGTTGATTTGCCAGCCGGCGTCTCTCAGAAGAGTTGCTATCCGACGATAGCCGTAGCGACCATACTGGCGCGCCAGTTCGATCATGTCGGCCACCAGGCGGTCTTCATCAGCGCGGCCAACTGGCAGTCGCCTCTGTGTTGATCGGTGCTGCCCCAAAACACGGCAAGCCCGACGCTCTGAGATATGGAACCGGCTTCGCACATGGTCAACACACGCGCGACGACGCGAAGGGCACAGTAGTTTCCCCGTGCAGCTTCCGACAGGATCAGCTTGTCCAATGTCAGGTCAGACACGGCCCGACGCAGCCGGTCATTCTCCTTCTGAAGTCGCTTTAGTTCCTTCAGTTGGTCGGTTCCCATACCGCCATATTGCTTGCGCCAGCGATAGAAGGTTTGTTCTGTAATCTGCACTTGTCGGATGGCGTCTACGCGCGGCATCCCTTGGCCGCAAAGCACCTCAACCTGCCGTAACTTCGTGACAATCTCTTCAGGCTTGTGTCGCTTGATTCCCATATCTGATCCTCCGTTTCCTAACTATACGGGCGGACCACTTCAGTGGGGGAGGATCACGCAAAGAGCGTTGAAACTTTCGCTTTTTGTTCACTTTTTGTCAGGGGGTGTTTTGCACCCATAAGCCGTTGTTTTCGCTGCCTGTCTTTATGGATTGCAAATCCGTGTACACCGGTTCGATTCCGGTACTCACCTCCATTTAAAAACAAGCACTTAGCCGAATTCTTGTAGCTATACGTGAATTTCAAACACGGATATTTGAAATTATAGCGCCGAGCCGCCCCCGCCGCTCTAACTCGCAACGAAAGCGCATGTGTGAAAAATCGAGGCTATTGCCTTCTCTTGACGGGCAAACAAAGGACCAACACACAGACTTCTTAAGCAATATCTCAGCATCCCTGCCGTTGATCGAGAAACAAACGAATGTCCGGTGCAGGACAAACCTGCCATCAGGGAAGCTCCATTGGCCCGACATTTGATTCAAAGCAACGCACGGCGCTGCCTGTCGTGATAGAGTTGTAAGCTCTACAACGTTATCCCTTTCATTTTTTGGGATTTTTCGAAGGACGCCAAAATGCATATCGAAGTCAGTACAGATAACAGCATCAAGGGGAGTGAAGCGATCACGGCCCAAATTACGGGATTGGTACAGAACGACCTGGCCTACCTTGCAGAACATATAACCAGAATCGAGGTCCATCTCAGTGATGCCAACGCCGACAAGTCCGGCCCAGATGATATAAAATGTGTTCTGGAAGCACGGCTCAAAGGCCAGCAGCCTATGGCCGTCACGGATTCGGCCTCGAGTTTAGAACAGGCAACGAGGGGCGCAGCCGGCAAGATGAAAAGCGCACTAGAAAGCACTCTCGGGAAACTAACGGACCGTCGCTAACATATTCGGCATCAATCTTTCATTTCACCGATCGATCTACACCCTCGGGCAATAAGGCATCTGACAATGATGGAGTTAGATTATGACAGACGAAGACAAGCTTTGGGCACTTGAAGAGCGGTTTTGGACGGAAGGCGCTGACAATGCGCGGAAGATGACGACAAAGGGCGCCGTATTTGTTCTCCCTTATCCGCCGGGAATACTTCAAGGCGACACTGTGTGGCGCGAGAGCTTAGTCGCGCAGAGGTGGCGGTCCGTCGTATTTTCGGAGCGCTACTATAAACAAGAAAAGAATGTTACCGTTTTGGCCTACCGTGTCTCAGCAGAACGCGGGGACACACCGATCTACGAAGCCCTTTGCACTTCCACCTACCTGCGGGATGAAGGCAAATGGCTTCGAGTTTTGCACCAACAAAGCCCCATAGCATAACTGTTCCACGGGCGCTGGCACCGGCTTGCTGTGCGACTGTGGCGTTCCGAATGGTCAACGTCCGATTAGGGCACAGGACGAAGCCGCTGCCGAGGCAATGGCGCTTGTTGCGAGTGTTGCACGATGCTTCAGGGACCGCGCGTTATGCGATCTGGCTGACTTGTTTGACGATTGAGGTTTCTCAATCGACAGGCAGGAGGATTTCATGGTCAGCGAGAGAACCACACCGATGCGGGAGCGGATGATCGAAGACATGCGTATTCGGGGCCTGGGGAACAAATCCCAGCAGGCGCACCTCCGGGCGATCAAGGATTTTGCCGGTTTTCTGGGGCGCTCGCCCGACACGGCGACGCCGGAGGAGCTTCGCGGGTATCAGCTTCACATGACTGACACCGAAGTCACGCCCTCAGTCTACAACAGTCGCATCACCGCTCTGCGTTTCTTTTTTTTCGATGACCAGCGGGCGGGATGAGATGAAGCGGTACATGCAGTTTCGCTCAGAACCGTGCAAACTACCTGCGGTGCTCAGAGTCGAGGAAGTTTCTGATCTTCTGTCGGTCGCCCCCGGTCCGGGGTCAAGTACCGCCCGGCGCTCAGCATTTCCTATGGCGCGGGGCTTCGGACCTCCGAGGTCTGCAATCTCACCACCTGCGATATCGAAAGTGATCAGATGCTGATCCATGTTGTGCAAGGCAAGGGGCGGAAGGATCGCAAGGTGATGCTGTCGCCCGGATTGCTCGACCTTTTGCGCGACTATTGGTGCGAGGCACGCCCCGATCAGGGCACAGGCCGAAGACTTGCTGCCGGTTGAGTACTTCCAAGTGGTCTTCACTCTCCCATAGCCGACGTCCCTGTCGGTCGTGGAGGCATGCCCTCGTTTTCAGCAGCATGGATTGACGCCATGTCACGTGCACCTAGACGCGCCGGGTTCCGGTCCAGGACATCCCTGTCAGACTGGGGCGTACCGTGCCCCGAATAGAGATGCCGCATATGTGCTGCAGAGACCCCGTCGGCCTCCATCACGAGGCGTACCATCGGATCAGCCAGCATTTCCTCAAGGAAGAAGTCGGTCAACTCTCTGCCTGTCAGCTTGTCCTTGGCGCGGGCATGGTCCAGGTCGGCAAGGGAAACGGTCAGAGTTCGCGCAAGCCCCGGATGCGATATCCGGGGATGAAGTTTCACCAGGACGGAGGCTTTCCAGGCTGCGGGATCCTGTTGATCTGGGGGTGAAACCAACTCCGTTTCGATCTCGTACTCTCCCGCCGGGAGCGTCTCGTCAAAGCCTGGAACGGTGAAGGGCCGAGAAAAAACCGCAACGGACTTGCTCGTTAGATCTTCCATTGGCGCGTTCCTTTCCCTTGTTGCTGTGAATGGTCCGCGCCGCTCACAGGAATGAGGCGCGTAACCTGTGTACGTCTCAAGATGTCTTGGACTTCGCGGGTGCTTCCTTGCTAGCGGCCTTGGGCTCGGTCTCCTTGGCAGGGGGCGTTGCTGTTTTCGCAGGCTTGGGCTTTAGCGCAGCCGCAGCCCTGGCGGTCAGGTCCTTGAAGGACATTTCATCGATCCTTTGATTATCCGACGCCAACTCCTCGTCCATGTCGGACCGGGATACCTCGCATCGGTACTGTATATATGGGGGCTGGCGACCCGAATTGCGATGGTGCATCGAAAAGGAAGCCGAGGTCAGTCAGGCCAATTCATCTGTCCAAACCTTGAATTCCATCAAAGTGTTCTGGCCGAATGTCTGGGTCAGAGGGACATCGGCAGCATCGCGACCGCGCGCGATCAGGATTCTCGCAAACCTCGGCTTGTTGTTCCGCGGGTCGCACATGTGCCATTCACCAGCGAGAAAGACCTCCATCCACGCGGCAAAATCCCTGGGTGGATGAGGGAGAGGTTCACCGATGTCGCTCAGGTATCCGGTGCAGTAGCGGGCCGGAATGTTCATGCAACGACACAGCGCGATGGCAAGATGTGCAAAGTCGCGGCAGACACCGTGTCGCTCGGCGAGGGTCTGCGATGCGGTGCGCGTCGCCTTCGCCTGCATGTAGTCGAAGCGGACATGTCCATGCACGAAATCACAGATCGCCTGGACGCGTGACCATCCGGGATCCGCGGTCTCGAAAAGGCACCACGCCTCCTCCGACAGAAGGTCGGTATCGCAATACCGGCTGCCCTGCAGAAACACGAGCGTCTCGAAAGGCAGATCCTGAACCGCGTGCTGCTGCGCGTCGGGAATGGAGGGATCAGGCTGGCCCGAGTCGCGGAAGATGCCATCCGTCGACAGGCAGAAGTCGCCCGCCGGAGCCAGGACGCGTGTACACCAGTTGCCGAAGCCATCCCGGTAGCTTTCGAGCGGCACGCTTGGCGACGTCACGAGGTAATCGGCACGCTCCAGATCGCCAAAGCGCGAGTAGTGGACGTTCAGCATCGCAATCAGTGGCGTCGGCTGCGGGAAGCTGTAGCGCAGACGGCACCCGATGCTGACCCGCATGCCTGACAAACGGCCGCGCCTGGTCATGTCATGATCATCTTGCAAGGATGAGCGTCCGGTCAACCGTCGCGTGGGCGTGGGCGTGGGCGCGGGCGGGGGCGAGGAGCCTCTGAAATTCGATCGCGATGGCATTCCTTCGTTCTCGGCCACCTTGATTGCGAATTCTTCCGGGAGTGTCGGGTGGGTGCAACCGGTCATCGGGGCGACAATTTGTGCAGGGCCGCAGCGGCAAGAGCATGTTCCTTCTGGTGGTAGTCGCCGCGGAACTTGCCATCGACCCGCACCTCCCAGATGCCGTTTCTTTCGCGTACCTGAACTCCACCGCGCTGTGCTGGCCGGTCCATGAAAGCCCCCTTTTCTCCTCTGCTTTTCGGTTGCTCGGGTTGCTTGTCGTTCATCTCCGGCTCCTTCGCGTTGGGCGCGCGCTCCTCTCCGAGAAGCATCACGGCGCGAACGAATTCTTCCGCATAATCATCGGTTTCGCGATAATCGTGTTCGTGCGGCGCCATGCGCATCGGTTCCACGAACCGTTCTCGCAGATGGTCGACGAAACGCGGCTCGGTACGGGCCATGAAGGCGATCAGGGTCTGCAGGATCCGTTCATGGGCCAGCACGCGCCGTTCAAGATCGGTCGTCTCTGCGGCCGCCCTGGTAAGATGTTTCACTGATGTCATAGCGTATTGTCCTCCTCGCTGCGCGGTTCGACGCTGGATGTCGTGTGTTCGAGCGAGGCAGGCAGTCCTTCGCCTCGTCGCGATCCAACTCTTGCCATACACCTACCAGCCAAGCGCAAATCGTGTGCTGACGCAGATTAGGGGCACGGAAATTAAGAGGGTATGTCTCGCTTGGAAGCGGAAAAAAGCCTGAGCAATCCACGTGCCATGACCAAGAAACTATTGCCCCAGCTCGACATCTGTGCGTGTCACGATTGGCGTCGAGGGGTCTTGCGCTGGTCGGGCCCTGCCGGTTGATGCCACGCCACCGTCGTCCGGGACGCTGCCCGGATCGCGGACGGGGTCTGCCTCGCCCTGCATGCCGCGCAGGAACTGGAACAGATCGCTGTCCGTCGTCAGGACTAGCGTCGTGTCGTCGGAGATCATGTCGCCGTAGGCCTGCATGGTTCGTGTGAAATCGTAGAATTCGACCGAAACGGCATCGACATTGTAGGCGCCCGCATAGATTGCTGCTGCGGCGGCATCGGCGGCACCGCGGATTTCCTCGACAGCGCGATAGGCTTCGGACTGGATCTTGTTCAGATCCCGCACCCTGTTGCCTTGAATACGGGCCGCTTCACCGTTGCCTTCGGACAGGAATCTTTCGGCGATCTGCCGGCGTTCCGAGATCATGCGGTCATAGATCTTGGGTCGCACGCTCTCATTGTAGTTTATGCGCTTGAAACGAATGTCGAGAAGCTCAATCCCGAAGACGCGCACCTTCTCCGCCGCCGCCTCGAAGATCTGCTGCTCGACCAGCGCCCGCCCCTTCGTGATGGGAACCAGTGCGCCAATGTCCTGCGCAAGCTCCTGATCAGTCAGAAGCGTGTCCCGAAGCGGCGTTCGGCCCCTGGTCGTGCGCACAATCTCGATGAGTTCGTGCTTGGCGACGGCGTTTCGGGTCTCGCTGCCGAGGATATCGTCGAGGCGCGATTGGGCGCTGCGCTCGTCGCGCAGGCGCAGGAAGTATTGCAACGGATCGGTGATCTTCCAGCGCGCGAAGAGATCGACCGAGATATAGAGCTTGTCCTTGGTGGGCATGTCCGACGGCGAGCCGTCCCACTCCAGAACCCGGCTGTCGATCCGGTTAACCTCCTGAACGAAGGGGAGTTTTATCTTAAGACCGGCCTCGGTGATCGGCGCGCCGACCGGTTTGCCGAACTGGGTGATGATGGCTTGCTCCACCTCCCCGACCGTGTAGATCGCGGATGATGCAGCGGCGATCCCGGCGACGGCGATCCCGACGGTAATGGTCGAAATGGTCTTCATGGTTGCTCTCCTGTCTGTCGATCCAGGTTCAAAAGCGGCAGGATGCTTGCCGTGGACCCGTCGACAATGATCTTGGAGCCAATTCCCGGCAGAACATCCTGCAGGGTTTCGATGTAGATCCGGCGCCGGGTCACTTCGGGCGCCAGACGGTATTCCGTCAGGAGCGCCGTGAACCGGGCCGCATCGCCCTCGGCTTCGTTGATCCGCCTCAAGCGATAGCCATCGGCTTCGCG
This sequence comes from Ruegeria sp. CDSB117, assembly GCF_059611005.1. Lineage (NCBI taxonomy): Bacteria > Pseudomonadati > Pseudomonadota > Alphaproteobacteria > Rhodobacterales > Roseobacteraceae > Ruegeria > Ruegeria sp. CDSB117. The sequence goes on from NZ_JBXWOS010000009.1 coordinate 89,099, forward strand.
GATGCGCTGGTCTTTTTCGCCTTCAGCCAGAGGTATGACGCGGTTGTATTCGCGGCGGGCCTCGTTGATGATCCGCTCCTTCTCTTGTTGCGCCTGGTTGACCTCGTTGAACGAGGCTTGAACCGGCTGGGGCGGATTGATGTTCTTCAACTGCACCTGGTCGATGCTGATGCCCATCGCGTATTTGGTCGCGAGCGATTGCATCTTCAGCAGGGCTTCGCTTTCGATTTCCTGGCGCCCGACGGTGATCACCTCGTCGACTGTGCGGTCTCCCACAACTTCGCGCATGACGGACTCCGAGACGTAACGCAGGGTCGCGCTCGGCTCACGCACCTCGAACAGAAATTTCCGAGGTTCGGAAATCCGGTACTGCACCACCCACTCCACGAGCGCGGCGTTTAGATCGCCAGTCACCATCTCGGTCTCGCGGCGACCGTCCGTCGGGCTCTGATAGGGATCAGAGGTACCAGGAGTCGTGAACCCGAACTCTTGTTTCAACTGGCGCTTGACCGGGACCAACGTGGTCACGTCGATCCCGAACGGGATCTTGAAGTGCAGCCCCGGAGGGACCTCGGCCGCGTACTTCCCGAACCGTTGGACTATCGCAACAGAGTCGCTCGGCACCGTGTAATATGAAGACCACGTTCCAAACGCCGCAAGTGCAATGGCAGCCCCGATTACAAGACGCTTCACCGGTGGCAGACCGTCTGGCAGGATGCCATTCAGCTGATCCCGGCCCAGCCTGAGAATTGCGTCAACCTCAGGGGGAACGCGGGTCTGCTTGTTTTTCCAAGGTCCGCGATCTTCCGGTCCATTGTTATCAGAAGGCATCGCAAGCTCCTATTTCGGTTTTGGCACTCGGTGCGATGCCTGGCTCGCGCGTTTGACGGTGCGAACCGTTTTGCGCCATCACATCGTCGGCTCTGAACAGCATGACCTCAGAGTTCCAGTTCCTTCAGGCAGGCTTGCGCAATGTCTCGGTCTGGGGCATCGGTTCCTGGCATCGTCGCCCAGCCGGCTGTCATGAGAGCGTCGCGCCTCTGGTAGGTTGAGGCTGCACGGATCGTTGCAAGCTTGTCCACCCGAGCCGGGTCTGACCGCGCCATGTCGAGGCAGACCGGTACCATTGAGGCGACGACATCATTACGGGACATCGCCACCGCCCGGTCATTCGAAGTGCCGCCGGTCACCCAGCCACCCCATGTAAATCCGACGACGCCGACAAAGACAGCACCGATCACGGCACCATAGATGCCGGGTTTGAGCCATTCGGGAGTATTCATTTCAAGTCCTCCTGCAGAGAAGGCGCCGCCTCGCCGTGATTGTTCTTCTCAGTCGCGGCCCGATCCCGGCTCAGCGCCTCTTTCACGTCGCTGTCGGAAATCGCCCGTAACTCGGTACGTCCCGCATGACCGCCCCTTCCGCGCACCGTCAGGTAGGTCGCCGTCCATCTATAGGCCTCGAAGCTTAGCCCCTGGAGAAGCTCTTCTTCGACGAGAACCTCATAGTCGCCCGCGGGCAAATCGCCCGGGAATCCCGGCAAGGTGAACGGGTTTGAAAACGTCACCGTCGATCTGGTCGACCGCATGTTCATCTCTGGTCTCCGCGATGTTGGCAGATCCGTCGCTCACCACTGTTGACGGCCCCTTGGAGTCCGGGACGGACCAGTCGAACGATTTAGTATCTTGTACCTCGGGATCGTCCGACTGGTGCTGACGCATGTTAGTCCCGGGCACCGAACCGGCTGCGACCCCGTCCTTTGGGCAGTCGCCCACACTGACCTGTGTAAGGGCGGCGAGACCGACCTGCGCGTATCCTTTGGGAAACAGGGGCGATCTGCGTTCCTGCAACCCTTGAAAGGATTGACGATGGCCGACCTCAATGTTCTCAACCCGCACCCGCCCGAGTTTGATCGGTTTCTCCATGCTACCGTCGGCGAGGACCGGAACGGCTATGCCGTGACTGTGCTCTCCACGCTCGCGCGGCTCGGTCTCGATCCATGGAACGAAACCGCTGAACTGGTCACGCTAGGACACGACGGCGCGCGCGCGCGGTTGGGAACGCTGCTTGCCCGGTTTCAGGATGTTCCCTCGCTCGCAAGCGATCATGGCAGGGTCGCACGAGACTTGAGCCAGCTGCTTCCTGAAGGCCGGACGTCAGGTGCCCTGCAGCGCACTGCCTCGACGGTGGCCGATGGCCGCCCGGGAACAAGCGGAGCGATCTGGGCGGTGCTCGCGATCATCTTTGTGCTGTTTCAGATGTTCATGGTTGGCGGGTCGGGGTCAGGCGAATGACCGTATCAACCGCGACCGCGAGGAGACCGGCCCATGCGGCACACAAGTCCGGTACGCTTTCTCCACACGAACAGGGCAAACTCTGGGACATGGAGGAACAGTTCTGGACCAGCGGCGCCGACAGTGCGCAGGCGACCACAGCAACCAACGCAGTTATGGTCTTCCCCTATCCGCCCGGCATCCTCCAGGGCGACCAGATCTGGCCCCATCTTCGCGAAAGGACCGGCTGGCGTTCCGTCGTCATGGCCGAACGGCGCGTGACGCGATGCGGTGACATCGCGATCCTCACTTACCGGGTCTCGGCTGAAAAAACCGACGTGCCGATCTACAAAGCGCTTTGCGCCTCAACGTACCTCAACGATGAGGACACCTGGCTGAGGATTTCCCACCAGCAAACTGTGGTGATTTAAGAACCGCAGAGGCAATCGACCTGCCGCGGGCGCCGGGACTAACCTGCGTCAGTGCGGCGAGGCCCTGGCACGGTTAGATGAGACGTGCCCGCCGAATATTTGGTGGCGCATCTTTTTCCGAGTACCCGAGAAGCGTGTGGGCGTGCCGATCCCCAAAGGGTCGGCATGTCGGCGCGCTTCTTATTCTCGGAACGTCCAGGAAAGGACAATTCCAATGACTCCCGAACAGAACAAGACTGCCGAGAAGATGACCTCCGTGAAAGCCGCGTGGGACAAGGCGCCCGCTGGTCCGAAGAAGGACGCGGCGCTCAGGCACTACGAGGCAGCCGAGAAGGCGAACACGGCGAAGAACGAGGCCGAGACCAACAAGGAACTCGATGCGGCGAGCGAGAAGCTCTCGTGACATCCGACACCTGATGCAAACCTTGGCCGCCCCTCGCTTTGCGGAGGGCGGTTTCTCATTTCAGAAGCGGTCCGACTTGATCAAGATAAGCTGGATCGAACTCGGCAAGTTCAACCAATCCACTGTGGTCGTGAAACGTCACATGCCCGTCCCGAAAGGTCACCAGCCCGCTTTCACGGAGTTGCCGCAGGACGCGGTTCACGTGAATCGCGCTAAGCCCCAGCGCATCTGCCAAGTGATACTGGGTCAGCGGGCAATCATACCCATCCTCAGTCCCCATGCCCACCAGCGCCAGCCGTGACCCGAGCTCCAGCAGGAAATGCGCCATGCGGGCGTCCGCATCACGCCGACCAATGCCGACGAGATGTTCAACCACCATCGCCTCATCCCTTGACGCCGCCCAGAGTATGGCGGTCGCCAAGCGAGGGGTCTGCGCGAACGCATTAAGAAGGTCGCTCTTCAAGACTTCCGCAGCCTCGATGTCGACGATGGGTTCGAAGCTGTGGTCCGACGTGCGCAACAGGACGCTGCGCAATCCCAGAAAATCCCCTGGCACCTGGAAATCCACGATCTGCCGGGTCCCGTCGGCCTGCAGTTTGTAGGAACAGACCCAACCCGCGGACAGAATATACGCGGCCTGAGCCGACTGGCCCTGATGCACCATATCACGCCCTGCAACGAAGGAGCGGCGACGCTGATGCAGGCGTTCAAGCACGGCCAGCTCGACCTCCGACAGGGCGACGAAGGCCGAGAGCTTGCGGGTAAGGGGGCTGTGTTCAACTGATGTCATGTGGGCCTCCCGGCGTGTCGTGACCCAAGAGCAGAATTCGGCTCGGGCACTGCTCTGGATCAGTCCAGCATAGAGCACTTCCTGCGAGATGTACGGATGCATCTGAATCTCGCCTTCTCTCAGGTTCAAGATGCCAAGGAAGGAAACTCAGATGTCCACCGCAAGCGAACATGCAGGCCAGGCCGCCCTATCGATCTGCGAGGCGCTCCTGCTTGCCATGAACGATCGCGGGTTGCTGCCGGAGCATGAGATCGTGGGGGTTCTTCGCGACGCCGCGGCTACCCATGAGAACGCCGTCGGCGCCGACCTCGAAATGGAAAATCATCAGGCCGTCGCCGAATTGATCAACGCGATCATCGCTGGCGGAAACTCGGTTCGACGCTCGTGAAACGCTATGGCCGCGGTGTCGATCCGTATTCTCGACGCAGAAACTCAACAGGATGCAGCCGCCTTGCGCGCATTTCGGCCGAGCATTCGACCAGAGCAGGCCCACCAACGAAACCTCGACAAGGAGCACGTCGATGTCATTCACTCCACTCCACGACCGGGTTCTTGTTCGTCGCATTGAAGGCGATGAGACGACCAAGGGAGGTCTCATCCTTCCCGACACCGCCAAGGAGAAACCTCAAGAAGGCGAAGTCGTCTCCGTTGGTGCCGGCGGAAGACGCGAGGACGGCGAGCGCATCCCGATGGACGTGAAATCCGGAGACAAGATCCTGTTTGGAAAATGGTCCGGATCAGAGATCAAACGCGATGGTGAAGACCTTATGATCATGAAGAAGAGCGATATTCTCGGCGTGATCGCATGAGTCCATAATCCCTCATTGCACCCTCAGTCCAAGGAACCCAAGAAATGTCCGCTAAAGAAGTTCGGTTTAGTACCGACGCCCGCGACCGCATGCTGAAAGGCATCAACACTCTGGCCAACGCCGTGAAGATCACCCTTGGACCCAAGGGCCGGAACGTCATTCTCGATAAATCCTGGGGTGCGCCACGCATCACCAAGGATGGTGTGACCGTTGCCAAGGAAATCGAGCTGTCGGATCATTTCGAGAATATGGGAGCGCAGATGGTCAAGGAAGTCGCGCAGCGCACCAATGACGAGGCTGGCGACGGCACCTCGACCGCCACCGTGCTCGCCCATGCGATTGTCCGGGAGGGCATGAAGTCGGTCGCGGCCGGCATGAACCCGATGGATCTCAAGCGCGGGATCGACAAGGCCGTTGCCGCGGTTGTCGCCGAGATCAAGACAATGTCCCGACCGGTCGGCGACAGCGACGAGATCGCGAAGGTCGGCTCCATTTCGGCAAACGGAGAGGTCGCGATCGGCCGCCAGATCGCCGATGCGATGGCCAAGGTCGGAAATGAAGGCGTGATCACCGTCGAGGAGAACAAGGGGCTGGAGACCGAGACTAAAGTGGTCGAGGGCATGCAGTTCGACCGCGGCTATCTGAGCCCCTATTTCATCACGAACGCGCAGAAGATGGTCGTCGAGCTGGATGACTGAGTCATCCTGCTTCACAAAAAGAAACTGACCACCCTCGCATCCATGGTGCCTCTGCTCGAGGCGGTGATGGAGGCCGAAAAGCAACTTCTGATCGTGGCCGAGGACATCGAGGGCGACGCGCTGGCGATGCTGGTCGTCAACAAGCTGCGCGGCGGCTTGAAGGTGGCGGCCGTCAAGGCGCCCGGCTTCGGGGATCGCCGCAATGCGATGATGGAAGACCTCGCCGTGCTGACGGGCGGTCAGGTGATTTCCGTGGATATGGGCACCAAGCTGGAGAATGTCACCATGGACATGCTCGGCACGGCGAAGAAGGTCGCAATCACCAAGGATCACACGACGATCATCGACGGTGCCGGCGAGAAGGACGCGATCGCGGCGCGCGTCACCCAGATACAGGCACAGATCGAGGACACCACCTCGGACTACGACAAGGAGAAACTGCAGGAAAGTCTGGCCAAGCTTGCCGGCGGCATTGCCGTGATCCGGGTCGGAGGGGCAACCGAGATCGAGGTGAAGGAGCGCAAGGACCGCGTCGACGACGCGGTGAACGCCACCCGCGCCGCGGTTCAGGAAGGCGTCGTGCCCGGTGGCGGCGTGGCCCTCGTTCATGCCAGCAAGGTGCTGGCTGCGCTGAAGGGTGAGAACAGCGATCAGGATGCCGGGATCAAGATCGTCCGGCGCGCTATCCAGGCACCGCTGCGCCAGATTGCCGGAAATGCCGGGGTCGACGGATCGGTTGTCGTTGGCAAGGTCATCGAGAATGACAGCCGGAGCTTCGGTTTCGACGCGCAAGCCGAAGAATACGGCGACATGCTGAAGGCCGGCGTCATCGATCCGACGAAAGTCGTCCGGATCGCACTGGAAAACGCCGCGTCTATTGCCGGGCTATTGATCACGACCGAGGCGATGGTCGCGCAAAAGCCCGAAAAGGGCGGCGCCGGTAACGAAATGCCCGATATGGGTGGAATGGGCGGAATGATGTGAATGGGCGGGGCCTGTGCGCAGGAGCCTCGGGACGAGAAATCACATTCCCGATGGACATGAACACCGATCTAGTCAGCACAATAATTCACAATAGGAGAAACGGAAATGACCAAAGGCAACAAGCAACGCGGCAACCGCGAAGCGAAAAAGCCTAAGCAGGTGAAGGAAAAGGTCGTTGCAACAGCCGACTTCACGAAGGGCAAAACCTTGACCAATCTAGGCGAGCACAAGAAGAAATAGGTAGAGGGCCAAGTGATTGGCTATCACTGAATACGGAGCCTGATGGCGGCGGGACACGACGCGCATAACACTTTGGCAGAGCTTCCGCTGCGCAAGGCTGCACCTATGAGACGAGAAGCACTGGAGATTTCTTTCATTCGCGGAGGCCCGGACGCTTGCCGCCTGAGCCGTACGCGACGCGGCTGAGGCGCCGGCAACTGCTTCTCGCGGTCAACGCATCCGCTTTGCGATGACAAAGACTCTGTCGCCCCCAAAAGGTATGCTTCTCCCGTGATCGATACTCATCAAGGCCTGCCCCACGAGGCCGCCGACAGTATAACGAAACCATTCGCACGCTTCCTGAAGATCGAAGCGGCAGCTGGTGGACTCCTGCTCCTGGCTGTTCTGCTGGCTTTGGGGCTGGCCAACTCACCGTGGCAAGAAGGCTTTCTTCGTTTCTGGGAGACCCCCATCGGCCTCACATTCGGCTCGTTGGATTTCACCCGCTCTCTGCGGCACTGGATCAACGACGGTCTGATGACCCTTTTCTTCTTCGTGCTTTCTCTGGAACTCAAGCGCGAGTTGGTGCTGGGCGAATTGCGGAACCCTCGACAGGCCGCCCTGCCGTTCGCAGGCGCCTTGGGTGGCATGGTCGTGCCGGTCTCTCTGTATCTTGCGCTGATGTCCGGCCAGCCCGGCATACATGGCTGGGGAACCGTGATGGCAACCGATACGGCCTTCGTGATCGGGTGCCTGGCGCTCTTCGGAAGCCGGATCCCGCCCACCTTGCGATTGTTCCTGCTGTCTCTGGCCATCTTTGACGACGTCGGTGCTATCCTCGTGGTCGCCTTCGGTTACGGTGAGGCGTTGAACTGGTCGGCTCTCGGATTGGGCTTTCTGGGGATTGGTATCGTCGCAGGCGCGTCGCGCCTCGGGATCAGAAGCGTACCGGTATATTTCCTTCTGGGGGCGGCAGTCTGGTTATGCTTCGACGCTTCCGGCGTCCACGCGACTATTGCAGGCGTCATTCTGGGCCTGATGACGCCAACGCGCATATGGGTGAGCGATGCCCGCCTGCGTGAGATCCTTGGGCGCGTACTCGCCGTTCCGACCGGCGAACGTCGACAAGGAGATGCCGCAAGCCACCGCGACCTGCGTCAAGCCGGCAGAGCGGTCACTGAGTCGCTCTCACCAGTCGAACGGCTCGAGATGATGCTGCACCCCTGGGTCGGCTTTGCAATCATGCCGATCTTCGCACTGGCAAATGCCGGCATCACGATTCAGGGTGCCGATTTCGTACAACCGGTCTCGCTGGCGATCATTGTCGGCCTCGTGTTGGGAAAACCGATCGGCGTCCTCGGGTTCAGCTGGTTTGCCGTACGATCCGGCCTGGCGCAACTCGCGCCGGGCTTGTCGTGGCCCTTCATTCTGGCCGGCTCTTTTCTGACGGGGATCGGTTTCACGATGTCGTTGTTCATCGCAGGCCTCGCATTCGACAGTTCCGTCCTGAATGCGGCAAAGTTGGGTATTCTCGGCGGATCAGCGCTCTCGGCGATACTCGGCATCTCGCTTCTGATTTGGCTCACATTGCGAATGAGGTGACGAAAATACTTAGCCGATGCGCTGCGCGACCTCGTTCATGTACCCTTACTGTCCATCGTCGATGTCGAAGCCGATCAGTTCTGAGATGCTTTGCTGCCCAAAGTTGCTGCAACAGCCGACGACGCAGCGCAACGTGCAGCAACTGCCCGTAAGGGAGGGAACACGAATTGGAACGACACGGGAACCGGTATGGGCCTTGGCTGGCTCTGCGCTCTACTGATCCTCGTACTGGTGATCTTGGCCATAGAGGCACCGATCAAACTTCTTCGACAATTGGCGGAAGCCGGAAAGGGCGCCCCGCCGTCCAGACACCGATCCTATGCTATACTGCGCATGCAGTAGTGAGGCCTGTTTATTGGGCGCCCCTTAGGGGTGCAACCTAGGAGGACGAGAAGATGAATTGGAACGACATGGGCTTCGGAATGGGTTTCGGAATGGGGTTTGGCTGGCTGTTCGGCCTGTTGATCCTTGTGCTGGTGGTTTTGGCCATAGCGGCGCTGATCAAATATCTTCGGAAATAGGAAAAAGGACTTCGCAATGACCTACACGATCAATCGCGTGATCTCCGGCGCAGGTATCGACGACATTGACTCTCGCGCGCGCAAGGCGCTGGCGGATCAGGGTTTCGGCGTTCTGACCGAAATCGACGTCAAGGCGACGATGAAGAAGAAGCTCGATGTCGAGATGCCGGCCTATCGCATCCTCGGCGCCTGCAATCCGAAGATGGCGCATCACGCCATCGGGATCGAGCCGCGTGTGGGTGCGATGCTGCCGTGCAACGTCATCCTGCGCGAGGTCGAAGATGGCGTCGAGGTCAGCGCCATCGACCCGGTCGCGTCGATGCAGGCGATCGAGAACCGCGAGCTCACGGCTGTTGCGGGCCAGGTCCGAGACCTTCTCGCGAAGGCCGTAGCTTCGATCTGAGGTGGGGTTGCGCGCAATCATCCTCGTGGTGATGGCGATCCTCGGGATCGCCGTGCTCGGTGCCTGACTGTTCGCGCCTTCTGCTTTCGACCAGGCACGCGGCCTGATGGACGGCGAGCGTCTGGAAATGCTGGTGGCGCGCGCCGGGATCTGGGGGCCGGTCCTCATCGTCACGCTTATGACCCTCGCGGTTGTAGCCAGTCCGATCCCGAGCGCGCCGATCGCGTTGGCCGCCGGTGCGGCCTACGGGCATGTTTGGGGAACGGTTCTGGTCGTGATCGGCGCGGAACTCGGAGCACTGATCGCGTTCGGCCTCGCACGGATTCTGGGGCATGATATCCTGCGGCGGGTCTTTGGTGACCGCGTAGATGCCGGGCTGCTCGGCTCGCAGACCGCGTTGACGGCGACGGTTTTCGCCAGCCGCCTGATGCCCTTCGTGTCCTTCGACATGATCAGCTACGCTGCGGGGCTCAGCCGCCTGCACGCCTGGCGGTTCGCCCTCGCGACGCTGGCCGGCATCATTCCGGCAAGCTTCCTGCTCGCCCATTTCGGGGGTGAGGCGGTCAGCGGAGACTTTGGGCGAGCGACCTGGGCAGTGCTCGGTCTCGGCCTCGTGACGGGCTTACCGCTGCTCTGGGTGGCGATGCGGAGAAAGCCTGAAGAGAGCGTTCGCGACCAAGATTGAATAGGGCTTGACCTTCCAACCGCTGGAGGTGGCAAGCTGAAAAAAGACCGAAAGGCGGACAGACCATGGAACAAGATCACCACCACGCGGCACCCGACAAGCCATCGGGGGACGAGACGGCGAAAGACCCGGTCTGCGGGATGACGGTTGCAGTCAAGCCCGATGGACTTCACGCCGAGTTCCAGGGCGAGCCCTTCCATTTCTGTTCGGAGAAATGCCAGACGAAGTTCACGGCGGATCCGTAGTTCTACGCCTCGGGAAGGGCCGCCGGACAAAAGAAGGCCGCACCGGCCAACATCCAGTACACCTGTCCGATGCATCCCGAAATCGTGCGCGATGCACCAGGCGCCTGCCCGATCTGCGGCATGGCGTTGGAACCGATGGTGCCCTCCGACGAGCCCAGCGAGGAGCTGACAGACTTCACACGCCGGATGTGGATCTCGGCTGCCGCCGCGGTGCCGCTTATTATCCTGACGATGGGTGAACTGGTGGCGCTGCCGGTGCGCGACTGGATCGGGCACCGGGTTGCGGGCTATCTGGAATTCCTGCTGGCAACACCGATCGTGCTGTGGGCGGCGCTGCCGTTCTTCAAGCGCGGCTGGGACTCGATCGTGAACCGAAGCCCGAACATGTGGACGCTGATCAGCATCGGCGTGGCGGCGGCCTACCTCTACTCGATTGTCGCCACCTTCCTGCCAGGCGTCTTTCCGGAACAGTATCGGATGGGGCACGGCGTGGGGACGTATTTCGAGGCGGCGGTTGTGATCGTGACACTAGTCTTCGTGGGCCAGGTTCTCGAACTGCGCGCACGCGAGCGCACCGGGGATGCGATCCGCGCGCTCCTCGATCTCGCCCCAAAGACGGCGCGGCGTATCCTGCCAGACGGTACCGAATACGACGCGCCGCTGGAAAACATCATGGAGGGAGACCGGCTGCGCGTGCGACCCGGTGATGCGGTCCCGGTCGATGGGACGGTGATCGAGGGCCGGTCGTCGCTTGACGAGAGTATGCTGACGGGTGAGTCGATGCCCGTCGAGAAAGGCCCGGGCGATGCGGTGACCGGAGCGACGATCAACAAGAATGGCTCTCTGGTTATGGAGGCGGGAAAGGTCGGATCCGACACCGTGCTGGCGCAGATCGTCGCGATGGTGTCGAACGCGCGCCGCTCGCGCGCGCCGATCCAGGGTCTGGCTGACCGGGTGTCGGCGGTATTCGTGCCGACCGTGGTCGCCATAGCCGTCGTCGCCTTCATCGTCTGGCTGACCGTCGGCCCCGAACCTGCGCTGGTCTTCGCGATCGCTTCGGCGGTGTCCGTCCTGATCATCGCCTGCCCGTGCGCGCTTGGGCTGGCCACGCCGATCTCGATCACAACGGCAGCAGGACGCGGGGCACAGGCGGGCGTACTGATCAAGGACGCCGAGGCGCTGGAACGCATGGCGGCCGTCGATACGCTCATCGTGGACAAGACCGGCACTCTGACCTTGGGCAAGCCGAAGCTGACTGACACCGTGGCGCTGGCGGACGTTCCCGAGGCCGCCCTGCTGTCGCTGGCGGCGGCGCTGGAGCGCGGTTCGGAACACCCACTAGCCGAGGCGATCGTCGAGGGAGCCGAGACGCAGAGTGCCCCGCGTCAGGAGGCCACGGACTTCGGTGCCGTCACCGGCAAGGGCGTACAGGGCAGCGTCGGTGGGCGTGCGGTGGCGCTCGGCAACGCGGCGATGATGCGGGAGATGGGTCTGGACACGGGTGCGGCCGAGGCGCGCGCCGACACCCTGCGCGCCGAGGGCAAGACGGCGATGTTCGTCGCTTTCGATGGCGCGCTCGTCGGCATCGTGGCGGTCGCCGACCCGATCAAGGACTCGACCGCACAGGCGATCCGCGAACTTCATGCCCAGGGTCTGCGGGTCATTATGGCGACCGGCGACAACGAGCGCACGGCGCAGGCGGTGGCGGGCAAACTCGGGATCGACGAGGTGCGCTCGGGCGTGCTGCCCGAAGCCAAGAAAGACCTGATCGACCAGTTGCGTCGAGAGGGCCACAAGATCGCGATGGCGGGCGACGGGGTGAACGACGCGCCCGCGCTGGCCGCCGCGGATGTCGGCATCGCGATGGGCACGGGCGCGGATGTGGCGATGGAAAGCGCCGGCATCACCCTGCTGGGCGGTGACCTGATGGGCATCGTCCGGGCGCGCAAGCTCGCACGCGCCACTTTGCGCAACATCAAGCAAAACCTGTTCTTCGCCTTCGCTTACAACGCGCTTGGTGTCCCCATCGCAGCAGGACTGCTCTACCCCGTCACCGGCCTTCTCCTGTCGCCGATGATCGCGGCGGCGGCCATGAGCCTGTCCTCCGTCTCGGTGATCACCAACGCCCTACGGCTCAGGCGGGTCAATCTCTGACCTGCCAGTCCATACATGCGAACTCGAAAGGAAACGCAGATGACCCAGAACGCTTTTTCCCGCCGCACGCTTCTATTTGGCGGCGCCGCGCTGGTGGCTGCATCGCCCTTCAGGACCCTGGCGCTAGGCGCCGGTCCGGCGATCCACGTGATGAAGGATCCGAACTGCGGCTGCTGCTCGGCCTGGATCGAGATACCCGAAAACGATGGTTTCGCCGTAACGACCGAGGCGAGCCCCGGGACGCTTCTGATGCGCTACAAGCTGGACAACGGCATCACGTAGGAGATGGTCTCCTGCCATACGGGGCGCGTGAATGGCTACATGATCGAGCGCCACGTCCCTGTTGCCGACATTCGCCGTCTGCTGGTGGAACGCCCCGACGCGGTGGGCCTCGCAGTGCCCGGCATGCCCTACGGCTCGCCCGGGATGGGGCCGGAAAGCGAGCGCGAGGCCTATGACGTGTTCCTGATCCAGCGCGACGGATCGACCGAGGTGTTCACCTGCTACGCTGCCGCGTGACCTTGAAGCTGCGATTCCGCTTCTGATCAGGGACGAGAACACAGGCGTGCCTGCTCCCGCATCACGGCGTAATCGCTCAGAATCTCGGCGTTGGCGGATCCGTCCGGCAGAAAAGCCAACTCCTTGGCCATTGCTCGTCCCCGATGAACACTACGAGGCCCCGAAGAGTCCAATCTGTGCCAGCGCATCGAAACACCCGCTAAGGAGTGCGAAATCACGCGATCTAAACATGAACACACACTGCACACGACACCGCGCAAGCCACTGATATTCTACCGGAATTGCCACCATCCATCACTGAACAGGCGCATAGCACGTCTTCGAACGACCGCTTCGAACCGGACTACAGACCTTGGTGCAGAGCGCAGCATTCGGTAGTATGGGCTCTCACTTAGCCTTCGCTGCAATCCACCTTAAGGTCCGCATTGCCGCCCATCACATGGAAAACCCGCTGCATCGAATAGAGTGGGGCCTCTGCGACCTAACAATTGCGGCGTTCCCTGGATCCACATACGTGTTGTTGCAGGAACTCGGCCTGCCGCTCAATATGATCTACCTTTCATAAAGCGTAAATATGATCTGCGGATCATACGGCATGAAAGGCAGCCGCCCGACGTCGCACGCCAGCAACAATGGCTTCCGCCAATGGTTGTGGAAACTCATCCGGCAGGTCGGCTAGTGTTTTGTCCAGGGCGGGTTCAAGCTCTGTCGCGACGTTCGACAAGACCTCTTCCGCCAGCGCCACACCAAAACCTGCCGCCTTCGCAGCCTGCAGGAAATGACGCGGCACGACCTCGTTCATCCGGTAGTGCCCGTCGACCGCCATCGCGAGGCGCATCCGGTTCTGGCGAATTTGACCGTCATCCACGGCTTTCTGGGCGCTCAGCACATCATAAAGCGGGGTCATGCGGAAACCTCCGGGGCGCAATGCAATGCTGAAATTCTTCGCATGCCCATCTGTCGCCCCCAACAGCCAAAACAGCACCTGCGCGCGGAAGAAGGCGCGCTGATCTGCTTCAGGGTCATCACTACCAGTCAACAACCCGATCCCTTCAGTGATCCCCGGCCCGCCATCCATTTGGTATTTCTGGCTGGGTGGAACTGTGAGCGCCTGGCAAAAGTCTTCCTGCGGGAGGCGGATCAACCGGCCATCTTTGGTCCAGCGCCGATCGAACCGGGTCACAACAAGGCTCCGCACGTCCTCGAAGTCGGCAATCTCGACTTCAGCCACATCCATGCCCATGGCCCGACAGAGGTTCATGCAGAAAAATTCGTTCTCAACACTGTCAGACAAATCGATCCCTGCGGGCAGAACGCCAAGCTGCGTCTTGAGGATATGGGTCGTTGGGGTAAGCCCCGATGGACGGATCCACGCGCCCTCGTGGCGCAGCAGCGCTGTTTTCTCCTGCGCCCCTGCGATGGAAATGCGGAAGTCGTCTTCCTCGTCCAAGCCAAGGGGGGCACTTGCGAGGTTGCGCAGCAGATCCGCAATCTGTGCCTCGGAAACGGGCTCTCCCGCGAGTGCGCCAACCTCGGGGATCTCACCCGAAACGAACTGCAAGGCCCCCACACAATCGCGGCCGATCTTCTCCAGCATGTGCCACGCGTCTGTGCCGCCTGCGCGCACCCGGGCAGCGACGCGTTCACGTATCGCCTGATTGTCGGGCAACAGGTTTTCCAAGTAGGCGATAACAGGGCCGCCCTGGTGTGCCTCTTCACGCAAAGGCAGCGAAAGCGAGATGGGCATGACATGTTCCCATGCCAACCAGTCCGGATCATAGATAAAGCTGATCGCGCCTGAACCAGCGAGACGCACAGCCCCCACCAACCGTCCGTTCAGAAGCACTTGCATGGTGCCGCTACGCCCGTGTTTGGCCATCAGAAGATATCCTCAATCTGAAGCGAGCCACCGCGTTCCACCAATCGGAACTCAAGCCCAAGTGCCGCCATAACAGCGAGCACTGTGGCGAGCTTGGCTCCCGCGTCACCATTCTCGAGCGACGAAATCGTCGCGACGCGCAAATTCGTACGCGCGCTGATGTCGCTTTGAGTCCAGCCGCGCGCTTTGCGCGTCCGGCGAAGTGCCTCGCCGATCTGCTCGGCCGTTCGTGCTGTGAGGTCCATGATGTGGCTCCTTTTACGGCACAGCGTAAATTAAACCAAATTACGCTGCAACGTAAATATCTACTTTTTACGCCATGGCGTAACAATCGAGCCGCACTTATGCCTGCAGCCCCGCAGCTCGAACTTGCTCAGGCGTCACCAGCTTCGAAGCAATTAAGTCCTCGACCTGCCGGTTGGTGATGTGACGACACAGGGGGTGGCGTTCACGGATCCACTCGGCGAGGCTAGCGCGACCTTTGGCTTCGGCCTCTCGCGCCTTCTCACGGTCCGCCTGTATCTGGGCAAGCCCCTTCTCCCATCGGCGCATCCTGAACCAATTGTCCGAGAAACAGACCTTGCTGCGTGTATAGCCCTCGGTTTCCTTCGCATAGGCTTTGACCGCCTGCTGCAAGTCATCGGGCTTTACCCCGGCCTTCACGGCGGCTGCGATCAGGCGCAACGTAGTTCGTCGGTCTCGGATCCTGTCTTCGGGATAGGCCGCTAAGATCTTCTCAGCTTCAAGATCTTCAACCTCCTCCGCCGCCTCGCGCCTGCGCGTAGGTGGTTTATGGATGGTTTTAGGATGGTTTGGGGTCCACCTTGAACCCCGTACCCCGTTCACCGTGGACCCCGTACCGGGTTCAGGCTGGACGGGGTTCACAGTGACCCCCGTCTCAATGTCGGGCTCGGCCGTGGTTTCGAGCGCGGCCACGCGCTCCAGAACGATGCGGTAAATGACGGTGTAGCCATTCTTGCACTGCCGCCGCCCTGTCTCAATCAGAATGCCCTCGCGCAAGAAGTCGATGATGGTGCGCTTGACCGTGCTCTCGCTGAGCTCTGTGTGGCGCTGGATCGTCCCCTTGGAGCACCAGATGCCCGAGCCATCATCGCTCGCCTTGTCGGCCAGGAACATAATGATCTGCTTGCGCGCAGCGCTGCCAAAACGGCGCTCGGCGCATTCGTTTGCAACCGCCCAACTCATCAAATTATCCCAAGGTTAGAAACGATTTTGTGAGCATTCTGAATCGCAAAGAGCGTTGAAACTTTCGCTTTTTGTTCACTTTTTGTCAGGGGGTGTTTTGCACCCATAAGCCGTTGTTTTCGCTGCCTGTCTTTATGGATTGCAAATCCGTGTACACCGGTTCGATTCCGGTACTCGCCTCCACTTCTTTTCAAACACTTAGCTTTCTGCGCTGCTTTCGCAAATTCGGGCGTATACACTTGGGTATCATGTTCCTACTGGCTTCTGGAACAGCATAACCGTCGCCGTTGATGTCCGGGGTTAAATGTCGAAGCGGTTTGAAAGTAATGCCACACGTGCCAAATCTTTTCCCGCTAACAAACGGCGCGACGCACAATGCGTCAGTGGTAGAGGGATGTGCTTTGTCTTTGTCGCGCCTTTGCCCGCTTCCTTAATATTGCCCAAAGGTTCGCACAGAACGCGATTGCCCAAGTCGCGCCTGTTGCGATTGCCGGTCCAGCGATTCCGTTTGCACAACCGCACTACCTGATTGCCAAGCACGGAAGCGCTCAATCATCCGCGGCTGCGGGGCTGTTTTGCGCCTGGCTTCGTGATCGGATCGCATCGGATGCCGCTGACTGACTTCGGCTGGTCGCTTTTCTGACGTAACCGGTTTTCAAACCCTGGTCGTGCTTGACAAGCCCCCTGCCCGTGCCGCATGTCGCATGCGTTGGTGTCCATCCTCGGATGGATGAAAAGGGAATGTGCCAGCGATGTCATCGCCAAGCACAGCCGCCCCCGCGACCGTGACCGGAGAGGGTGCCCAAAGCCACTGGCCCAATAGGCCGGGAAGGCGGGACATCCGACAGGGCAAACGCTCTGACATCCGCAAGCCGGGAGACCTGCCAGCACCCGAAGTTGAAACCGGGCGGGGTGTTCCGGTGTCGGGTCCATGTCGCACACGTGGCCCGCATGAAACCCCGTCCCCCGTACAAAGGATTAGGGGGATGAGAGACGTGACCGAGACCGCACCAGTTGAATTGCTGGTCTGCACGACATGCCGCCGTGGGTTGCCCATCGAAGATGACGCCCAGCGACCCGGCACTTTGCTGCACAAAGCGCTTGAACAGGCGGGCTTGCCTGACGGCGTGGACCTGAAGCCGGTGGAATGCCTGTCGAACTGTGATCAGGGATGTTCGATCGTTTTGCGTGGTGGCTCGTCCCGATGGACCTTTATTTATGAAAACCTCGACGAGACCGACCACGTCGAGACCATCGTCGAAGGCGTCACCAAATATCTGGCCGCTGAAGACGGTCTGGTGAAATGGCGTGAGCGCCCCGAACATTTCCGCAAAAACTGTGCGGCCCGCATTCCCCCGATTGGAGCCCTGAAATGAGCAATCTCGAAAAACTCCCCGTCACTGTGATCACCGGCTTTCTGGGCTCGGGCAAAACTACGCTGGTCAAGCACCTGATGCAGAACCCGCAGGGCAAGCGTCTGGCTGTGGTCGTCAATGAGTTCGGCGATGTGGGTGTGGATGGCGATATCCTGAAATCCTGCGCCATCCCGGATTGCCCGGCGGAAAACATCATGGAATTGGCTAACGGATGCATCTGTTGCACTGTGGCCGATGATTTCATCCCGACCATCGAAGCCTTGATGGCGCTGGAGCCGCGTCCTGATCACATCCTGATCGAAACGTCCGGTCTCGCCCTGCCCAAACCGCTGCTCAAGGCGTTTGATTGGCCCGATATCCGCTCGAAAATCACCGTTGATGGTGTGATCGCTCTGGCGGACGCCGAGGCCGTCGCCGCTGGGCGTTTCGCACCAAATGTCGAAGCCGTGGACGCCCAGCGCCTAGCTGACGACTCGATCGACCACGAAACGCCCCTGTTTGAGGTGTTCGAGGATCAGATCTCCTGCGCGGATATCATCCTGCTGACCAAGCCCGATCTGGCTGGCCCCGAAGGCGTGGTGAAGGCCAAAGGGATCATCGCCGCCGAAGCTCCCCGCCCCCTGCCCGTAGTGGAAGTCGCCGAAGGCGCCGTGGACGTCCGCGTCGTATTGGGCCTCGAAGCCGCCGCCGAGGATGACATGGACGCGCGCCCGTCGCATCACGACGGCCACCACGACCACGAACACGACGATTTCGAAAGCATCATTGTCGAGTTGCCCGAACAGACCGACCCGGCGGAACTGGTCGCCAATATCGAACGTCTGGCCAATGAGCTGAACATCCTGCGCGTCAAAGGCTATGCCGCCGTTCAGGGCAAACCCATGCGTCTGCTGGTGCAGGCCGTTGGTGCCCGCGTACGTCACCAGTATGACCGCCCGTGGGAACCCGGTGAAGAGCGCCGTTCGCGTCTGGTGGTCATCGCCGAACACGACGACATCAAAGAGGCCGCGATCCGCGATATCCTCGTGGGCGTGACCGAGGCCGCCGAGTAAGCCATGCACGTCGTCTTCCGCGAAAGCCACGGGCTCGAGGAAACCGAGACCCCGACCGATCTGGGCCAAAGTCCGGCGGATCTGGTGGTGCTGTCCTTTTCGGACAGTGACCTTGGTGCTTTCGCGGCGGGCTGGCATCGCGGTGGCGGGGCCGAAGGGCGAATGCCGACAATGCGGCTGGCCAACCTGACAGCACTGAAACACCCGTTGTCCGTCGACACTTATGTCGAGCAAACGCTCGAGGGCGCCAAGGGCATTCTGATCCGTTTGATCGGCGGCGTGCCTTACTGGTCCTATGGCTTGCAGCAAGTTCTGGCGCTGGCGCAATCCAAGGGGATCGCACTGGCCGTCCTACCTGCCGATGGGCGTGAGGATACGCGGCTGGATGATTACTCCACCCTGCCCGTCTCAACCCTGCGGCGGCTTGCGCATCTGTGTGACACCGGCGGCGAAGTCGCGGCGCAAGCGGCCTTGGCGCAAATGGCGCTTGCGGCGGGGCTTTATGCCGGGCCGGTGATGGGCGCTAAGACCTTGCCAGAGTGCGGTGCGTGGTGCCCGGATCGTGGCGTAATCCCGGTCGAAACAGCATTCTCGAGCGACGCGAGGCGTATCCTCGTGACCTTCTACCGGGCTTATCTGACATCTGCAGACACCGCCCCGGTCGCAGCCCTGATCCGCCGATTGCGGGAACGCGGGTTCGAAGCAGTAGGTATGTTCGCCCCCTCGCTAAAAGCACCTGCCGCCGCCGATTGGCTGCGCGGGAACATCGCCGCCATTAAACCGTCGGCCATTATCAACGCCACTTCCTTCTCGGGCAAAGGCGCATCGGGTACATCGCCGCTGGACGCTGCCGATGTTCCGGTGTTTCAGGTTGCTCTCGCAACGTCCCGCCGCAAAGCCTGGGCCGAGGCGGAACGCGGTCTTTCGCCCGCTGATTTGGCTATGCACGTTGTCCTGCCTGAAGTGGACGGGCGAATTTCTGCAGGCATTGCCTCGTTCAAGGAACCGGGCAAGCGTGACCCGCATCTGGAGTATTCACGTTTTGCCCACCGGGCTGAACCGGAACGGATCGAGGCCATCATCGACCGTGTCGTCGGCTGGCTGAACCTGAACGACAAGCCCAAAGGGGATCAGGTGCCCGCCTTGGTGCTGTCCACCTATCCCGGCAAGGATTGGCAGATGGCCCATGCGGTGGGCCTCGATGCTTTGGCCTCGGCCGAGGCGATGCTGGCCGACCTGCAAGGCGAAGGGTATGACACCGCTCCTGCCCAGCCGATTTCTGATACGTTGTTGGACGCGCGGATTACGTGGTCGCTTGGCGAATATCTGACTGCGCTAGCAGAATTGCCGGAACAACTGCGCGCAGACCTCGAAATCGTCTGGGGCAAGCCCGAGGATGATCCGGCCTTTGCAGATGGCGCGTTCCACTTCACCGCCCTGCGCCGCGGCAAGGCGCTGGTCGCGTTGCAACCTGAACGCGGCACACCCGAGTTGCGTGATGACGATTATCATGACCTGTCGCGTACCCCGCGCCACAGCTACGTGGCCTTCTACCTTTGGCTGCGCAAAGGTCTTAGTGCGGATGCGCTGATCCATATCGGCGCGCACGGCACGCTGGAATGGCTGCCCGGCAAGTCGGTCGCGCTGTCCAACGAATGCTGGCCCGAAGCGCTGATCGGCGACCTGCCTGTCATTTACCCCTTCATCGTCAACGACCCTGGCGAGGCCGCGCAGGCCAAGCGCCGGATCGGGGCGGTCACGCTGGGTCATATCCCACCGCCGATGAGAGAAAGCGGTACCCCGGATCGGATGGTTCGGCTGGAATCGCTGCTGGACGAATTCTCGAACGCTGATGGCTTGGACCCCAAACGTCGCGACCGCCTGCAAGAAGATATCCGGGACGAAGCGCAAGCCATCGGGCTGGAGAGCGACCTTGGCCTCGATCAGGCCACCTGCATCGCCGAGGCGATCACTCGCATCGACCGTTTCGTCTGTGACATCAAAGAAAGCCAGTTCGGCGACGGGTTGCATATCTTTGGACGTGTGCCCGAAGCCACCGCCAATTTTGACACGGCTCCTTCTGCCCATGCCGAACGCCGGGCATTGATCGACGCGCTGGCTGGCAAACGGATCGAGGCAGGCCCGTCCGGGTCCCCCTACCGCGGACGGTCAGACGTGCTGCCCACCGGGCGCAATCTGTATACCACCGATCCGCGCTCAGTCCCCACCCGTGCAGCCTATACCCAAGGCGTCAAGCTGGCAGAAGAATTGGTGCGGCGACACCTGCAGGAAGAGGGCGATTATCCCAAGGGGCTGATCGTTGATCTCTGGGGTTCAGCCACGATGCGCACGGCGGGCGAAGAGTTTGCCATGGCGCTGCACTTGCTGGGCGTCAAACCCGTTTGGGACAAAGGGTCCGAGCGGGTGTCGGGCATCGAAGTGCTGCCCATCACTGACCTCAGCCGCCCGCGTCTGGACGTGACGTTGCGTGTCTCAGGCTTGTTCCGCGATGTGTTCCCGACCCTTTCGGCGCTTTATGGTCAAGCTGTTCGCGCGTTGTCGGAACGCGATGAAGCGCCAGACTGGAACCCATATGCCGGGCAGGCCCCGGCAGCGCGCGTCTTTGGCCCGGCACCGGGCAGCTATGGCGTGAACATGACCCAGCTGTCCGAAATCTATACGGATGAGGCCCGCGCGCAGGCGGGTAAGGCATGGCTTGAGGCCAGTTCTTTCGCTTTGGAAGGCGAACACATCACACAGGATATGGACGGCATTACCCAACGGGTCACGAATGCCGACAGTTTCGTGCACCTGCAGGATCTGACCGAAACCGATCTGCTGTTGGCCAACGACTATGCCACGCACGAGGCTGGTTTCGCCGCCGCCAAGAAAGTCACTGGTGGTACGGCGCAGCTATACCATCTGGACAACACCAACCCGGATAGCCCGCGCGCCCGAACGTTGCCTGAAGAAATCAGCCGTGTGGTTCATGCGCGTGCCGCCAACCCGAACTGGATTGCAGGCATGCAAAGGCATGGCTTCCGAGGCGCTGCCGAAATTGCGGCGACACTGGATCACATGGCCTCTTTCGCCCATCTGTCAGGCACGGTCGCGCCGCATCTGTTCGACCTCTATCACGACGCCACTTTGGGCGACGCCGAGGTCGACGCGTTTTTGCAAGAGGCCAACCCGCGCGCGTATCAGGCCATGCAGGACAGGTTCCGCGCGTTGTTGGACGCGGGCCTTTGGAACACCCGCCGCAACTCAATCCGGGCCGATCTGGAGGGGCTGGGATGAGCGCCCCGGTCGTTCAGGGTTGGTGCCCCGGTGCGCATCGGCCGATGATGTCGGGCGATGGTCTGGTGGTTCGGGCGCGCCCGCGTCTGGCCCGTTTGAGCGCGGAACAAACACGTGGTCTTTGTGAGTTGGCCGAGCAATTTGGCAATGGCACGATCGACCTGACCAACCGCGCCAATTTACAGCTGCGCGGGGTAAAAGAAGACGATCATCAAGCATTGCTGGCCGAGCTGGCCGCGCTGAACCTTTTGGATGCTGAGCCCGGTATTGAAATGCGCCGCAATATCCTGGTGTCGCCCCTATACCGATCAAGTGATCGAACCGCACATCTGACACAGGAACTGATCGACCGGTTGGAGGAATTGCCGACTCTGCCCGCCAAATTCGGCTTTGCCATCGACACTGGCCCCAAGCGCCTGTTGGCGGCGGATTCGGCCGATATCCGGGTCGAGGCAGGCACTGATGGCCTCATCCTGCGCGCCGACGGGGCCAAGACTGGCTGCCGGGTCACAGAAACCAACGCAATTGACCGGCTTATCGCCTTGGCCGGATGGTTTTCCGAACGTTTCACGCCAGAAACCCGCCGCATGGCGCGGGTGGCCGCGACGCAGGATTTGCCAGCGGAGTGGCAAGGCAGCGCGCCCGGTGACATCGGCACACCGCCGCAGCCCGGCGTCTGCGATCTGGGTGTGTTGTATGGCGCGGTGTTCGGACAATTGCCGGCGCGACAGCTCTCTGACCTCATTGCAGACAGCGGGGCGTCTGCCTTGCGGGTCACCCCATGGCGGCTGATTCTGCTGGAAGGCGGGGCGGCGATACAAGCACCGGACTTTGTCATAGATGGCACCGACCCGCTGATGACAACCGATGCCTGCCCCGGCGCACCGTTCTGCCCGCAAGCTCAGGTGGAAACCCGCGAAGTTGCCC
Source organism: Ruegeria sp. CDSB117 (assembly GCF_059611005.1). Taxonomy (NCBI): domain Bacteria; kingdom Pseudomonadati; phylum Pseudomonadota; class Alphaproteobacteria; order Rhodobacterales; family Roseobacteraceae; genus Ruegeria; species Ruegeria sp. CDSB117. The sequence goes on from NZ_JBXWOS010000009.1 coordinate 111,572, forward strand.
GCGTCTTGGCCGCCCAAATCCCAGGAAGTTTGCATGTATCCGGTTGCGCCAAAGGCTGTGCCCGTATGGGTCCGGCAAATGTCACACTGGTCGGCAACGACGGACGATTTGATCTTGTCAAAAACGGTCGCGCGGGGGATGAGCCGTCCCAACGCGGGCTGACACCCGAAACACTTATGACTATGGACCTCACCTGATGCCCTATGAATACGAAACCGACGGCGCAGCGATCTATAAGCAAAGCTTTGCCACAATCCGGTCCGAGGCCAATCTGGCGCGTTTTGACGCTGATGAAGAGCAGGTTGCGGTTCGCATGATCCACGCCGCCGGAATGGTCGGTTTGGAAGAATTCGTACATTTTTCGCCGGGCTTCGTGCCAGCCGCACGGACCGCGTTGGAGAATGGCGCACCAATCCTGTGCGATGCACGGATGGTCAGCGAAGGCGTGACCCGGTTCCGCCTTCCCGCCGACAATCCGGTGATCTGCACCCTGCATGACGAGCGCGTACGCCCGTTGGCAGCTGAGATGAGCAATACCCGCTCTGCCGCCGCGCTGGAGCTGTGGCGTCCACATCTGGAAGGCGCTGTGGTCGCGATCGGCAATGCGCCGACCGCGCTGTTTCATCTGCTGAATATGCTGGAGGACCCCGACTGCCCACGCCCGGCCGCCATCATCGGCTGCCCGGTGGGCTTTGTCGGTGCCGTTGAATCCAAGGACGCATTGTGGGAGGCACAGCCCGTGCCCTCTTGCATTGTCAAAGGCCGTCTGGGCGGCAGCGCCATCACCGTCGCCGCGATAAACGCCATTGCGAGCCGCGCCGAATGAGTGGCGGCAAGATATACGGCGTGGGCCTTGGCCCCGGTGATCCGGACCTGATGAGCGTGCGGGCCGACCGCCTGCTGCGCAATGCGCGCCACGTCGCGTTCTTTCGCAAGCCGGGTCGCAGCGGTCAGGCACGCAAGATCGTCAATGGTATGATCCCGGACAGTGCTGTTGAGTTTCCCATGGAATACCCAGTCACTACGGAAATTCCACTGGATGATCCGCGCTATAACGAATTGCTCTCTGCCTTTTACAAGGACTGCGCCGGGCACTTGAAGGCTCTGTCGGATCAGGGCGAGGACGTGGTGGTATTGTGCGAGGGCGATCCGTTTTTCTATGGGTCTTTCATGCATCTTTACAGCCGCTTGCGCGATCAGGCTGATGTAGAGGTTGTGCCAGCCATTACCGGCATGTCCGGCGCATGGACAGCAACGGGTAACCCGATCACCTGGGGCGATGATGTGCTTACAGTACTGGTCGGCACCCTGCCGGAAGAAGATCTGGCAATTCGCATGGCGCAGACTGACGCCCTGGTTGTCATGAAAATCGGACGCAATATCGACAAGGTGAAGCGCGCGCTGAAAACAGCCGGTTTGTATGACCGCGCATGGATTGTCGAGTTTGCGCAGATGCCGAACCAAGTGGTGACGAAACTGTCCGAGGCATGCGAAAAGGTGACGCCCTATTTCTCGATCATCATCGTGCATGGTCAGGGACGGCGGCCATGAGCGGTTGGGTCAAGATTGCGGGCCTGGGGCCTGGTAACGAAGATCTTATAACCCCCGAGGTTTCAGCTGCGTTGATGGATGCCACGGACGTGGTCGGCTATATCCCCTATGTCGCACGCGTGGCGGAACGCCCCGGGTTGACGCTGCATGCTAGCGACAACCGGGTCGAGATCGACCGTTCCCAACACGCGTTGCAGATGGCGGCTGAGGGCAAGCGCGTGGTCGTTGTGTCCTCGGGTGATCCCGGGGTCTTCGCGATGGCCGCCGCAGTATTTGAGGCGCTGGAAAATGGCCCCGCTAAGTGGCGCAAAATCCCCATCGAAGTGCTGCCGGGGATCACCGCGATGCTAGCGGCATCCGCGCGAGCCGGGGCACCACTGGGACATGATTTTTGCGCCATCAACCTCAGCGACAATCTGAAACCCTGGTCGCTGGTTGAAAAACGTCTTCGACTTGCGGCGCAGGCGGATTTCGCGATGGCGTTTTATAACCCACGCTCGAAATCCCGCCCGGAAGGCTTTGTGAAAACACTGGAAATCCTACGCGAAGAATGTGAGCCCGAACGCTTGATCCTGTTCGCGCGCGCCGTATCCCGCGTTGATGAGGCGATCCGGATTTCGACACTGGCCGAGGCGACACCTGACATGGCCGACATGCAAACCGTCGTCATTGTCGGGTCATCCCTGACGCGCGTCATCAACCGTGACAGCGCGCCGATCGTCTATACCCCGAGGTTCACCCCGGAATGAGCCAACCAGTCCAGAACCTGCGTCACGTTCGACAATTCGGTCCTTTGCGGAAGGGGCGGCCTGTCGATCATCAACACCGGTACGCCCATCGCGCGCGCGGCATCCAGCTTGGCGCGTGCACCGGTACCGCCAGAGTTCTTGGACACAACCAGTTCAATGCCATGCTGCAGCATCAACGCCCGGTCCCCTGCTTCGGTGAAAGGTCCGCGCGACACGATCGCCTCGCAATCGGGCAGCGGCAGTGCATCCGGTTCATCCACCAGCCTCAGCAAGAAGTGATGTTGGGACTGAGCCGCGAAATCTTCAAGATGCAGGCGGCCAACGGCCAGAAAAACACGCCGCTTAGGACCTCTCAAAGCGGCAACTGCCGCGTCAATGTCAGAAACGTGCTGCCAACGATCTCCGTCTTGCGCGCGCCATGCCGGACGGGTCAAAGCGGCCAGGGGCACCCCGGCCTCGCGACACGCGGAAATGGCGTTTGTGCTTATTTGCGCGGCAAAGGGATGGGTGGCATCAACCACATGAGTGATCGCGTTGTCCGTCAGGTAACGGGCCAGGCCTTCAGCACCTCCGAACCCTCCAACACGCACCGGCAGGGGCTGCGGTCTTGGATTGTCTACCCGACCGGCATAGGAATAGGTTGCCGGGATGCCCTGATCGGCCAAGGTTTTGGCCAGTGCATTGGCCTCGGTCGTGCCACCAAGGATCAGGAGGTTGGTCATGCATGAAGCTCCGTGGCTAAGCGTTCTGGGCTTGGGCGAAGATGGACCGGATGGCCTGTCGCCTGCAAGCCGTCAAGTGCTGGAGCGTGCCGAAATCATCATGGGCCCGCCGCGCCATTTGTCACTGATCCCCGACACAGGCGCGCAACAGGTGGAATGGCCCGTGCCCTTTTCCGACGGCCTGCCGATCCTGAACGGGTTTCGCGGACGGCCAACGGTTGTTCTGGCCTCGGGCGATCCGTTTTGGTTCGGTGCAGGTTCGGTAATCGCGCGCAATTTCGACGCCGGAGAATGGACAGCCCATCCGGGTCAGTCCACCTTTTCACTGGCTGCGGCACGTCTGGGCTGGCCGTTGGAAAGTACGCAGACATTCGGTCTGCACGCCGCTCCGCTGACCCGTCTGCGCCCGCATCTTTCGCCTGGATTGCGCGCCATTCTGTTGCTGCGCAACGGCGCTGCGGTGGCCGAGCTTGCGACATATCTGAACGAAACAGGGTTTGCCGATACGCAGTTGCACGTGATGGAGGCCCTTGGCGGTCCCCGCGAACGGTCGCGCAGCGTGTCGCTGACCGAAGCCCTGCTGGGCGGGTTCGACCATCCCGTCTGCGTTGGGCTTGAAGTTGCGGGTGAAGGTCAGGCGCTGCCCAAGGCCTCGGGTAAGCCGGATGATATCTTCGAGAATGATGGCCAGATCACCAAACGCCCCGTGCGGGCGCTGACCCTGTCGGCACTGGCCCCCAAGCGCGGCGAGCATCTGTGGGATATCGGCGGCGGCACCGGCTCGATCAGCATCGAGTGGCTGATGTGCGACCCGACCCTGACCGCAACCACGATCGAACCCCGCGAGGATCGCGCGGACCGCATTCGCCGAAATGCCGACACGTTAGGGCAAGACCGGCTGCAAGTTGTGCATGGCACAGCGCCAACCGCACTGGACGGCCTTGGGTTTCCGGATGTGGTATTCATCGGCGGCGGCCTGAGTACCGAATTGCTGAATTGGTTGCACACCGCCCTGCCCGCCGGCACCAGGTTGGTCGCCAATGCTGTGACGCTGGAAAGCGAAGCCTTACTGGCGCAATGGCACGAAAAACTAGGCGGAGAACTTTTGCGCATCGAACTGGCGCAAGCTTCGGCACTGGGACCTCGGCGTGGTTGGAAATCCGCATATCCGGTGGTGCAGTGGAGCGTAATCCTATGATCATCGCAGGTTTGGGGTTTTCATCAACTGCGACCGTGGACAGCCTGCGCGCTGCATTTGAGCGGGCCAGCGTTGGGCAAAACGTCGACGCGCTGGCCACTGTTGCCGACAAGGAAGGTCACGCCGCGCTGTCCGAGTTTGCCGCAGAGACTGCCCTGCCCCTGCATTTCATCGCTGCTGCCGATCTGGCGGGACAGAGCACTCTCACATGCTCGAACCGCAGCCGTGCCACCTATGGCACCGGCAGCGTAGCTGAAGCATCCGCCCTTGCCGCCGCCGGAACAGGTGCGCGGCTGACCTCACCCAGACAGATTTCGGACGACCGGCTTGCAACCTGCGCCGTCGCCATCGGAGGACAAACATGACCGTTCATTTCATCGGCGCCGGACCCGGCGCTGCCGACCTTCTGACCCTGCGAGGGCGTGATATCATCGCGTCGTGCCCGGTGTGCCTGTATGCAGGATCGCTGGTGCCCGAGGAAATTCTGGCCCACTGCCCCGAGGGCGCAAAGATCATCAACACCGCGCCAATGGATCTGGATCAGATCATGGCCGAGATTGAGGCGGCGCATAAGGCTGGCCATGACATTGCACGTCTGCATTCCGGCGACCTGTCGGTTTGGTCGGCAATGGGTGAACAGATCCGGCGATTGAAAGAGATGGGTATTCCGGTCAGCGTGACCCCCGGTGTACCGTCCTTCGCCGCAGCGGCTGCTTCGCTGGGAACGGAACTGACGTTGCCCGGATTGGCGCAATCTGTGGTCCTGACCCGGACGCCCGGTCGCGCGTCCTCAATGCCTGGAGGCGAAACGCTTAAAAACTTTGCCCGGACCGGCGCGACGCTGGCCATTCACCTGTCGATTGGAAATCTAGACAGTGTAATCGAGGACCTTACCCCGGCCTATGGAGCAGACTGCCCCGTTGCAGTGGTGTATCGCGCCAGCTGGCCTGATGAACGGATCATTCGCGCCACATTGGCGACCCTGAAAGACGCGCTGGACGAAAGTATTTCCCGGACCGCTCTGATCATGGCCGGTCCTGCCCTTGCGGGCGAAGGCTTTGACGAAAGCTGTTTGTATTCAAAAGATTATGACCGCCGGTATCGCCCGCAAAGCGCGGACAGCCCGTGGTCAAGCTGGAGTCACGGCGATGACTAACCCGCCGGGATTGCTTGTTTCCGCGCCTTCGTCGGGGACGGGAAAAACCACTGTCATGCTGGGCCTTCTGCGCGCACTGGCCGAGGATGGCCTGACGGTACAGCCATTCAAGAGTGGCCCGGACTATATCGACCCTGCCTTTCACCGCGCTGCTGCCGGGCGCGCCTCGTTCAATCTGGACAGCTGGGCGATGACCGATCCGCTGCTGAACGCGATTTCTGCCCAAGCCGAGGGCGCGGATATCGTCGTGGCCGAAGGTTCGATGGGCCTGTTCGACGGCGTCGCCAAGCCCGGCGAAATCGGACATGGGTCCAGCGCCGAAACCGCGCAGCGAATGGGCTGGCCCGTGGTTTTGGTGCTGGATGTGGGCGGTCAGGCGCAATCTGCGGCGGCCACTGCGCTGGGATTTCGGATGTACAATCCCGACCTGCCCTTCGCCGGTGTGATCCTGAACCGCTGCGCCAGCCCACGCCACGAACGCCTGACCCGATTGGGTATGGAGCGAGCAGGATTGCCGGTTCTGGGCGTGTTGCCCCGGCGCGGAGACCTGACCCTGCCCGAGCGGCATCTTGGCCTGATCCAAGCGGTCGAGCACCCAGATCTGGAAAGCGCGATTGCCGGGTATGCCGCGTTCCTTCGCGAACACGTGGACCTCGAAGCGATCAAGGCTGCGGCTTCCTCAGGCCCGAATGGGCCATCGTCAGCCGCGCTGCCGCGCCCCCCGGCGCAGCGGATCGCGCTGGCACGGGATGCAGCATTTTCGTTCACCTATCCGCATTTGCTGGAAGGTTGGCATGCAGCCGGGGCGGAAGTCCTTCCGTTTTCACCGCTGGCCGACGAAGCGCCCGCTTCGGATGCCGATCTGGTCTGGCTGCCTGGCGGTTATCCTGAACTGCACGCGGGCACTCTGGCCGCTGCCGACACATTCCTGAACGGTCTACGCAAACATGCCGAGACAAAGCCCGTTCATGGCGAGTGCGGCGGGTATATGGCCTTGGGAGACGCGCTGGTCGACAAAGAAGGGGTCCGGCATCAGATGGCGGGTCTGCTTGGGCTTGTGACGTCCTATGAGAAGCGCAAGTTCAATCTTGGGTATCGCAAGGCGCAATTGTTGGCCCCTATGCCGGGTTTTGCTGCCGATGCGACATTGCGTGGCCATGAGTTTCACTATTCTTCGATCCTCGAGCAACCCGACGCACCTTTGGCGCGGGTGTTCGATGCTGAAGGGGTTGAGGGACCACAAACCGGATCAATTCGCGGCAACGTGACCGGAACATTCTTTCACCTGATCGCTGAGGCCCAGGCATGAGCGGTTTCGTTTCGTTCATTGGCTCCGGTCCCGGAGATCCGGAGCTGCTGACGCTTAAGGCCGTGGACCGGATGAAAAAGGCAGACGCGGTGCTGTTCGATGACCTCAGCAGTGGCCCAATCCTGAACCATGCGCATCAGGACGCAGACCTTGTTGGGGTCGGCAAACGCGCCGGTCGCCCGTCACCGAAACAAGACCACGTCAGCCGCCTGTTGGTGGACTATGCCAAAACCGGTGCCCGCGTCGTGCGACTGAAATCAGGCGATGGCGGTCTGTTTGGACGTCTGGAAGAAGAACTGGTGGCGCTACGCGAGGCCGGGATTGAATACGAGATCATCCCCGGCATCCCCTCGGCGGTTGCCGCGGCGGCAGCGGCTGGCATTCCCCTGACGCGGCGGCTCACGGCGCGCCGCGTACAATTCGTCACCGGCCACGATGTCAGTGGGGAGCTGCCCGATGATCTGAATTTGACCGCGCTTGCCGACCCAGATGCCACCACGGTTGTGTTCATGGGCAAGCGCACATTTCCTTTACTGGTGAAGGCACTGAACGAACATGGTTTGCCATTGAAAACACCGGCTTTGATGGCTGAATCCGTCTCAACCCCGGATCAGGTACTACACCGATCCACGGTTGGTGAGTTGGCGGACAAGCTGGGTGCTGAGATCGGCACGGCCCCTGCCCTAATCCTTTACGGCCCGCTTGCAGAGACTGATGATGTTTGACCTGACCCTGATCGGTATTGGCACCGGCAATCCGGACCACCTGACGTTTCAAGGCGCTAGTGCCATTCGGGACGCAGATCTGATCCTGATCCCGCGCAAGGGCGAGAACAAGGCCGATCTGGCCGGTTTGAGGGAAGAGATTATCGCGCAGGTGACCGACACCGCGCCACAGATCGCATATTTTGATATTCCCAAACGACGCGCCGATGATGGCTATCTGCGCGGCGTTGATGAATGGCACGATGCCATCGCTCTGCGGTGGCAGGAGGCGATCGCGGCGCACCCTGATGCAAAGCGGGTAGCTCTTTTGATCTGGGGCGATCCGTCGCTTTATGACAGTTCGCTGCGCATCGCCTCACGACTGAAGCCCCAACCGGAAACACGTGTGATCCCCGGCATCACTGCGCTGCAGGCATTGACGGCGGCGCATGCGATACCGATCAACGATCTGGGCGCGCCGTATGTCGTGACCACAGGTCGGCGCATTCGGGATGAAGGCTGGCCGCTAAACGCCTCAAAAGTGGCTGTTATGCTGGACGGCGAGTGTTCGTTTCAAAGCCTTGAGATGGCCGACTACGAAATCTGGTGGGGCGCTTATGTGGGGATGAAGGAAGAAATCCTGATCCACGGTCCTTTGGCTGATATGGCGTCGCAGATTATCGAAACACGGGCAAAAGCGCGGGCGGATCATGGCTGGATCATGGACATTTATCTGCTGAAAAGGCGCCTGGCCTGATCCGAAAGCATCCACTGCGGCTGCTACCCACGGGATTGTGACTGCGCGAAATACGAGTTTCTGGCATCAACTTCGCACCCGTACCCATGAGGACAGCGCAATGAAGGCTATTTCGACCGTACTGTGTTTGCTGACCCTTCCCGCGCTGGCGCAAGAGGCACTGCCAGGCTGGGCCGTTCATTCGACCGCCAAAAGCTATCAAGCGTTGGTCGCGGATACGAAGGCCGCGGTCAAAGAAAACGGTCTGATTGTTGTAACGCAGGCCGGGCCCACCAAGGCGGCAGCGGCCCGTGGCATCATCATTCCCGGAAACTTAGTGATCGGTGCCTTTAACAACGACTATGCAGTTCGGGTTCTGGAAACCTCGGTCAACGCAATGATCGAAGCGCCCATCCGGTTCTATGTGACCGAAAATGCGGACGGCACGGCGACTTTGTCCTACAAAACCCCAAGCCATGTCTTTGCCCCCTATGCCCAGCAAGGCGGTGAGCCACTGCAAGAAATTGCGGCGGAACTGGATGAAAAGTTTCAGGCCGTGGCGGAATCCGCAGTCAATTAGTCACACTGCCGTGAACCTGCTTGCGTCCGGGCGCGTCCTCCGCAATCTGCAATGACGTATTATTTCGGAGCATAACTAATGCAGGACCTTTCGCCCCGCGCCGCGGACCTTTTGGCCCAAAGACTTTACGAGGCCGGATGCCGCCATGCCTTTGGTATGCCCGGTGGCGAGGTTCTGACGTTGGTGGATGCGCTGGAACAGGCGGGGATCACCTTTCACCTGACCAAGCACGAAAACGCCGCCGGTTTCATGGCCGAAGCCGTGCATCACCGCGACGGTGCACCTGCCATTCTGGTGGCGACGCTTGGCCCCGGTGCGATGAACGGGATCAACGTGGTCGCCAACGCCTTGCAAGACCGGGTGCCGATGATCGTGCTGACCGGTTGCGTCGATGCGGATGAAGCGCTGACTTATACCCATCAGGTTATGGATCACTCACAGGTCTATCGCTCGATCACCAAAGGAACCTTTAAACTGACGGCACAGGGCGCGGATATCGTGGCAGACAAGGCCGTATCGCTGGCCAACCAGTCGCGCCCCGGGCCGGTGCATATCGACGTTCCGATCTCGGTTGCGGATATGCGTGTGTCCGGCGTTAAGAAGCGGCGACTTGTCAGGGCTGCAGCCGTCGCGCCAGAGGGCAATTGCCTTGAAAAAGCGCGCCGTTGGGTGGCTGACGCGGAACGTCCCATTGCGATTGTGGGGCTGGACGTGCTGTATGACGGGTCGCGCAATATCGTGCAGGCGTTTCTGGAACATTTTGGCATCCCCTTTGTCACGACTTACAAAGCCAAGGGAGTTGTGGCTGAAGATCACCCCCTGTGCCTTGGCGGGGCCGGATTGTCACCGCTGGCCGACAAACACCTTTTGCCGCTGGTCGAACAAACCGATCTAGTCTTGTGCCTTGGCTACGACCCTATTGAGATGCGCCCAGGCTGGCGCGAGGTCTGGGACCCCGAAGAAAAGCGCGTTATCGACATCTCGGCTGTGATCAATGACCACTATATGCATCAGGCCAGCCTGAATATGGTCGCCGATACGGGTGCTACGTTGGAGGCCATGGCAAAGGGCAACCCTGCCCGCGATACGTGGCCGGGCGGTGAACCCGCACAGGTCAAAGCTGCGCTGGCTCAGGCGTTCCCGACCGACGAGGAATGGGGTCCCGCCGCCGTCATCGCCGAAACCCGTGCAACCCTGCCTGCCGAAACACTGGCTACGGCCGACAGCGGCGCGCATCGTATCTTGCTGAGTCAGATGTGGGATTGTTCCGAGGAACGCGGACTGATCCAGTCCTCGGCGCTGTGTACCATGGGCTGCGCCGTGCCAATGGCGATTGGTCTGAAACTGGCCGAACCAAACCGCCCGGTTATCAGTTTTTCGGGCGACGCCGGGTTCCTGATGGTCGCCGGAGAGCTGTCGACCGCCGCCGAAATGGGCGGAAACCCGATCTTTCTGGTCTTTGTCGATGCAAGCCTCGCGTTGATCGAGCTGAAACAACGTCAGCGCCAGATGGGCAACAGAGGTGTCGATTTCGACCGCCATGACTTTGCCGCCATGGGCCGGGCGTTTGGCGGCAACGGTCACACCGTTCGAAACCGCGAGGAACTGCGCACTGCCCTGAATGAGGCGTTGAAGGCCAACTCTTTCACCGTGATTGCCGCCGAAATTGATCGTGGAGGCTATGATGGCCGGATCTGAAGGACCGCTGAAGGGCGTCAAAGTCCTGGACCTCAGTCGCATTTTGGCCGGACCGACCTGCACGCAGTTGCTTGGCGATCTGGGGGCCAGCGTGATCAAGATCGAAAACCCCGCGACCAGCGGGGATGACACCCGCCAATGGGGCCCTCCTTACGTCGAAGACGCGCAAGGCAACCGGTCCGATCTAAGCGCTTATTTCATGTCGGCCAACCGCAACAAGAAATCCGTGGCTATCGACATCACCACGACCGAGGGGCAATCTGAAATCAAACGGTTGGCCTCGCATGCGGACATTCTGATCGAGAACTTCAAACCCGGCGGATTGGCGAAATACGGTCTGGACTACGCCACGTTGTCGCAAGACTTTCCCAGCCTAGTCTATTGCTCGATATCGGGTTACGGCCAGACCGGGCCAAATGCGTCCAAGCCGGGCTATGACCTGATGGCGCAGGGGTACGGTGGGATCATGTCGCTGACAGGCGAACCCGATGGCGCGCCGATGAAGGTGGGCGTGGGCATCGCCGATGTTATGTGCGGAATGTACGCAAGTGTCGGCATTCTGGCCGCCCTGCGCCACCGCGATCAGACCGGCGAAGGCCAGCAGATTGATCTGGCGCTGGTGGATGCGCAGATTGCGTGGTTGATCAACGAAGGGGTGAACTACCTGACCTCGGGAAACGTGCCCCAAAGGCGCGGCAACGGACACCCAAATATCGTGCCCTATGACGTCTATGAAACCGCCGATGGCCACGTCATTCTGGCCGTTGGCAATGACAGTCAGTTCCGACGCTTCTGTGAATGCATCGAGCACCCCGATCTGGCTGATGACCCCCGTTTCGCCACCAACCCCGCCCGGCTGGAATATCGTGACGCATTAAACGCCGTGCTGCGTCCGGTGGTGAAGACCCACGCGTCTGAGACCATGATTGCGCAGCTCGAGGCCCGCAAAGTTCCGGTTGGCCCGGCACAGACTTTGGATCAGGTTTTTGCAACCGATCAGGTCGAAGCCCGCCAGATGCAGATCGCGATGCAGGCCGAACCGGGCGACGTTCAACTGATCGGGAATCCGCTGAAACTGTCGCGCACACCTGTAACATATCGGGCTGCCCCGCCCGTCTTTGGGGCCGATACGCAGGCCGTTTTACGCGCTAAAAACCCCTTTGACGATTGAAACACTGTGCCCGTTTCGGCGGCATGTTGCTGAAACATGCCCTTGAATCGGCGGTTTTTTTCAATTTTTGTCCACACGGCATTTCACCAATTCGAGAGCAGGGCCGATACTGATACGACCCGCCCACAGTCTCTGATACATCAAGTGCTGTAGATATTCTCGATTGGATCGGAACATGAACATGAAGCAAGACGTTTTCGGACAGATGAACACCCTCAGCCACCCGGCAAGTGCCGAGGCGTGGGATGGTGTTCTGCTTGGGTTCATGGCCCATGCCGCCGTTACGCCACAGCATCTTGGCAAAGTTCTTGAGCTTGAGCCCGATTTTGCCCTGGGTCACGCGATCAAAGGCTTGTTCATGGTCCTGCTGGGCCGCCGCGAGATGATGCCGGTCGCCGTCGAAGCAATGGCAGCCGCCAACAGCGCCATGGAACGTCAGCCGGTCTCGGCCCGTGAACGGCTCTATGTCGAAGCGCTGGGTCTGTATCTGGCCGACCTGCCCACGCAAGCCATCCAAAAGTTCGAAGAGATTCTGCGGGATCACCCACAAGACTCGCTGGCCATGAAACTCAGCCACGCGACAAGATTCGTACTTGGCGACTCGGAAGGGATGCGCCGGTCGATCGAGCGCGTTCTTCCCGCTTATGAACCCGATCATGCCGGCCGCGGTTACCTGCTGGGTTGTCATTCCTTTGCATTGGAAGAGACCGGTGCCTACGAAAAGGCCGAAATCGCCGGACGGCAGGCGCTGTGGATGGTCTCGGACGATGCCTGGGGTCTGCACGCCGTTGCACACGTGCATGAGATGACAGGCAACGCGCAGCTGGGCCTTGATTGGCTCGCGGGTCGCGAAGAGGCTTGGACCCACTGCAACAACTTCCGCTATCACGTCTGGTGGCACAAGGCGCTGATGCATCTGGATCTGGGTCAGGTCGATCAGGTGATGGAGCTGTATGACAACTACATCCGTCAGGACAAAACCGACGACTACCGCGATATCTCGAACGCCACGTCCCTGCTGTCACGGCTTGAGCTTGAGGGGGTCAACGTGGGCAACCGCTGGGAAGAACTGGCGGATCTCAGTGCGGCGCGGACCGAAGATGGTTGTCTGATCTTTGCCGATCTTCACTATCTTCTGGCCCTGACCGGCGACAATCGCCCAGAGGCGACCAGCAAGATGTTGCAGCGTATTCAGAAAGATGCGCAGCGCAATCACGGGGACACCCCGATCCGCATGTCCGATCCGGGCATTGCAGCCGCCAAGGGGCTTGAGGCCTTTGGCGAAGGCCTTTACGGCGACGCTTTCGACTTTTTATCAAACGCCCGAGCAGGTATGCAACTGGCAGGTGGAAGCCACGCCCAACGTGATGTATTCGAGCGCATCACAATTGATTCCGGCCTGCGCGCCGGCCGCCTGGATGCTGTCGAGCGCATCCTGGATGACCGTCGCGCCAAAAGAGCCGGGGGCGAAGACAATTACGCTCTTGCGCGCCGCACATTGATCGATGCGGCACGCGACAACGGAGACGCACAAAGCGTCCCGGCTGAATAACAAAAACTAAGACCAAGAAGGACAGAATACGTATGGCGACAGTTTCGCCCGCTTCTGATTTTGCGCCAGTGGCTGCCTCTGCGGCGGCCCCTGCCCGCACGCGCGACCCGCGCCTGGATTTCTATCGCGGTATCGCGATGTTCATCATCCTGATCGCCCATATCCCAAACGATCCATGGGCAAAGTGGATTCCCGCGCGGTTTGGATTCTCGGACGCGACCGAGATTTTCGTGTTCTGTTCGGGCATGGCTTCGGCGATTGCCTTTGGCGGAGCATTCCTGCGCAAGGGGTGGTGGATGGGCACCGCCCGCGTCTCGTTCCGCATTTGGCAGGTCTACTGGGCACATATCTGTCTGTTCTTCTTTGTCGCCATGTCAATGGCCGCGCTGGATCAATCGGGGCTGTTTGAAAAGACCTACGTTTCGTCTTTGAACCTGCAGCACTTCTTCAACGATCCGGCGCCTCAGATCGTGGGTTTGTTCACGCTGACCTATGTTCCGAACTATTTCGACATCCTGCCGATGTATCTGGTGGTTCTGGCAATGATGCCCATGTTTTTGGGCCTCTACCGGATCGGGTTCTGGGCGGTCGCCGCAGCATCTGTCGCGATTTGGCTGGTCGCGCAGACCGACGTTCTGGACCTACCGGCCGAGCCGTGGTCGGAGCGGCAGTGGTTCTTCAACCCCTTCGGCTGGCAACTGCTGTTCTTTACTGGTTTCGCCTTCATGCGCGGCTGGATACCTGCCCCACCGGTATCAAAAACCCTGATTTGGGCAGCAGCACTGTTCCTGATCTTTTCGATGCCTTTTGGTTCGTGGAAGGTATTCACATGGATCAACGCAGTGGCCCCAGATCTGGCTGACGAAATCCGCAAGGTCTGGCCGGTCACGAAAGAGTTCCGCGACAAAACCGATTTTGGCCTGTTCCGCTATCTGCATTTCCTGTCACTCGCCTATCTGGGCTGGGTTGTCGCTGGGGAACACGGCCACCGCCTGATCGCAACCGGTCAGGGTACCGCGGCCAAGGTCTGGCAATTCCTGCTGACCGTCATCACCAAAGTCGGGCAGCAATCACTGGCAGTATTCGTTTTTTCCATGGCAGCGGCACGACTTATCGGCGTCGGCCTGGACCTCAGTGGGCGGGATGTTGCCAGTGTTTTCATCGCCAACATGATTGGCTTTGCGATGATCATCGGCGTGGCATACATGGCCGCTTGGTTTAAGTCACAACCTTGGAAGTCTAAGAAATGAATTTTACACGTCGTGCATTTCTGATCTCAACGTCGGCGCTTGCATTTGCGCCCGCGACCTTCGCCACCGGCGGTGAGGTCCCATTTGACCGCAATGTCGTCATTGAGATGGCCCGCGATCTGGCCAGCCGACCTTATGCGGAACGCGAGATGGTGCCGCAGGAATGGCAGGATCTGACGTACCAGCAATACCGCTCGATCCGGTTCCGGCTGGACCGCGCGCTTTGGTATGAAACGGAAACGCCTTTCAACGTCGATTTTTTCACACCAGGCCTGTACTTCCCGCGCACTGTTAAAGTTGAAACCGTTGAAAATGGAATGGCTACTCCGGTCGCGTTTGATCTTGAGATGTTCGACAAATCCGAGGACGTCCCGGAACTGCCAATCGACGACACGCTGGGCTTCTCCGGCCTGCGATTGCGTACCGAAATGCACCGTCCCGGCAAGACCGATGAGTTCTGCGTCTGGCAAGGAGCCAGCTATTTCCGCGCTATTGGCCTGCATGAGGTCTATGGCCTCTCCGCCCGTGGTCTGGCCCTGAAAACCGGCGACCCGGATGGAGAGGAATTCCCCGAATTCATCCGATTTTGGCTGGAACGCCCAAAACCCGGCCAGCGCGATATGGTCGTCCATGCGCTGATGGACAGTCCCAGCGTGACCGGTGCGTATCGGTTTAATGTCACCGCCGGTGCGGACTGTGTGATGGATATCGAAGCCACGCTGTTCCCGCGCGAAGAGCTGACGCATGTGGGTATCGCCCCCGGCACGTCGATGTTCCTGTTCGATCAGACCAACCACAGCCGGTTCGACGACTTCCGCCCTGCCGTACACGACAGCGATGGTCTGTTGGTGCGCAACGGTGCTGGAGAGGTTCTGTGGCGGCCATTGGCGAACCCGACCCGCCTGCAGATTTCGTCGTTCGTCGACACCAACCCGCGCGGCTTTGGCCTGTTGCAGCGCAAGCGTGAGTTCTCGGATTACGCAGATCTTGAGGCAAATTATCACAAACGCCCCAGCCTGTGGGTCGAACCCGGTGCGGATTGGGGCAAAGGTGCGGTCACGCTGGTTGAAATTCCGGCGGATCAGGAAATCTACGATAACATCGTTGCCTACTGGCGCCCTGCCGAACCCTATACGGCTGGCGGCCAGGTCGACCTGTCCTATCGCCTGATCTGGGGGGATGAGTCCCAGCGCACACCGATGGCGCGCGTGATCAACACCGCGATGGGCGACAACACGTTTGGTGAAGGGCGTCTGGCCGTCATCGATTTTGAAGAAAGCGAGCTGTTCGACGACCCAGAGGCGATGACCATTTTCGTGGACTCGCCGCATGCTGAAACATCCGAAGGTGTGCTGCAACGCAACCCCGATACAGGCGGTTTGCGGCTGGCGTTTTCGTTCGAGCCCGGCGACCGCGACCATGTCGAGCTGCGCGCGCAGTTGCTGAAAGACAAACAGCCAGCCTCTGAGGTTTGGCTTTATCGTTGGACCTCATGACCAGAGACCTTCATATCATGCCGCCCGAGACGCCTCTGGCCATGCCCGCGCAGGATTTCAGCGCAGGGTTTCGGGATGCACAGGTTCCTGATGCCAAACGTCCCTCGGCCGGGTTCTGGCGTGCGCTGGCGTTTTCACCCGCAATGGCGGCGACACTGGGCCTGTTATGGGTGATGACGGACTGGTTCGACGCCGAAGGCATCAACCTGATCGAGGCCATCCTTCTGGCGCTGATCTCTTTCAACTTCTTCTGGATCTCCTTCACGGTCTGCACCGTGTTGCTGGGCATGGTCTCCCTGTCCCGGCAGGAGCGTCCCGTACGTCAGGGTTGCGCCCAACCGTTGCGCGTGGCCCTTTTGATGCCGGTCTATAACGAGGTGCCGTGGAATGTGCTGGGCAACGCCCGGACCATGCTTGAGGACTTGCAGGCGCGTGGTGGGCGGCACCACTATGCTATGTTCATCCTCTCGGACACCCGCGACCCCGAGATCGCCGCACAAGAACAAGCCAGTGTCGAGGCGCTGCGCACCACTCTCGCCCCCGGACTGGAACTGTATTACCGCCGCCGTGAGCAAAATACGGACCGGAAGGTTGGCAACATTGCTGATTGGGTCGGCCGATGGGGAGCGGATTGGGATGCGATGCTGGTATTGGACGCCGACAGTCTGATGACCGGTCGGGCCATCGCCCGTTTGACCGACGCGCTGGCGCGCGATCCGGGCGCAGGATTGATCCAAAGCTACCCTCAGCTTATTGGCGCGCAATCGGTCTTTGCGCGAATGCAGCAATTCGCCAATGGCGTTTATGGCATCGCCTTCGCCGAGGGGCTCGCGCGCTGGTGCGGTCAGGAAGGCAATTATTGGGGCCATAACGCCATTATTCGCACCAAGGCCTTCGCCAATTGCGCGGGGTTGCCAAAGCTTCGGGCCCTGAATGGTCAGGAAAAACTGATCATGAGCCATGACTTCGTCGAGGCTGGCTTGTTGCGCCGCGCTGGGTGGGGCGTGCGGTTCCTACCTCGCATCCGCGGGTCTTATGAAGAAACACCTCCGACACTGATTGACCACGCCCTGCGCGACCGGCGCTGGTGTCAGGGCAATTTGCAGCACCTGAAACTGTTGGGCTCAGCCGGGTTCCAGTCGGTGTCACGGTTCCACATGTTCCACGGCGCAGTCGGATATCTGATGTCGCCGCTTTGGTTTGCTCTGCTGGTGATGTGGGCGCTGATCGGTCAGGGTGAGGATGCCTCGGTCTTGCATTATTTCAGCCCAGACAATCCACTGTTCCCGCAATGGCCCGAGATGACGGAAACCCGCCATGTGCTGATCATTCTGGTCATGTACGCGATGCTGCTTGCGCCAAAGGTGCTGGGTGTTCTGGCCCTGCCGCTCAGCGGTGTGCGCTATGCCGAATTCGGTGGCGGGCGCAAATTCCTGACCTCATTCCTGGCCGAGGTTGTTCTGTCGATCCTCTACGCCCCCATTCTGATGGTGCAACAGATGATCGCCGTCATTCGTACCACCTTTGGTATCCAAAAGGGCTGGTCCCCTCAGGCGCGGGATGGCGGCAGCTATGGTCTGCGCACGCTGATCCTTTGCCACACGGTCGAAACCATCAGCGGCGCGGCCCTTAGCGCGGGCATCCTGTCCGGTCTTGTATCAGTCTGGTTGGCTCCGATCGCGATCAGCCTTGCCTTCGCAATCCCCTTGTCCGCACTCAGCGGCGTGTCAGCCGGTGCAGCGCGCCGTATGGTTGGCATGAAAGAGGACTTTAACGAGCCTGCAATCACACGCTCGGCCCGCCGCTACAGGGATGAGCTGAAGAAAGTGATCGAGGGTAAAGGCGTAATGACCCCTGCCGAGTGATCACCCACCCGGCAGACCTTCGTACCAGTCAATCATCATGTCAGCCCAGCCTTTGGGCACCGAATGACCACCGGGGAACAGCGCGAATTCCAGCGCGCTGCCCTCGTCACACCCGCTCCAGTATCGGCGCATGAAAGAACCAGTGGTCGAGAACCCGCTTGGCTTCGTATCAACGCAGCCATTTGCGATGCGCCAAATCTCGAGCCCGGCAAAGATGTCGCCCTGATGAAACCGGCCACCGCCCAACAAGCGCCCTTCCAGCGGCACCACATTGTCCGTCCAGCCATGGGTGTGGAACATCCGGATAGGCCCATCACAAGACTCAGGATCCGGACGCCAAAACCCGCCAGACACCGGTACATAGGCCGAGAATGTGTCGGGTGCCGCGCAAGCAAGGTAGTAGACCATGAAGGCCCCTGCCGAAAATCCGCCCAGAACGACCCGGTCCGTATCAACGCCAAACCGATCCGCGGCATTCTGAACCGCTTCGGTCAAAAAGGCGGTTTCATCGCGTCCTTCCCAACCCGGAAAGAAGTTCCAGCTTTGCCGCCCGTTGCGCTCCGACCCTTCTGGCGCCATTACAGCGTAGCCGCGCGCTAGCAGCGGTTCCACCATGCCACGGTTTTTCAAAGTACCGGTGGCGGTGCCACCATAGCCGTGCAGAAACACCACCAGTGGCGGGTTCTCATCCTCGGGCAATTCGATATGGTACCCGCCTGAGGCGGTTTCGCACATACCCTCCAGATCGGCACAGGCGGCCAGCCCCGACTGCCCGACCAGCGCCAAACCCGTTGCCAGTGTTAATTCCCGGATCATACTGCACTCCTGTCGTAGTCGCGAACCGGCAATCCGGCGCGTACCCATCCCGGCCCAGCGGCCGACCCCAACATGCCTTCGGGCACATCAATAATATTCGTAAATCCTGCCTCGCTCAGCCGGTTGCTCAACCGCGCCGAACGCACGCCCCGCGCACAGATCAACGCAATTGCCGCGCCCTTGTCACCTTTGACGAGCTGCGTCAGAGCGGGAATGAAATCGTCACGGCGCATGTCCAAATATTTCGCGCCCTCACCGATCCCAGTGGACTGCCACTCTTTCGGGGTGCGAATGTCCAGCAACAACACGTCCCCGGCCACGGCCTGCGTATGTGCATCCTGCACACTAAGTTGCCGTCCCGCATAGTCAGGCGGAATAAGCCGGTACTCGCGTATCGCAAATCCCCCCGCCACTGCGGCACAGCCTCCAATCAAGATCCACCTGCGGGATCGGTTTATGTTTCGGGCCACGTCGCACCCTCCTGACCTGACACCAGGTTTCTATCACAGCGCAGAATTGGAATCCGCGCCGAATTTATCCTGGCAGTTCAAGTTCACGTCATTTTTGCAGGCAAAAGCCGCAGCTTCGCTGTGTTGGCGCGCGGCAAATGAGTTGTATTAGCTGGACAGTAAGAAAATTATCCTTACAAAATCAGTACTACTTGACCGCCCAGAACGGAGTATCGCACTTGTCCCTATTCCTCATCGCGGCCCTTCCTTTTCTCGGCGCTGTTTTTCCAGCTCTTCTGATCAGGGCAGGACGAAATGCAGCTGCTTCTGCTGCTGGGTTGACCACATTTCTGGCGCTGATGGGTCTGTTGATCCACATCCCGTCTGTGATGCGAGGCGATGTTGTGACCGCCCGGTTCGAGTGGATACCAGCCCTTGGATTGAACGCAAATTTCATGCTGGATGGCTTGGGATTTTTGTTTGCTTTGCTGATACTTGGTATCGGGTTACTTATCATCCTCTACGCACGATTTTACCTATCGCGCGAGGACCCAATGGGGCAGTTCTACACCTATCTGCTGCTGTTTCAGGGTGCTATGGTTGGGATCGTTCTATCCGACAACATACTGCTTTTGCTCATCTTTTGGGAACTCACATCGCTTAGTTCCTTCCTGCTGATCGGATATTGGAAACACCTGCCCGAAGGACGTCAAGGTGCGCGGATGGCGCTTGCAGTGACCGGCTCTGGCGGGTTGGCGATGATCGCCGGGATGCTGATCCTGGGCAATATCGTCGGGTCTTATGACCTAAGCGTAATTTTGCAGAACAAAGAGCTGATCCAGGCGTCACCCTATTACCTGCCCGCGTTGATCCTGATCCTGCTGGGTTGCTTTACCAAGTCGGCGCAATTCCCATTCCATTTCTGGCTGCCCCACGCCATGGCGGCCCCGACACCGGTTTCTGCCTACCTGCACTCGGCCACCATGGTGAAGGCCGGGTTGTTCCTGATGGCCCGGATGTGGCCCGTTTTGGCCGGCACCGACGCTTGGTTCTACATTGTTGCCACAACTGGACTTATCACCATGCTGATGGGCGCGGTGATCGCTCTGTTCAAGGATGACCTCAAGGCCCTTCTGGCGTTTTCGACCGTGTCGCATCTGGGGTTGGTCACCATGTTGCTGGGCTTTGGCACAAAGATCGCCGCCGTAGCCGCGATATTTCACATCATCAACCACGCCACGTTCAAGGCTGCGCTTTTCATGACCGCAGGGATCGTGGATCACGAAACCGGTACGCGGGATATCAAGCGGCTGGGTGGGTTACGCCACCTGATGCCGATCACCTTTACAATTGGCACAATCGCTGCACTGTCGATGGCGGGCATACCGCCCCTGAACGGGTTTCTGTCCAAGGAAATGATGCTGGAAGAGACCGTTCACACCACATGGCTGCACTCTCATTATCTTGTACCGGGTCTGGCATTGTTGGCGGCGCTGTTTTCAGCGGCCTATTCCTTCCGGTTTGTCAGCCACGTGTTCCTAGGTCCGGAGCGTCATGATTACCCGGCCCATCCGCATGATCCACCCGTCGGTCTGTGGCTGGCGCCTGCCTTCCTTGTCGTGCTGGTGGTACTGATCGGACTGAACTCTGCCGCCATCGTGGGCCCATTGGTCGCTGTTGTATCCAGCGCGGTGATTGGCGGTGAGAAGCTGCCGTATTATTCGCTGAAATTGTGGCACGGCTTTACGCCTGCCCTCTATATGTCCGTGGTCGCGACACTGGGCGGTTTGTTCCTGCTAAGCTTGCATCGGCATGAAGAGAAAATCTGGAATGCCCTGCCGCGTCCAGAGGCCAAGGTGATCTTTGATACTGTGATCGGCGTGCTGACAAGACTAAGTCGTTTGATCACCGATACTTTGCACAACGGCGTCCTCAGCCGTTACGCGATCATTATGATCGGTTTCACCCTCGCGCTGGGTTATTATGCCTATACAACCGGCACGATTGGCCCCGAAACGCGGGAGGCGCTGCCCATTCAGATCATACCGCTTATCGGATGGATCTGCCTTGTGGGTGCAACGCTGGCGATTATGTGGTTCCACCGCAATCGCCTGTTGTCGTTAGTACTGATTGGTGTTGTCGGCCTGATCGTTTCGATGGCCTTCAACTATCTGTCCGCCCCGGATCTGGCGCTGACGCAGATCTCGGTCGAAGTGGTCACGATGATCCTGCTGCTGTTGTCACTGAACTTCCTGCCCACGGATACGCCCTGGGACAGCAGCGCCGCGCGCCGCTGGCGCGACGCTGCAATCTCAGTCGTGGCGGGCATTGGTTCGGGCGCGCTGATCTATGCGCTGCTGCTGCGGGATTTTGCCTTTCCGACGATTTCAGAATTCCATCTGGCGAATTCGTACAAAGGTGGTGGCGGCACCAATGTGGTCAACGTCATCCTCGTGGACTTCAGGGGTTTTGATACCTTTGGCGAAATCATCGTTCTGGGTATTGCCGCGCTGATCATCTTTGCCCTGACCGAGGCTGTTTTGGGCACCAATGTCCGCAGCTATCTGCTGAACCGGAAACCGCATTGGCCACAGTCGGGGGACTCGCATCCGTTGATGATGGTGGTCGTCACCCGGATGATGATGCCAATCGCGCTGATGGTCGGGGCTTACATCTTTTTCCGGGGCCACAATCAGCCGGGCGGAGGCTTCATCGCGGGCCTTGTCGTCGCAATCGCCTTCCTGATGCAATACATGGCCAGCGGCTATACTTGGGCCATCGAACGCCAGAGGTTCTACTACCATGGCTCCATCGGCTGGGGCGTGCTGATTGCCGCGGCCACGGGTCTAGGTGCGTGGTTTAACGATCGTCCGTTCCTGACCAGCGATTTTGGCTATATTCACTGGCCACCGCTGGAAGAGTTCGAATGGGCCACCGCCATCCTGTTTGACACCGGCGTTTTCCTGGCTGTTCTGGGGGCGGTGATGCTGGCGCTGGACAGCCTGTCTAGGTTCGCGTGGCAACCGGGCATGGCGCAGGAATTCCCGATGGATATCAACCCATTGCGGGATAATCCGCCGCAAGAAGAAGAAAACAAGGAGCAGGTCTGATGGAAGCGCTCGTAGCCTCTGCCGTTGGCGTCATGACTGCTGCCGGGATATTCCTGATCCTGCGCCGCCGGACCTTCCCTGTCATTCTGGGTTTGTCTCTGCTGACTTACGCCGTGAACGTGTTCCTATTCGCAACGGGCCGATTGGCTTTGGACGCGCCTGCCGTTTTGAACAAATACAAAGAGGTGCCCTATACCGATCCGCTGCCGCAGGCTTTGGTGCTGACGGCCATCGTGATCTCGTTCGGAATGACCGCTGTGATCGTGATGATCGCACTCAGCGCCTACCTGTCCTCGAAGGATGACCATATCGACATGAACGCCAATGACAGCGTCGACGCGCCGGGAGAAGACGCATGAACCATTGGATCGTTGCGCCAATCGTCTTGCCCGCGATTCTGGCCCCGTTCATTATCATGGTCCTGCGCTTTCACTTGGACCTGCAACGCATCTTTTCGGTCGCTGGTGTGGTGGCCCTGTTGGGGATTGCCCTGACCATCACCGCACAGGCGGCAGGCGGCGATATTCAGGTTTATGAGCTGGGCAACTGGCCCGCGCCCTTTGGCATCGTTCTGGTATTGGACCGGCTATCAGCCATGATGGTGCTGCTGACGGCGCTGTTGGCTTTGCCGATCGTTCTTTATGCGATCGCGTCCGGTTGGGACGACAGGGGCAAACACTTCCATGCCCTGTTCCACTTTCAGTTGATGGGCGTCTGCGGCGCATTTCTGACCGGCGATGCCTTTAACCTGTTCGTTTTCTTCGAAGTTCTGCTGATCGCGTCCTATGGCCTGATGACGCATGGGGGCGGTGCAGTACGGCTGAAGGCAGGGGTGCAATATGTGGCCTATAACCTGCTTGGGTCGACCCTGTTCCTGTTTGCTTTAGGCACGCTTTATGCCGTCACCGGAACGTTGAACATGGCCGACTTGGCCGTGCGGGTGGCCGAATTGCCAGCGGATGACACCGCCCTGCTGCGGGTTGGTGCAGTTTTGCTGCTGCTGGTGTTCTGTATCAAGGCCGCCGTCTTGCCGCTGCATTTCTGGCTACCCGCGAGCTATGCCAGCGCGCCCATGCCAGTAGCCGCCCTGTTTGCGATCATGACCAAGGTTGGCGCCTACTCGATCCTGCGGATGTACACACTGGGCTTCGGCCCAGAGGTTGAGGCTACGCAGGGGCTTGTTGGTGCTTGGTTGCAACCCGCCGCTTTGGTGACGCTGGCCGTTGGTGCCATCGGCATTCTGGGCACACAGCATATCGCGCGTATGGTGGCGTTCTGTGCCATCACATCGATGGGAACGTTGCTGATCGCGATCTCGCTGTTCACTGAGACGGCGACGGCAGCAGCGTTGTACTATGTCTATCACTCAACCCTGGCGACCGCGCTTATGTTCCTGGTCGCCGATCTGGTGATGGAGCGGCGGGGCGGCGTGATTGCCCCAACAGCTCCGATGCCGCAAACGGGTCTGATCTCGGCCCTGTTCTTCGTGGGGGCCATTGCGCTGGCGGGTATGCCACCGCTGTCGGGCTTTATCGGCAAACTGCTGGTTCTGGATGCCGCGCGCGACGCCCCGGATGCAAACGCTATCTGGGCCGTAATCCTAATCGGTTCCTTCGTCACAATCGTGGGTCTTGTCCGGGCGGGCTCATTGATCTTCTGGAAAAGCCATGATGCCCAGCACAACACCGAAATGAATCCGGAGAACGAAGAAGAAGCCCAGCCCGTACCTGCGCCCGAGCCGAACCCCGCCCTGACCTTCACGGCCGTGTTCGCAATGGCAATAGGCCTTGTTCTACTGACGGTGTTTGCCGGGCCTGCGCTGGAGTATACCAACAAGACGGCGGAACAATTGTTCACACCCGAAAACTACATCGCAGCCGTATTGGGAGGCGACGCATGATCAGACTTCTGCACCGGATTTTTCCGCACCCGCACCTGACGTTCCTGCTGACCATCGTGTGGGTCCTGCTGGCCAATAACTTGACGCTGAATTCGCTGGTCTTTGGCCTGATCCTGGGCATCATTATTCCCTTCATCACACAGCCCTACTGGCCTGATCGTCCAAAGCTGCGCAACTGGCCCATGGTCGTTGAATACATCCTGGTTGTGCTTTGGGATATCGTGATCGCGAACATCACCGTTGCCCGCATCATCCTGTTCAAACGCGACGCAGATCGTCAGCCGGCCTGGATCTCGATCCCGCTGGAATTGCGCACACCTGAGGCTATCACAGTGCTGGCAGGTACGATCACCATGACCCCCGGAACCGTCAGCAGCGATCTGTCTGCGCAGGGGCATAATCTTCTGGTGCATTGTCTAGATGCCCCCGATCCTGATGCAGTGCGCGACCAGATCAAAAGCCGCTATGAGCGTCGCTTGAAGGAGATTTTCGAATGATCGACATTGCAATCGCCTTTGCATTCGCCTGCTTCGGCGCGGCCATTATGATGTGCCTTTGGCGGATCATCACCGCAGACGGCGTCGGCACCCGCGTTCTTGCGCTGGATACGATGGTCATCAACACGATCGCTCTGTTGATCCTATATGGTCTGACTCTGGGAACAGAAGTGTTCTTCGAATCTGCCATGATCATTGCCATGCTGGGCTTTGTCTCAACGGTTGCCTACGCGCGCTTCATGCTGCGTGGCAATATCATTGAGTGAGGGTGGTATGAGTTTCATCATAGAACTTCTGATCGCCTTCTTCCTAGTTGTCTCAGGCATCTTCGGCTTTGTCGGGTCCTACGGCATGATCAAGCTGAAAGACCCGATGTCCCGCCTGCACGCCCCCACCAAGGCGACGACCCTGGGTGTGGGTGGCGTGTTGCTGGCATCGATCTGCCACTCGGTTCTGATCGAACAGCACCTGTCGCTACACGAACTTCTGATCACACTATTCCTGTTCCTGACCGCTCCGATCACGGCCCTGTTCATTGCCAAATGGCACATTCACCGCCATGAAAAGCCCAGTGATCTGCCAGATGCGGGCGAGGATGAACTTTGGGCCACGCACGCTGTTGAGCAGGTCGAAGACGTCCCTGATCACAGCAAATCCTGAGTTTGATGCACCACCCACCGCTGCCCCTAACCCGCGATCTGGTTCTAATCGGCGGCGGTCACACTCATGCATTGTTGCTGCGCAAGTGGGGCATGAACCCCCTGCCCGGCGCGCGGGTGACGGTGATCAACCCCGGCCCAACCGCGCCATATTCGGGAATGCTGCCGGGCTTTGTCGCCGGGCACTACGCACGTCAGGACCTGAACATAGATCTGGTCAGACTAGCCCGCTTTGCCGGCGCGCGGATCATTCTGGGCGCGGTTTCCGGTATCGACCCAGAACGGCGCGAGGTTCATGTGCCAGACCGTCCCCCGGTGGCGTTTGACGTGGCTTCAGTCAATGTGGGTATTACATCGGACATGCCCGACGTGCCCGGTTTTGCCCAGCATGCGGTTCCGGCCAAACCGTTGGGCCCGTTTGCTGCCAGATGGGCAGAATATCTGGAAAGATTGGGTGAAGCCTCGGTCGCTGTCATCGGCGGCGGGGTGGCCGGTGCCGAGCTTATCATGGCTATGGCCTTTGCCTTGCGCACCAAGGGGCGCACCGCGCACCTGACCCTGATTGACAGCGCACATGTCCTGACGGCGACTCATCCCAAATCCGCGCAGACCATTCGCAAGGCAATGGCTGATCTGGGTATCGAAGTGGTCGAACAGGCATCTGTTTCGCACATCGCCAAGGATCACGTCGCATTGCAAGATGGCCGCCAAATCGCGGCCAGCTTTGTAACTGGTGCGGCAGGTGCAAAACCCTATGACTGGATCGCGAATACAGGGCTGGACCTTCAGGACGGCTTCATCCGCGTCGACGGGCACCTGCAGTCCAGCGATACTGCGATTTTTGCAGCGGGCGACTGCGCACATCTGAGCGAAAATCCCCGCCCCAAAGCAGGTGTCTATGCAGTCCGCGAAGCCCCCGTTTTGTTCCAAAATCTAAGGGCCGCCTTGGGGTCAGGTGCCATGCGGCGGTATGAGCCGCAAAAGGATTACCTCAAGCTCATATCACTAGGCGGCAAGTCTGCATTGGGAGAACGGCTGGGGACCTCGATCAGCGGGTCGTTGATGTGGAAATGGAAAAACCACATCGACCAGAGTTTTATGGACAAGTTTCGCAACCTGCCGCAGATGAAGCCTCCGGCCTTGCCCCGCCATCACGCCGCTGGTTTAACCGAAACTTTGGGCGACAAACCCATGTGCGGCGGCTGCGGTGCCAAGATCGGGCGCGGCGCGCTGCAATCTGCGCTTGCCGATCTGCCCTCCCCTGTTCGTGCGGACGTGACACCACTGCCCGGCGATGATGCCGCCCTGTTGCAGACCGGGGGTGCTCGGCAGGTCATGACCTCGGACCATCTACGCGGTTTCGTGGACGATCCCGCATTGATGACGCGCATTGCAGCGGTTCACGCGCTCGGGGATATCTGGGCTATGGGAGCCCGCCCACAAGCCGCTACGGCAACGATCATCCTGCCCCGCATGTCGCCAACCCTTCAGCATCGCACCATGGCCGAGATCATGGCAACGGCCAGCGACGTCATACGTAACGCTGGGGCCGAGATTGTCGGCGGGCACAGCTCGATGGGTGACGAGATGACGATCGGGTTCACCCTGACTGGCCTGTGCGACGCCGACCCGATCACACTGTCCGGCGCGGCACCTGGTGATGCTTTGATCCTGACCAAACCATTGGGCAGCGGCGTTCTGATGGCCGCAGAGATGGCGGGCGCAGCAAAGGGCGAATGGGTTGCGGCCGCCCTTGCACATATGGTGCAACCACAAGGCAGGGCTTCGGAAGTACTGGCAGATGCACATGCGATGACCGATGTAACGGGATTTGGTCTGGCCGGGCACCTGCTGGGCATGACCGAGGCCGCGGGTTGCGGTGCCACCCTTGATCTGGAGGCAGTTCCGGTTATGGACGGCGCGCAGGAACTGGCCGCGCAGGGCATCCGGTCAACCTTGTTCAATGACAATCGTGCGATTACGCCCGAACTACCGACGGGCGGCAAAGCTGACCTGCTGTATGATCCTCAGACGGCCGGAGCTTTATTGGCCGCGGTACCAGCAGATCAAGAACAGATGATCTGCGAAACTTTGCGCGAAGCGGGATATCCTGCCGTAATCATTGGGCACATGACCGATGCGCCGGGGCTTCGCGTTCAAAGCTGACCCAGAATGGCTTCGATCTGCGCTGCTGTTGCAGACAAGCCAGCATCATCCAGCGCTGACGCATGGATATTTGCGATAACGTCTGACCTGCGCACGCGGCTGGACTTACTATATGCAGGATCATAATGCTGTTCGATCAACGCCTGAGTCAGTGCGCGTTTGTCACCAGCGTCAATCATGTCCAGCCAACCGTCCACCACGTCATGCCCGCGATGAAACCGCAGCGGGGAAAGGCGGTCACGGAGGCGGTCAGAGTCCGACAAAACGTCATCATAGGCGGATACCAAGTAGTCCGAACGCGCCTGAACGGAGGCTGTTATCTGGATGCGAGGGGCTTGACGCAAGACCGCCCAAAGCGTCGGCGGCAAGATCAGAGACCCGATTTTGGACGACTCCGCTTCAACTACCACGGGGCGCGACATGTCCAGACGGCACAGCGCAGACGACAGGGCAGACTCGAACCCCTTTTGGCTGGGTTGGCCGCCGGGCATTTCACCCAGCAAGGATCCACGATGGTTAGCCAAGCCTTCCAGATCCAGAACCTGAACACCACGTACGGCAAGATGCGCCAACAATTCGGTCTTGGCCGTGCCGGTATAGCCGTCCAACGCAATCAGGTGATGCGGTAGCGGGTCATCATAAAGATACCGTTTCACCAACCGGCGATAAGTTCGATAGCCACCTTCGACCACTTCGGCCCGCCAGCCGATCTGTTGCAGCATCCAGGTGAATGACCCTGATCTTTGCCCCCCTCGCCAGCAATACACCAGCGGCCGCCACCCGCCTTCATGATGGGACAGGCTGTTCTCGATGTGATTGGCCGCATTCCGAAACACCAGCGCGGCCCCCAGTTTGCGCGCCAGAAAGGGGCTTTCCTGAACATAGATCGTGCCGACACGGGCGCGTTCCTCGTTGTCCAAAACGGGAAGGCTAATGGCACCGGGAAGATGGTCCTCGGCAAATTCCGCCGGGCTGCGCACGTCGATCACCGTATCGAATTCATGCGCGTAGAGATCGGGCAGGCTGTCGAATTTCAGAACCATGTCAGAGGTCTATCCCGCAAAGCCGTGAATGAAAAGGCAGGGCTAAGTTTCGATCGGTTCAATCAATTCCGGCCCGCTGGCGCGGTTAGAATTCACGGTCGGATCGACCCGATGATAGTTGAGGATATCGTCGGCCCCCGGCTGCATGAGGCACGCGGCCCCCTTTCCGGCCTCCCCCAGCCACAGCGGCAAGTCATCGGGTTCCAGAATCAAAGGCATGCGATGATGGATCGCGCTGAGGTGACGGTTGGCCTTCGTCGTGACGATGGCGCAGGTGCCCTGCCGCGCATCTTCAGGCCCCCAATCCTGCCAAACACCGGCAAAGGCAATCGGTGCGTTGTCCTGACGGGATATGTACCACGGTAACCGGTCGCCTTGTTCCGTCTTGGTCCATTCAAAGAACCCCGTCGCGGCGATCAGGCAGCGGCGTTCCCGGCATGCAGCGCGAAAGGCGGGCTTTTCGGCAAGCGTTTCCGCCCGCGCGTTGATCAGCAGAGGTCCTGCGTTTTCCGCCTTGTACCAATGGGGCAAAAAGCCCCAGCGCAGCGGATCAAGCGTGCGCCCGTTTTCGCCCGCGCGCACAACATGCACCTGATTGGTCGGGCAGACGTTGAAATTCGGCACCGCAGGCAAAGTGTTAGCCGGGCGCGCCGAAAAAAGCTGCGCCATTGCATCGTTGGGAAGTGTGACGGCAAACCGTCCGCACATAGGCCTTGTCCCTTTTTCAGAAATTGTAGGTTAATGTCGCCCGCGCCGATACCGAGTGGAACACCATCAAGCTGTTTCTGACCATAAGACTGAAAAGGCCGCGTCAAACGCGGCCTTTTGGTTTGTTCATCGAAGCAGATTTACTTCTGCTTGATCCGCCCATCCAGATAAGGCGTGTAAGGCGCGTTTTCGGCCAGGTATTCCGCCGTTACATCGGCCAGATCAGGGCCAAAGTCATAGGCGTTCTTGTCGTCGCCCGAGAACATCTTGTAGCCGTCGCCGCCATTGCGGACATAGTTGTTGGTGACCACCAGATAAGTCGCGGCCGGATCGATGGGAACAAACCCGTCTCCGTCGGCAACCATGACCTCAGCGATACGCCCTTCGTTCGGTGCGACTGCCGGGTCCCAGGTGAAGGTCAAACCTGCCACCTGCGGAAAGCGGCCTTTAACCTCTTCAACCTGGCTGACGCCGTTCTCAAGCGCATCGATGACGCCCTGGCCGCTGATCTCAAAGGTCGACAGTGTGTTCTGGAACGGCAGCACGGTCAGCACTTCGCCCATGGTCACGTCGCCCGGATCGATTGAGGCTCGCAGACCGCCCGAGTTGGCAATCGCAATCTTGACGCCCTGATCCGCAACCCGAGCCAGCATGGCGTCGGCTACAAGGTTGCCCATCTGGCATTCCTGAACGCGGCAAACAGCGCGGTCGCCTTCAATGGCATCGGCAGAGCTTGCAACCACCTTGTTGCGGATTTCATCCAGAGGTACCGCCAGCTCGGCAATACGATCCAGAGCCGCCTGATCCTCGGTAACGGTGTTGTCCATGATCAGCGGCTCACCAGCAGCCGAGACCACGTTGCCGTCATCGTCAAAGGTCACATTCAGCTCACCCAGGAATTTGCCGTAGGCGTAGGCCTGAACGATCTGAACGCCGTTGACGACGGTCGGGTACGGGCCGGCGGCCTTGTCCGAAGTGTTCGACAGATATGTGTTCGAGTGGCCACCTACGATCACGTCAACTCCGGTGGTTTCCTGCGCAACGCGCTGATCCACACCGTAGCCCGAGTGGCTGAGAACGATGATCTTGTTGACGCCTTCACCGGTCAGCTTGTCAACCTCGGCCTGAACCGCAGGCACCGGGTCCGAGAATGAGATATTCGGACCGGGCGAGGCAAGCTCATCAGTGTCGATAGGTGTCAGGCCGATCAGGCCGATCTTTTCGCCGCCAACTTCGATCACGGTCGATTTTTTGATCTTGTCGGTCAGCAACTCTTCGTCCGCAATATCCGCATTGGACATCAGAACAGGGAAATCGACCGAGTCGATAAAGCCGCGCAGAACCTCGGGGCCGTCGTCGAATTCGTGGTTACCCACTGTCATCGCGTTGTAGCCCAGCTTGTTCATAAACTCGGCCGCGACCTTGCCCTTGTAGTAGGTGTAGAACAACGATCCCTGGAACTGGTCTCCGCCATCAACCAGAATCGAGTTTTCGGCACGCCCACGTGCCTCCTCGACCGCAGTGACCAAGCGCGCGGAACCGCCAAAGCACTTGCCTTCGGCATTGTCTTCATCACCGCAACCGCTGTCGTATTTGTTGATCGGCTCAAAACGCGAGTGGAAATCGTTGGTGTGCAGAATCGTCAGTTTGTACTCGGCAAATGCCATGCCTGCGGTCAGGCTGAGCACCGCAGCAGATGTCAAAAGACGGGTGAGCATAGTTTAACTCCCTATTGTTAATTGCGGAGATGTTGCGACGCGCAACGCCGAGAGTCAAAGGGGGAAATCCGGCTTGATTCTACCCGTGGCCCGGTGCATCACGACCGCATGCTGATTTACAAAATTTTTCGGGCCGATGAATGGGCCACGTTACGGGCGCAAGGCGCATCAGACGGGGCGCCGATTGATGTCTCTGACGGATATGTTCATTTCTCGACTGCCAAGCAGGCGGCAGAAACAGCCGCCAAACATTTTGCCGGGGTCGAAGGGCTGACCCTGCTGGCGTGTGACGCCGATGCGATGGGCGACGACCTGAAATGGGAGGTTTCGCGGGGTGGCGCGCTTTTCCCGCATCTTTATCGGCAGATCAAAATGACCGATGTTGTCTGGTCGCGCGCCCTGCCCTTTGATGGAACCGCTCACCAGTTTCCCAAGGATATGGAATGAGCAATTTTGTCGATCCGGACCGCGCCCAGTTTGAGGCCTTCAAGGACCTTGATCGGGACCACCCGATCGAGATGCTGAACTTGTTGAAGTTCCGCGACGCTGCTGAGTATCCTGCAGGGCACAAACTCGTGGATGCCGGGCTGACCGGCGCGCAGGCTTACGGCAAGTACGGCTCGGAAACCGCTCCGATCATAGCGCGCCTTGGCGCTTCGATCCTGTGGCGCGGCGTGTTTCAGACGACTCTGATCGGCCCGCAGGACGAAAACTGGGACGCAGTTTTCATCGCCCGCTATCCCACAGCGCACGCGTTTCTGGAAATGGTGACGGACCCGGTTTACCAAATGGCCGTGGTGCACCGTCAAGCCGCCGTCGAAACCTCGCGCCTTATACGATGCGCCCCTACCAGTGGCGGAGAGGCATTCGGATGAAACTGACTGAAAAACTGGGGCTGGCAGCCCTGCACCGCATGGATCCTGAGACAGCTCACGGATTATCGATCAAGGCGCTAAAGGCCGGATTGGCCACTGCGTCGGGTCCAGTGACCTCCAATCGGTTGCGCACCGAAGTGGCGGGATTGGACCTGCCGAATCCCGTTGGCCTGGCCGCAGGATTCGACAAGAATGGTGAGGTACTTGCGCCTCTGTCTCGCGCAGGGTTCGGGTTTATTGAGGTCGGTGCCGTGACCCCGCGCCCGCAGCCCGGCAACCCGAAACCACGTCTGTTCCGCCTGACCCAGGACATGGCCGCCATCAACCGGTTCGGATTCAACAACGAAGGCATGGAGGTCATGGCCCGCCGTCTGGCTGACCGTCCAAAGGACGCGGTGATTGGCCTGAACCTGGGTGCCAACAAAGACAGCGATGACCGCCCCGGCGATTTCGCCAAGGTCCTGGCCCATTGCGCCGCGCATCTGGATTTTGCCACGGTCAACGTCTCATCTCCGAATACGGAAAAACTGCGTGATCTTCAGGGCAAGGCGGCCCTGAGTGCGTTGCTAAGCGGCGTGATTGAGACACGCAACACACTGCCCCGCCCCTTGCCAATCTTCCTGAAGATTGCTCCGGATCTGACCGAAGGCGAATTGCAAGACATCGCCGATGTGGCCCGCGAAACCGGCGTGGATGCGGTGATTGCCACCAACACAACCCTGTCACGCGATGGTCTGCGCAATGCCCATAAGGGTGAAGCAGGCGGTCTGTCCGGCGCACCGTTATTCCAGAAATCGACCCGCGTTCTGGCACGTCTTAGCCAGTTGACCGACGGGCAAATCCCGTTGATTGGCGTTGGCGGGATCGGGACGGCAAAGCAGGCTTACGCCAAGATCTGCGCCGGGGCTTCGGCCGTGCAGTTCTATACGGCCATGGTCTATGGCGGCATTTCACTGGCCGCAGAAATTGCCGAAGGTCTGGATGACCTGCTGGCGCAAGACGGGTTCACTTCGGTCGCAGAGGCCGTCGGCAGCAAAAGAAAGGACTGGCTGTGATTGAATATTGGCATAACCCGCGCTGTTCAAAATCCCGCGCAGGTCTGGCGTTGCTGGAAGAAAAAGGTACGACCGTCAAGGTTCGCAAATATCTGGAGGATGCGCCGTCGTCTGATGAGCTGCACGCGGTGTTGTCCCAATTGGGAATTTCGGCCATCGAGATGATGCGGACAGGCGAAAAGCGGTTCAAGGAACTTGGCCTGTCAAAAACGACACCCGAGGACGAGCTGATCCAGGCTATGGCGGAAAACCCCATCCTGATCGAGCGTCCTCTGGCCATTGCCGGCGACAAGGCCGCGATTGGTCGCCCGCCCGAAAACCTGCTGTCGCTGCTTTAAGCGATCTGCGCTTCCAGCTTAGGGTATCGCCATCCCAACGTGACCCCGCGCACGATGTTCAGGACCATCAGCGCGGCCCAAAGCCCATGATTACCGAACGTCGGCACCAGCAGGAACAGGGCCACCACATAGATCGCGACGGACTGGATCATCGCCTGCCGCATTGCGCGGGTCCAGGTCGCCCCGATATAGATACCGTCGAACATCCAGCTGGCTACGCCGATCACCGGCGCAAGGGCCGCCCAGAGCAGAAACTCCCGCGCGGCAATCCGTACTTCCGGTGAGGTTGACATCAGATCAATCAGGGATGGTCCGGTTAGAAAGAACACAAGACCCAGGGCAAACGCACCTCCGACGCCCCATTGCGAGGCCATGATCGACGCGCGCCGTACCTGGGCCCGATCACGCGCGCCGACCGCACTGCCCACCAGCGCCTCGGCAGAGAAGGCGAAACCGTCCAAGGCAAAAGCCGTGATCTCAAGAAATTGCAGCAGCACCTGATTTGCCGCCAGATTGACGTCCCCCAGATCTGAACCAACAAACAAAAAAGTGGTAAACGCGCCGGTCAAAAGCACCGAACGCACCATGATGTCGCCGTTCACCTGCATCATTCGGCGCAGACGCGCTGGGTCAAAGATCCTGGGCCAGTCGCGCCACTGATTTCCGGCGAAAGCGTCGTGGCACAACCAGAGACCAAGCGCCAACCCGGTCCATTCGGCGATGAGCGTCGCGATGGCGACACCTTCGACGCCCCAGCCAAGGCCAAGAACAAACCAGAGATCCAGAACGATGTTCAGCCCGTTCATCCAGATCTGCAAAACGAACACACCCTTGGTGCGCTCTACCGCGATCAGCCAACCTGTCACGGCAAAAAGCGCGATCGTAGCCGGAGCCCCCCAGATACGGATCTCCAGATAGGCGCGGGTCAGAGATTCAACCTCTGGACTGGCTGGAGACAGGGCGAACGCCCCCCAGAACAACCAGACCTGCGTCAGTATAAAGAACAGACCCGCCGCGCCGCCCAGCAACAGCCCGCGCATCAGCAAGGCTCCGGTTTCCGCCGTGTCCCCTGCACCACGTGCCTGGGCAGCAAGACCGGTTGTCCCCATACGTAGGAACCCGAACACCCAGTAGATGGTGGCCAGAATAACGGCACCCATGCCGACAGCGCCTATCGGGGCCGCCTGCCCCAACTGCCCCACAACACCAGTGTCCACCGCCCCCAGTATTGGCACCGTCGCATTGGACAATACGATCGGCGCTGCAATCCGGAGCACCCGCTTATGCGTAATGGGTGCCGAAGCGTCCTGCATAGCGTTCTATTTTCCGTCAGCGGTGGGCTGTGGCATCAGGAAATGCCCGGAAGCCTGTGCAAAGAGCTTCGCGTGATTGTCTTGCCAGGCCTCGACCCTGACAGAGGCATAGCGACGCCCGGCCCGGCTGATGAATGCGCGCGCATAGGCATCACGCGGCAGGCCTGACCGCAGATAGTCGACGGTGAAATCGACGGTCTTTGGGAAACGTACCGTTTCATAGTCGGCGATATCACTGGCATTCAGTTCCCCGCTTTCGATCTTGGGCAGCAAGAACTCCCAACTCAGCGTGATGACAGCCGTGACTTCTAGAAACGCCGCCGTGACGCCGCCATGCAATGCGGGCAGTAACGGGTTGCCGATCAGTTTCTGGTCGAAATACAACACGCCAGTCAGTTCATCACCGCGGCGATCAAAGCCGATGTCGAGGAACCGGATGTAGGGCACACCTTCGACTATAGCGTTCAGCGCCGCATCCCGGCGTTGTTTTACGACTTGGACGGGTTCGGGGCGAGTACGCGCCATTACAAACCCTCCACCGTGAATGACCCTGCCGCTGTGGCCACCGGAAGACCTTCGTCTTCGTCCATCGCCGTCGCGCGCACAAAGGCGACGTTCCGTGTGATGTGGTAGCATGTCGCCTGGGTCGTTATCGTCTGTCCCGGTGTTGCCGCCCGCATATAGTCGATCCTCAGGTCAATTGTCGCCGTACCGCCGGGAGCCGACGGATGGCTCATGACGGCGGCACCACAACAGGTATCCAATGCGGCAAAAACAGCGCCGCCATGAATCACCCCGGTGCGCGGATCGCCAACAAGCTCTTTGCTGTACGGCATTGTAATACCCGCTTCGCCATTTCCGATTGAGGTCAGCTTCAGACCCAACGCTTTTGCATGCGGGATCGCCTCGATGAATTGGCGCGCAATTGCGGCTTTGTCGACCATGTACTTGAATCCGTTCTCTTGGTTTATCCCTTTATGAGCCCGTGTCCGCCAAAAGAGCAAGCCCGCCGGTTGCGCTTGCGGCTGACAGAACATAGGCTGCGCCAGAGGAGATCAGGAATGTCCGACAACCGTTTGTCATTCAAAGAGATGTGCGCCGAGTACGATGTGACTCCACGTACCCTGCGCTACTATGAATACATTGAATTGCTGCAACCAGACCGCGAAGGCAGGTCGCGTTTTTATGGTCCTCGGGAATGCGCGCGCATGACTTTGATCCTGCGTGGCCGCAAGTATGGATTTTCGCTGGAAGATATCCGCCAGTGGCTGCTGATCTATGAAAATGAAGGCAACGAGGTCCAGATGCGCGCTTTTGTCGACGTCGCGGATAAGCAGATCGTCGAACTGAACCAGCAACGGCAGCAACTGGACGAGGCGATTGATGCCCTGACCGAGATGCGCGACCAGACGGCCAAATCCCTCGAGTGATTCCGTCGACGCGCCATGGCGCGCCAGAAAAAGAAGCAACTCTGGCTAAGTCCGACCATGCCTTAAGGCGTGCCGGGTCGCTCTTTTGGTTTTTGAACCCCCAAATTCCGTTACGTTAAATTCGAAAAAGTCGGAAATCCGCGACTTGACGCGTGTGGAAGTTACGTAAACTTATTTTGTGACGCAGCGTTCACATTACGTGAACGTCATCTACGTGTTGTAACGTGCGCATCGACTGCGCAACTGACTTTCATTGACGCCAGTGACGAGAGTGCTGAAACCATGACCGAAGATCTGATGACCATCCGCGAAATGTGCGAGACCTATGATGTCACGCCCCGTACGTTGCGGTTCTACGAGGCCAAAGAGCTTTTGTTTCCGATCCGTGAAGGCCAAAAACGGCTGTTCACCAAAAGCGATCGTGCCCGCCTGAAACTGATCCTGCGCGGCAAGCGCTTTGGGTTCAGCCTGGAAGAAATTCGCCAGCTTCTGGACCTTTACCATGTCGGCGACCAACAGATGACTCAGATATCGCGCACCTATGAAATTGCGTGCGAGCGTCTGGAAGACATGGAAGCGCGCCGTGAGGAACTGACCCAGGCGATCGACGACCTGAAAGAACAGTTGCGCTGGGGCGAGAAAGTCATCGCCTCGGTTAAACAAGACAAAAAGGCCGCCGAGTAACCCCCTCGCCTGCCTACCACCCGGACATATGAATTAAAGGGAGCTTCACATGCCCGTCTACAACGCGCCAACCAAAGATACGCAGTTCATTCTGCACGATGTTCTGAAAATCTCGGACTCCGACGTTCCGGGGTACAGCGAGCTTGAAGCCGAATTCACCGGCGCCGTTTTGGAAGAAGCAGGCAAGGTTGCCACCAATGTATTGCACCCGCTGAACGTGGTTGGTGACACCGAAGGATGCCGTTTGGAAAACGGTATTGTATACACTCCCACTGGCTTCAAAGACGCCTTCGAGCAGGTCAAAGAAGGTGGCTGGACTGGTCTGGATATGCCCGAGGAATACGGCGGCCAGAATATGCCATACGTCATTGGCACAGCCGTGGGCGAGATCTTCTCGGCCTCGAACACCGCCTTCACTATGTATCAGGGCCTGACACACGGCGCGGCTTCGGCCATTCTGGCACACGGAAGCGATGCACAGAAAGACACCTATCTGCCTAAAATGGTCAGCTGTGAATGGACCGGCACCATGAACCTGACGGAACCGCACTGCGGCACCGATCTGGGTCTGATGCGCACCAAGGCGGAACCGCAGGGCGATGGCAGCTACAAGATTTCGGGGCAGAAGATCTTTATCTCGTCCGGCGATCACGACATGGCAGACAACATCATCCATCTGGTGCTGGCCAAGATTCCAGGCGGCCCCGATGGCATCAAAGGTGTGTCGCTGTTCATCGTGCCCAAGTTTATGGTCAACGAAGACGGTTCCTTGGGCGAGCGCAACGGCGTGTCGGTTGGCAAGATCGAAGAAAAGATGGGCATCCACGGCAACTCGACCTGCGTGATGAACTATGACGGTGCAACCGGTTTCCTGATTGGTGAGGAAAACAAAGGCATGCGCGCCATGTTCACCATGATGAACGAGGCCCGTCTGGGCGTGGGCATGCAGGGC
The DNA here is from genome assembly GCF_059611005.1 of Ruegeria sp. CDSB117. Classification (NCBI taxonomy): domain Bacteria; kingdom Pseudomonadati; phylum Pseudomonadota; class Alphaproteobacteria; order Rhodobacterales; family Roseobacteraceae; genus Ruegeria; species Ruegeria sp. CDSB117. The sequence goes on from NZ_JBXWOS010000009.1 coordinate 149,022, forward strand.
CTGTGCCAGGCAGACGCCGCCTACCAGAACGCCGTGGAATACGCCAAGGACCGACTGCAGGGACGTGCGGTAACCGGCGCGGAAAACCCCGATGGACCGGCGGACCCGCTGATCGTGCACCCGGATATCCGCCGCAACCTGATGGATCAGAAAAGCTTCAGCGAAGGCGCACGCGCATTCATCCTGTGGGGAGCATCGCTGATTGACCGCGCGCACCGCTCGGGTGACCAGGATGCGGACGGTCTGATTTCACTGCTGACTCCGGTTATCAAAGGTTTCCTGACCGATCAGGGCTATGACATGACCGTCCAGGCACAGCAGGTCTATGGCGGCCACGGCTACATCGAAGAATGGGGCATGTCGCAATACACCCGCGATGCCCGGATCGCGATGATCTACGAAGGTGCTAATGGCGTTCAGGCGCTGGACCTTGTCGGTCGGAAACTGGCGCAAGACGGCGGTAAGCACGTCATGGCGTTTTTCGACATGGTCAAGACCTTCTGCAAGGAAAACGGTGGCAAGGACGAAGCTTACGACAAAGCCTTCATCGAACCGCTGAAGGCGGCGTCCAAGGACCTGCAATCCGCTGGCATGTACTTCATGCAGGAAGGCATGAAGAACCCGAACAACGCTCTGTCCGGTTCTTATGACTTCATGCACATGTTCGGCCATGTCTGCCTGGGCCTAATGTGGGCACAGATGGCTAAAGCCGCTCAGGAAGCGCTGGACGGTGGTGCGTCGGACAAAGAGTTCTACGAGACCAAGATCAACACCGGCCGCTTCTACATGGCCCGCCGCCTGCCCGCCACAGGCATGCATCTGGCGCGAATCCAGACGGGTGCGGACACAGTGATGGCTCTGGACGCGGCGAACTTCTGATCTCAGTCTGGGTCCGGGCGATATTGCCCGGACCCAGCTTACCGGAGGAACCACATGCCAAAGCGTTTTCGACTAACCCGCCGCTTTCCCGTCGCAATGACCGAAGACGGGTATCGCAAGCTCAAAGCATTCGCGCGTGAGGCTGGATTGGACGAAGGAGAGGCGCTGTCGTTTCTGTTCGAGAATTTCAACAGTGTGATCAACGAGGACAACCTGACCCACCGCCTGCGTATTTTCAATTCCGAGTTGGATGACCGCAAGCGTTAAACGTTACAGCCACCTTCACTCAGGTGGGCGTGTTTTCAGAAAGCCAAACCCCAATGGCGCTTAGCCTTATGGTTCGTCTTTCTCGAAATACGCGAAATTCGACTTCGCACCATGCGCCTTGGGAGGGGCGATCACATGACAATCATGCTTCATTGCTTCGGAGAAAGCGGAAACAGTTATAAGGCTGCGCTGGCGCTGGAAATGTCCGGGCTGGAGTGGGAACCGGTCTTTGTCGACTTTTTCAAAGGTGTAACTCGCACGCCCGAGTTTCGCGCCGAAGTGAATGAAATGGGCGAAGCACCTGTCCTGATCGACGGTGATTTCCGCACAAGCCAGTCTGGCGCCATTCAGACCTATGTGACTGAGAAGTCAGGTAAGTTCGGTGGCAAGAACCGGGAAGAGAATTACGATGTTCTGCGCTGGGTGCTGTGGGATAATCACAAACTCAGCTCGATGGCCGGCCTGACCCGCTTCCTGATCAATTTCCTCCCGGAACAGCACCGCAATCCCGATGTGATCGCTTTCAATCAAGGGCGCCTGAAGGCCGCTTACCAAGTGTTGAACGATCATCTGAACGGCCGCGACTGGATTGTTGGCGACGATGTCACGAATGCCGATCTCAGCTGCTGCAGCTATCTGTATTATCCCGAACCATTCGGCTTTGACCGCGCCGACTGGCCCCATATCGACGCCTGGCTGTCTCGCTTGTCCGAGCAGCCTGGCTGGAAACACCCCTATGACCTGATGCCCGGCAACCCGTCGGATCGAGCTTGAGGAGAAGACCCATGACCGAAGCATATATCTATGACGCCCTGCGCACCCCGCGCGGCAAGGGCCGCAAGGATGGCAGCCTGCACGAGGTAACCTCGGTGCGCCTGTCGGCCCTGACCCTGAACGCGATGAAAGAGCGCAACAACCTCGAAGGCCACGCCGTAGAAGACGTGATTTGGGGCAACGTCACCCAAGTGATGGAGCAAGGCGGCTGTCTTGCGCGCTCGGCGGTTCTGGCCTCTGATCTGGATCAGTCGATCCCCGGTCTCGCAATCAACCGTTTCTGCGCCTCAGGCATGGAAGCTGTGAACCTCGCGGCGAACCAAGTCAAAGGCGGCGCAGGTGAGGCTTACATCGCAGGTGGCGTCGAAATGATGGGCCGCGTGGCCATGGGCAGCGACGGTGCAGCGATCGCGGTTGACCCTTCGCTGGCGATGGAGACTTACTTCGTGCCGCAGGGTATCTCGGCCGACATTATCGCGACCGAATATGGCTTTAGCCGTGACGACGCCGACGCGTTGGCGATGGAATCGCAGCGCCGAGCCGCGGAAGCATGGGCAGACAACCGTTTTGATAAATCGGTTATCACCATCAAGGATCAGAACGGCCTGACCATTCTGGACCGCGACGAATACATGCGCCCCGGCACTGACATGCAAAGCCTTGGTGGCCTGAACCCGGCCTTCCAGATGATGGGCGAACAGATGCCCGGCTTCGACAAGGTGGCCATGCTGAAATACCCGCATCTGGAAAAGATCAACCACATCCACCACGCGGGCAACAGCTCGGGCATTGTGGATGGTGCGGCGGCTGTTCTGATCGGCAACAAGGAATTCGGCGAGAAATACGGCCTCAAGCCCCGCGCCCGCATCAAGGCAACCGCCAAGATCGGAACTGACCCGACCATCATGTTGACCGGTCCGGTTCCTGTGACCGAGAAGATCCTGGCCGACAATGGCATGAAGATCGGCGATCTGGACCTGTTCGAAGTCAACGAAGCCTTCGCCTCGGTCGTGCTGCGCTTCCAGCAGGCGTTCGACGTCGACCCGGCGTTGGTCAACGTGAACGGCGGCTCGATTGCGATGGGTCACCCGCTGGGCGCAACGGGCGCGATGATCATCGGCACGTTGCTGGATGAGTTGGAGCGTCAGGACAAGGAAACCGGTCTGGCGACGCTCTGCATTGCATCCGGCATGGGTGCAGCAACCATTATCGAGCGGGTCTGATGCCCAAGCTGGATCTCTCTCAGATTCCGTTCAAGGGCGGCTCGGCCTATCCCGGCAAGCTGGCTGAAGCGACCGCAGGTCGTTTCGTTCAGCGTGTGGGCGATGCAGGCGGGCTGTCCCAATACGGGGTCAACGTCGTGCGGTTGGAACCGCAGGGCATGTCTTCACTGCGCCATTACCATATGGAGCAGGACGAATTTGCCATCATGCTCAGCGGCACCTGCGTGCTGATTGATGACGATGGTGAGCATGAGATGCAGCCCGGCGACTGCGCCGCTTGGCCCGCAGGTGAGGCCAACGGCCACTACCTTGTGAACAAAACCGATGCGCCCGCAACCTTTCTGGTGGTGGGCACACGGACCCCGACCGAGACCGGCTATTACAGCGACATAGACATGATGGTGAAGGATGATGAGAACGGATTCGCCTTCACCCGCAAAGATGGCAGCCCGCTGACGGCTGACCAGATTGGAGATGACAATGACTGATTTCACTCTGAGCAAAGACGCGGACGGCGTCGCCACAATCACCTGGGATGTGCCCGGGAAAACCATGAACGTGATGTCCTTTGACGGGCTGGCACAGCTGAGCGATCTGGTCGATCAGGCGCTGGCTGATGACGACGTCAAAGGCATCATCATCACCTCGGGTAAGGAAGGGTCCTTCGCTGGTGGCATGGACCTGAACCTGCTGGCCGTGATGAAGGAACAGGCGGGCGACAATCCGGCAAAAGGTCTGTTTGAAGGCACGATGCAGATGCACGCCCTGCTGCGCAAGATCGAGATGGCGGGCATGGACCCCAAGACCAAGAAGGGCGGCAAGCCGATTGCCACCGTTCTGCCTGGCACCGCTGCCGGCATCGGCATGGAACTGCCGCTGTCTACGCATCGCATTTTTGCGGCCGAAAACCCCAAGGCCAAATATGGCCTGCCCGAAATCATGGTCGGTATCTTCCCCGGCGCGGGCGGCACCACCCGGATGGTCCGCAAAGTTGGCGCGATTGCCGCTGCTCCGCTGTTGCTTGAAGGTAAGATGCTGGACGTCAAGAAAGCCAAAGGCGCGGGCTATATCGACGAGATCGCAGCCGACCCGATGGCCGCAGCCAAGGAATGGGTGCTGAACGCCAAGGACGCAGACATCATCAAACCGTGGGATGCGAAGGGCTATAAGATGCCCGGCGGCGCGCCTTACCACCCTGCTGGTTTCATGAACTTCGTTGGTGCATCGGCGATGGTGAACGGCAAAACCCAAGGCGCCTTCCCTGCCGCCAAGGCTCTGCTGAGCGCGGTCTACGAAGGTGCGCTGGTCGATTTTGACACTGCCCTGAAGATCGAGGCGCGTTGGTTCACCTCTGTCCTGATGAACCCCTCTTCGGGTGCGATGATCCGGTCGCTGTTCCTGAACAAGGAAGCGTTGGAAAAAGGTGCCGTGCGTCCTGCCGGTGTTCCCGATCAGTCGGTCAAGAAGATCGGCGTACTGGGCGCAGGCATGATGGGTGCCGGTATCGCGCTGGTGTCGGCCCAGGCTGGGATGGAAGTGGTTCTTGTGGACCGCGACCAGGAAGCTGCGGACAAAGGCAAAGCCTATACCGAGAGCTATCTCGACAAGGGCATGAAGCGCGGCAAAGTCACGGCTGAGAAGAAAGGGGCCATGCTGGCCCGCATCACCGCGACCCCGGATCTGGACAACCTCAAAGGATGCGATCTGATCATCGAAGCCGTCTTCGAAGACGTGGGCGTCAAGGCCGAGATGACCAAGAAGGTCGAGGCGATTATCCCCGAGGATTGCATCTTTGCCTCGAACACTTCGACCCTGCCGATCACCGATCTGGCCAAAGCATCCGTGCGCTCGGATCAGTTCATCGGTATTCACTTCTTCTCACCGGTCGAGAAGATGTTCCTAGTCGAGATTATCAAGGGTAAAGAAACCGGTGATCGCGCGGTTGCCAAGGCGCTGGACTATGTGCGCCAGATCCGCAAGACGCCGATCGTGGTCAACGATGCGCGTTTCTTCTACGCCAACCGTTGCATCATTCCCTATATCAACGAAGGTCTGCGCATGATCACCGAGGGCGTCAGCCCAGTGTTGATCGACAACGCCGCGCGTCAGTTGGGCTTCCCCGTTGGGCCGATCCAGCTGAACGATGAGACCTCGATTGATCTGGGGGCCAAAATTGCTCGTGCGACCAAAGCCGCGATGGGTAATGCCTATCCGGATAACCCCGGCGATGATCTGATCTTCTGGATGGAGGAAGAGGGTCGTCTGGGACGCAAGGCAAACGCAGGTTTCTTCGACTATGACGAAAAGGGCAAGCGCACCGAGTACTGGAAGGGTCTGCAGGAGAAATACCCGCATGCCGAGGACCAGCCTGATCTGATCGAAGTTCAGGAACGTCTGATGTTCGCACAGGTTCTGGAAGCGGTCCGCGCGCTGGAAGAAGGCGTTCTGGAGGACATCCGCGAGGGCGACGTGGGCGCAATCCTTGGCTGGGGCTTTGCACCATGGTCGGGTGGTCCGCTCAGCTGGCTGGACATCATCGGCACGCCCTACGCCGCCGAGCGTTGCGACCAGTTGACGGCACAGTATGGCGAACGCTTCGCCTGCCCGCCGCTGCTGCGTGAGATGGCTGAGAAAGGCCAGAGCTTCTATGGTCGCTTTGACCCCGAAGCAAAAGCTGCCTAAAAAAATTGACGCTGGTGCGGGTTACCGCGCCAGCGTCATTCTTTAATCAATAGCTTAAAAAAAACTAGAATATCGGTGCAGGCCGCCCCGGCCGCCCAGGACGTCGCGCACCCATGACAGGCCGCGCTGGAAAAATCGGGTTCTGCATGATCGGAGCCGGCAATGCGCCCAGTGAATTCGCAAGAACAGCAATGTCCCTGCTATGCGCGACCATGTCGATCAGGTCTTCGGTCCGATCAGCATCGACCACCTTGTACGAGGCGTTCGCGGGCCGGCTGTTCGACCCAAAGCGGCCCGCAGGACAAAAGGCGCGCAAACCACCCTCGATATAGATCACTTCGTCTTGCTCAAAGAACAACGAACAAACCTCAAACAGCAATGAGGGCGCGCTGGACGAAAGTCGAAACGTTCCACTGAGAACCCGCGCAGGCACCACAGGCATGCTGATCGGCAGCGTGATCGGACCCTGGCTCAGCTTGGTGTTGTCCAACGCCACGCCCTGCTCTGGCATCAACCAGACCGGATCGCCGTTATACAAAGTGTTCGATGGCACACGGACAGGTAAGTTTTCCGACCTGGACTCGCTGGCAGCGATTGCTATGCAATCCGTCGCAACCCGCGAGACTGCCCTGAACCCGTTGTCCATCGTGCGGATCAGATCGCCTGCTTGCAGTCCTTCAACAGGCTGCCAACCGCGATCCGTCGCAATCTTAGTTCCGTGGACAAAACCACCCCGACGCGCGTTCAGCGAAATCGCAGGATTGTCCTGCACTTCCTGGTTCGGAACGGCCTCATAACTCAAAACACTCTGTACATTTAACACGTGTCGCACCCATTTCTGACACAAAAACAACTACTCATAACGACTAGCACGACTTAACCATGGGCGACTTAATTTAGACACATTGCCGCCCAATTTGCGCTCTTAAAGCCGTGAAAAACAACAATTCTTTGAACAACACTGTGCAATTGGTAAAAATTGGCAGATTTTTGGAAACTATAATTTACACCAGCGGTCATCCGTGCCGCCGAATCTGTCTGAGCCCGTTGGCTGAAATCGGGCAGGTCGTGTTACACCCATCGGTATCCGGTCTGAATGATCCCCGATTGCCCACCCAAAACAAATGGCTGGCCTCAGGATAAGGCTAAACCGGTTCTGGCCGGGCAGCCTCGCGCCCTGCACGCCATCCCAACAGGGCACCTGCGATTGCAATCAAGCCAATCCCGCCAATCTGCATCGGCCCGATCGCCTGCCCGAAAGCCGCAAAGGCAAAGAGCGGACCAAAAATCATGACCGAGTACTCAAAGACCGCGACATAGGACGGCTCGCCCACCTGATAGGCCTTGATCAACATGAAGACGGCAATCGTGGAGCCAACCGCCTGTATTGCGATCCACGGCAATGCAGGTTGCATCTGCCAGACCCAACCCCGCGCGGCGAAGCCGTCGGGACCATCCGGCGCGGCCACCGGAAACAGCTCAAGTACCAGAAGGCCAATCGCCCCGGCCGATCCCAGCGTGATGATCATCGCAGCCAGCAGCGCCACGGTGCTTTCATCGGAACAATGGCTGCGCGTGATAACGGCACTCAGCGCGTAGAACAGACCCCCGGCGACCGGCAACAGGCTGCGAGTATCGAAATCGTAGGGGTCAAGCTGCAGCACGCACAGAATTCCCGCAAACCCCAGTAGAACCGCAACAATACGCCAAGGGCCAATCCGCTGCTTCATTGCCAGGGCCGAGATCAAAAGGACAAAAATCGGCGATGTGAACAACCCGGCCAGCGCCTGCGCAATCGGCATGACCGCAAGCGATGCGAAATAGAACAACATGGCCAGGGTGATCAGTACGCTGCGCAGAATCACCGGGCCAAATCGTTTCGGGCGCATACTGCCCAGCCCCAATAGCGATAGACCGAAGATCAGCGGCAACATTAGCAACGCGCGGCTCAGGTGGAATTGCCACAGGCCAACCGTTTCCGCCAACAGTATCACCACATTGTCGATCACCCCGATGATCGCCATGGCGCTGATCATCAGCACCGATGCCAGTATCGGTGAGGTCTGAGTGTCCGCCTGCATCTTTCGCCTCGGTAAAACGATGGGGCACGACAGGACAACCCTGCACGTGTCGTTGTATCCAGCACATTTACCGCAGACGGCGCAACTGGTTTGCGCCCTTTGAATTTACCATGTTAAGCTGGGGCAAAATAATAACGAGCAAACTTCACCTTGATGACGGCTCTGAAACAGTACGAACGGATCGAAGCCACCGGTCTGTGGCGCCCCTCGCCCGACGTGCAGCGGCGCGAGGTTGTGGTGTCGATTGGCGAAGCAACGCTGACGATTTCTGATTTCAACGATCGGGCATTGACCCATTGGTCATTGGCTGCGCTGGAACGACATAACCCCGGACTTTATCCCGCAATCTTCAACCCGGACGGAGACCCCGACGAAACGCTGGAGCTGGAAGAAACCGAGACCACGATGATCGCGGCGATCGACCGTTTGCAAAAGGCAATTGATCGGTCGCGCCCGCATCCCGGACGGTTGCGTTGGCTTAGTGTTGCGGGAGTGGTTGCTGCAGTTGCCGCGCTATTGCTGCTTTGGGCTCCGGCCGCGCTGCAAAACCACGTCGTTTCTGTTGTCCCCGAGATCAAGCGATACGATATCGGAGATGCGATCCTGCACCGGATTGAACGGGTTTCGGGTGTTTCGTGCACCTCAGAGGATGCACAAGCTGCGTTGGACCAACTGGCAGCCCGAACCGGAGTGCGAGAGGTCGTTATTCTGCCCGCCGGGGTGCAAACAAGCCTCGGCCTGCCTGGTGGGATCATTCTGTTGAACCGCTCATTGGTTGAAGATCACGAGGACCCATCCATCGCCGCCGGTTACATCATCGCCGAACGCGCGCGGGCCGCCGTACAGGATCCCTTGGACGAGGTACTGGACCGAACCGGCCCAACCACGGCATTCCGCCTGCTAACAACCGGAGAGCTAACGCCCGAGATCGTTGACGCCTATACCGAACAGGTCTTGTCAGAACCGCGCCCAACTTTGTCCGATCAAGCTTTGCTAGAGGTTTTTGCCCAGGCAGCGCTGCCATCAACGCCATATGCCTATGCTGTGGATGTCACGGGGGAAGACACTCTGGGCTTGATCGAGGCTGACCCGATGGCCGGGCGCCCGCTGCCGCAAGTACTGCCGGACCGCGATTGGGTCCGGCTGCAGAATATCTGTGGCGAGTAGGCCGGTTACTTGGTGCCGAACATCCGGTCGCCGGCATCGCCCAACCCAGGCATGATATACCCTTTCGAGTTCAACTCGCGATCCAGCGACGCCGAGACGATGTTCACGTCAGGATGCGCCTCTTTCATGCGGGCGACGCCTTCGGGCGCGGCCAGCAGGCAGAGGAAACGGATATCGGTCGCCCCGGCTTCTTTCAGCAAATCAATCGCCGCAGCCGAGCTGTTGCCGGTTGCCAGCATCGGATCAACCGCGATGACCAGCCGATCCTTCAGACCTTCAGGCGCTTTGAAGTAGTATTGCACAGGCTTCAGGGTTTCTTCGTCGCGGTACAGCCCGACAAACCCGACACGGGCCGAGGGGACCAGTTCCAGCACCCCGTCCAACATTCCGTTTCCGGCACGCAAGATCGACACCAGAGCCAGTTTTTTACCGGCCAGAATGGGGGCGTCCATTTCCTCCATTGGTGTTTCAATGTGCCGGGTGGTCAGCTTCAGCTCACGCGTGACCTCATAGGCCAACAGCAGCGTGATCTCGCGCAACAGCTGGCGGAACACGGCGGTCGAGGTGCCCTTATCCCGCATGAGCGTCAGTTTGTGCTGCACCAGCGGGTGGTCAACGACGGTCAGGTGTTCGCTCATGTTCTCTCCAGTCTTTTCTTCACCCGTTCGCGGGTGTCATCATCGCAGAAAGCTGCGTTCAGGGCTGTGTCGTTCAGGGCCGCAAAATCCTCGGCGTCCCAGCCAAAGGCCTGATGCAGCATCTCATATTCGCGCCGCATGGTGGTATGGAAAAACGGCGGATCGTCGGTGGAAACTGTGACGTTTACACCCTGATCGCGCAGCCGGGCAATCGGATGTGCCGCAAAATCTGGGAACAGGCCCAGAACCACGTTGGAACCGGGGCAGACTTCAAGCGTGACTTCGCGGTCAACAAGTTCCCGGATCAGATCGTCGTCCTCAATGGCCCGCACGCCGTGGCCGACCCGTTCGACACCGAGGTCTCGAACAGCATCGCGTACGCTTTCGGGGCCGCCGAATTCTCCGGCATGGGTGGTCAGGCGCAGCCCAGCTTCGCGGGCGCAGTCAAAGGCCCATTTGAAATCGCCCTGCGTCCCGACGCCCTCGTTTCCGCCCATTCCAAATCCGGTGATCCAATTACCAGCGGTTTCCGCCGCGCAAAAAGCGCTTTGTTTTGCCTGCTCGGGTCCGAAATGACGAACACAGGTGACAACGCCGCGCAGGGTGATATCGAACTTGCGCTCGGCCTCGTCCGCCGCGTCCTGAATGGCGTTCAGATAGTCGCGCCAGGCGTGCACATCTCCGCCGCCGCAGAAATCGGGGCTTAGGAAGGTTTCCGAGTAGACCACGCCGTTTGCCGCGCTTTCCTCCAGTATAGCCAAGGTCAGCCGACGGAAATCCTCGGGCGATTTGAGCACCTCGCATGCGGCTTCATACACGCTGAGGAAATGGGCGAAGTCGCGGAAGTCATAACTTCCGTCTGATTTAAAGATACCGCTCAGGTCTATACGCTTTTCATGCGCTAGCTGGCGGATGAAATCAGGCGGCGCTGCACCTTCATGGTGCAGGTGCAACTCGATTTTGGGTAGGTCTGCGACGGTCATAGAAAACTCTTCCCCGGCCCTTGTGCCGGAATGTTCAGATGGTGTGCGATACTTGCGGCGACATCGGCAAAATCGACGGCCCCGATTTGGCCCGTGCCTTGCCCCGCGATCAGAACGGGCACCTGTTCGCGCGTGTGGTCGGTGCCGATCCAACTGGGATCGTTGCCGTGATCGGCGGTCAGCAACATCATATCACCAGGGCGCAGCTTATTCAGAATCTTTCCAATTTCACGGTCGAACCATTCCAAGGCGCTGGCATAGCCGCTGATATCGCGGCGATGGCCATAGAGGCTGTCGAACTCAACGAAATTGGCAAAGGTCAGGCTACCCTCTTCGGCCATATCGACCAGATCAGACAGGTGACCCATCAACTCAGCATCCGACCCTTTTCGCAGCGTGTCGATTCCTTGCATCGAGAAGATGTCGCCGATCTTGCCTACCGCGTGGACCCGACGCCCCGCATCCTGCACCCAATTGGTCAGGACCGGCGCGGGGGGAAGTATGGCGAAGTCCTTGCGGTTAGTGGTGCGGGTGAAGCCCTCTTTGACTGAGCCTACAAAGGGTCGCGCAATGACGCGGCCTACTTTCATCTCATGCAAACGCGGGGCGAGTGCTTTGCACATCTCCAGGAGACGGTCCAGGCCAAAGCTTTCCTCATGCGCGGCGATCTGGAAAACGCTATCGGCCGAGGTATAGCAGATCGGCCAGCCGGTCCGCATATGCTCGGCCCCCAATTCGGCAATGATGGTCGTGCCCGAGGCGTGACAATCACCCAGAATTCCGTCTGTTCCAGCCGCCTGTGCCGCAGCCTGGCTTAAGTTGGCAGGGAATGAAGGCGTCGTATCCGGGAAGTAATGCCAATCCCACGGCACCGGCAGACCGGCCAGCTCCCAGTGGCCCGAAGGTGTATCCTTTCCCGGAGAATACTCTCGCGCGCTGCCCCACATCCCCGTCGGCATGGTCTCCAGTCCCGGTGTTTCAGCGCCCGAGGCCAGCCGCGTTGCTGCGCCTAATCCAAGCGCGTCCAGATTGGGCAGGCTCAGCGCGCCGGATCGCCCGTCTTCGGCCCTTCCTTCTGCGCAGGCCTGCGCAATGTGAGCCAGCGTATTTGCGCCGGTGTCCGGCGTTTCGCCGTTAAAAAACAGATCGGCGTCCGGCGCGCCGCCGATGCCAACCGAATCCATTACCACCAGGAACGCGCGGGTCACGGCGTAATCCTTTCGTGAACAAGAGTAGGCTCCACAGGCGCATCCGCACCTATGTTGATCGCCTTCAGAACGGTCTCCGCGGCCTGCCGCGCGGCATCCTCCCGGGCCGCGTGGATTACAGCTAACGGCGCACCCTTCTCGACTTTGTCGCCTAGCCGGACGATGTCAGACAGACCCACGGCCGGGTTGATAACGTCGTCTTCAACCTGCCGTCCGCCGCCCAGTGCTACAACTGTCAGGCCCAGCGCCTCACCGTTAATGGCAGTGATGTGTCCGTTGGTCGGTGCCGGAACTTCAAGGATCACGCTGGCCTCTGACAAGTACCGGGACCAGTTGTCAACAAACTGCAGCGGCGCGCCTACGGCTGCCATCATGCGCCCAAAGCGTTCAGCTGCACGACCATCGCGGATGACATCCGTGATCTTGTCGCGCCCTTCATCGGCAGTTGCGAACATTCCAGCATCGGCCAGCAATACTCCACCTAACTCGGCCGAGATTTCCGCCAGCGGGGCATAGGGGTCTTGCGTCATGACCTTCATCACCTCGGCCACTTCCAATGCATTGCCCAGCGCAGGGGCTAAAGGTTGATGCATATCGGTGATGACGGCCGAGGTCCGGCAGCCCGCAGCATTCGCAGTTTCAGTCAAGGCCCGCGCCAGTTTGCGTGCATCCTCCAACGTTTTCATAAACGCGCCGCTGCCGACCTTGACGTCCAGCACCAAGGCCTCGGGGCTGGCGGCCAGTTTCTTGGACAGGATCGACGCTGTGATCAGGTCCAGGCTTTCAACGGTCGCCGTCACATCACGGATCGCATAAAGGCGCTTGTCGGCCGGGGCGATCTGCCCCGTAGCCCCGACAATGGCCGCGCCCGTTTCCCGCAGAATTTGTGTCAGCCGCTCCTGACCGATCTGGGTGCTGACGCCGGGAATGGCCTCAAGCTTGTCCAGGGTACCGCCAGTATGACCCAGACCCCGTCCCGAGATCATGGGGACATACGCCCCCATCTCAGCCAGTGCAGGGGCGAGTACGAGGCTTACACTGTCTCCCACCCCACCGGTCGAGTGTTTGTCGATGACCGGGCCATCGAAATCCCAGCTCAGTACGTCGCCGCTGTCGCGCATAGCGATCGTCAGATCGGCGCGCCCTTTGGTGCCCAATCCGCCCATGCAGACGGCCATGGCAAAAGCGCCCGCTTGGGCGTCGCTGACCCCGCCATCGGCCAGTCCTTGCGCGAACCAGTTCAGCTCAACTCCGGTCGGCACCTCGTTTCGGCGCAGTTTTGCAATGATCGAACGGGCGTCCATTGGATCAGACGTCCTCCATGTGCGAGGCGTCGAAAGCGCCCGGCAGCAATTGCCCAATCGTGGTTACAAACTCGGCGCCATCCACGGTCGCCAGCGTCACCTTGACGTCCCGCTTGCCAAATTCGGCCAGCTTTTGCCGGCAACCGCCACACGGCGGAACCGGTTGCGGGCTTGAGGCAACAACATAGACCTCGGACAATTCCTGTTCGCCCGCAGCGACCATCGCAGCGATTGCCCCGGCCTCGGCACAAGTGCCCTCGGGATAGGCCACGTTTTCAACGTTGCAACCCGCGTGGACCTCGCCGGATGCGGACCGGATCGCCGCCCCAACCTTGAAGTTGGAATAAGGCGCATAGGCTTTTTCCCGAACAGACAGTGCTGCATCTTTCAAAGTCATGGCGATTCCCCGTTTTTGATCAACTGGTCAGAAAATCATACCCTAAAGGAAAGAGCGCAGGGAGTTGAACCCCCGCGCGCAAGATTCCTGGGCTAAAATCCTCCTAGCCCAGCTTGGTATTGAAGATCCCCGGAAGCGTTACCTCAAGCAATTCGACATCATCGGAAGGTTCGGACAGTTTGGTGCGCATGCCTGGCGGGATCACGAACGCATCCCCTTGTTCCAAACGGAACGGATCGCGCCCTTCACCTTCCAGAGTCACCTCGCCCGTCATGACGAAGGTAAAATGGATATCCGTGTCATGCGTCGCCCAGACCGGTTCACCCTGCCCTTTTCGTACGACCTGCACGCCTGCAACACCTTTGGTATTTTCGGCAATCGTCGTGTCGCGACAAATGTATCCCGGCAGGCGAAATGGTCCCCACTCTGAATTCTCGGCTTTGTTATAAACAAAACGCTGCCCTTGCCATTCGCGGTCCGGGCGGAAATTCGGCGTAGGCAGGTCCATCTCGTGGTCGATTTCGGTGACATGTTCAGCGGGAACACCGATTTCGATCACCTGAACATTATCTGAGGCTTCAAGAACCCGGTGGCGGATTTCTGGGGGTTGGATAAAACAATCCCCGGCTGTCAGGCGCATTTTGTCGCCCTGATCCTCGTAGACGACGTCGACCCAACCATGGATGCAGAAAATCAGTTGAAACCCGACCTTGTGGAAATGCACCATATCCGGCACCGGGCCCCCATCGGGGATACGGATATGGCTGGCGATGATCGATCCACCTAGCCGATCCGGTACCAGATCGCGGTAATGCATCCCTGCCCGCCCGATGATCCAGGGCGCCTGATCCTTGAGCCTGCGCACCACGAAGGAATGCACCGTTTCGGGCATCACCATCGGAGGGTTCATTTCATCAATCTCAACCCGCGTGCCGTTGGGCGCGACCAAAGTACGCTGCCCATCAGCAAAACCGTCAGGATCGTCTGTCAGGATACGGATCGTACCAGCGGCCTCGGGCGCGTCCTTCTCGACCCGAAGGCGCAACCCGTGGCCGGAAAACACGGCAACACGCGGGTCGTCGGCGGGATAGATCATATCCATCTTCATACCGAGCACTTTTGTGTAGAACGGGATGTCGTCGCGCAGCTCGCTTGTCGGCAGACGGATTTCAGCGCGTGTCTGGCAGTTGTTTCTGGTTGAGGTCATTCAGCGTCTCTTCGGCATCGGATTTTGGCCATCCGATCAGAACAGAAGCCAAAATACCAATCGAAAAGAACATCTCAAGCGTTTCTTCCAGAACAAAGAGCCGTACTGTCATAAGTGTGGACAGATCTGCCTGGTAAATTCCGGAAACTTCCTCGAGCAGCTGAGCGGTTACCGCCAGCAATCCCGCCAGCACGAAAATCACGAAAAAAGGCGCCTGTCGCTTTACCGCCTGCCAAGCCGCCGGGGCTCCATGCCATAGGGCACCACCGATCACGATGACGGCCAGAACCACCCGGATCAGCGTCATATCAAGCAAATTATCCAAACCGTTCAGGACCCAATATGGCAGGCTGTCAACTGGATAGATTTCCGCCTCAAGCTCTCTTTCCGCCAGCAACAGACAGACCAGCGCGATGTAAAGACGGGTTATGCCGGGATAGCGCCAGCGCGCAGCCAGGCCCGCGACAAACAGCGCAGCGGCCGAGATCGTTTCGAACAATCCGCCCTCTTCGTTCAGAGCAAGGGCTTGAACCGGCCAGATACAGACGGCGGCAAGGACAAGGATGGCGATCAGCAAAACCGATATGTAAACGGCGCGATCCGGACCAACAACAACCTGGTCCGCCGGGAAGGCGGTCCCGGCCTGAAATTCATCTTTATAGCTCATTTATGGCTTTCAGTGCTCGACAGGTCTAGGTTGGCTCCAAAGTTGCCCGAATGTAAAAGCAATACGACGCTTTTCAACGGGACGTCGGTGAACTTTAGCAAAACTGTTGCAAAATGACGTAGCGTAGCCAAAGCCGGGGAAATAGTTTAACACTAAATCAAATTTCCTGAGGAGTTGAGTCGCCGATGTCGGACACACCCAGCCTGCGGCAGGCCGCGCTTGAATATCACGCCCACCCAAAGCCCGGTAAGCTTGAAATCAAAGCGACCAAACCAATGGCGAACGGCCGCGATCTGGCACGCGCCTATTCACCCGGTGTGGCCGAAGCCAGCCTGGAAATCAAAGCGGATCCTGCAAACGCCGAGCTGTATACCGCACGCGGGAATCTGGTTGCGGTCGTCTCAAACGGGACAGCGGTTCTGGGGCTGGGAAACATTGGCGCGCTTGCATCCAAACCGGTGATGGAAGGCAAGGCCGTCTTGTTCAAGAAATTCGCTGGGATCGATTGTTTCGACATCGAGGTCGATCAACCCGACCCCGAGAAACTGGCGGATATCGTTTGCGCATTGGAGCCGACCTTTGGCGCGATCAACCTTGAAGACATCAAAGCGCCGGACTGTTTCATCGTGGAAAAGCTGTGCCGGGAACGGATGAACATCCCGGTCTTTCACGACGACCAGCACGGCACCGCGATTGTCGTGGGAGCCGCGGCCAAGAATGCGCTGCACGTCGCCGGCAAAAATTTTGAAGACGTCAAAGTGGTCTCAACCGGTGGCGGCGCGGCGGGAATTGCCTGCCTGATGATGCTGGTCAAGCTGGGCGTCAAGCGCGAGAATATCTGGCTGTGCGACATTCACGGGCTTGTCTATGAAGGTCGTGAAGAGGACATGAACCCGCACAAGGATCAATTCGCACAAAAAACAGATTTGCGCACGCTAGACGATGTAATCGGCGATGCAGACCTGTTCCTTGGCCTTAGCGGGCCGAACGTCCTGAAGCCCGAGATGGTTGAGAAGATGGCCAAGCGCCCGATCATCTTCGCGCTGGCCAATCCAAGCCCGGAAATTTTGCCTCAAGCAGCACGTGAAGTCGCGCCAGACGCGATCATCGCCACGGGCCGCAGCGACTTCCCCAATCAGGTCAACAACGTTCTGTGTTTCCCCTTCATCTTCCGGGGCGCGCTGGATGTGGGGGCGACCGAAATCAACGATGAAATGCAGATCGCCTGCGTTGACGGGATCGCTGAGATGGCCCGAGCGACGACCAGCGCCGAGGCGGCAGCGGCCTATAAAGGTGAACAACTGACTTTTGGCCCTGATTATCTGATCCCCAAACCCTTTGACCCACGTCTTGTTGGCGTCGTGTCTTCGGCTGTTGCCAAAGCCGCGATGGAAAGCGGCGTGGCCAAGCGCCCGATCACGGACATCGAGGCATACAAAGAGCGGTTGAATCAGTCCGTATTCAAGTCTGCCCTGCTAATGCGCCCGGTCTTTGAGGCCGCGGCCGTGGCCTCGCGCCGGATCGTGTTTGCCGAGGGTGAGGACGAGCGTGTTCTGCGCGCAGCCCAGGCCATTCTCGAAGAAACAACCGAAACTCCGATCCTGATCGGCCGCCCCGAGGTGATCAACACCCGGTGCGAACGGTTGGGGCTAACGGTCCGTCCCGGCAAAGACTTCCAGATTGTGAACCCGCAAGACGACCCGCGATATTATGACTACTGGAACTCGTATCACGAGATCATGCAGCGCCGCGGTGTCACGCCGGATCTGGCCAAGGCGATCATGCGCACGAACAACACCGCCATTGCGGCTATCATGGTGCAACGTGGTGAGGCAGACAGCATGATCTGCGGTACCTTTGGCGAGTATCGTTGGCACCTGAACTACGTCGAACAGGTTCTGGGCGATGGCGATCTTCACCCGCATGGCGCACTGTCGCTGATGATCCTCGAGGACGGACCGCTGTTCATTGCCGATACCCATGTTCGGCAGCTGCCAACCCCCGAAGAACTGGCCGAGTCGACCATTGGCGCCGCCCGTCATGTTCGGCGTTTCGGGATCGAGGCCAAAATCGCCTTCTGTTCGCAATCGCAGTTTGGAAACCAGACAGAGGGATCAGGCAAAAGGTTGCGTGCCGCGCTTAAGATCCTCGACGCCGAGCCGCGCGATTTTACGTATGAAGGTGAAATGAACCTGGATCTGGCCCTCGACCCTGAACTGCGTTCGCGGATCTTCCCGAACTCGCGTCTGAAAGGGACGGCGAACGTTCTGATCTTTGCCCATGCAGATGCGGCGAGCGGAGTGCGCAATATCCTGAAAATGAAGGCCGATGGCCTGGAAGTTGGTCCTATCCTGATGGGCATGGGCAACAAGGCGCATATCGTGACGCCGTCGATCACTGCTCGCGGTTTGCTGAATATGGCGGCGATCGCCGGTACACCCGTAACGCATTACGGTTAATTAACCTGAACACGCTAATCAGGGCGCCAGTATTGGCGCCCTGTTTGATTCAAAATAGGTTGCTCAGTTTGCACGACAAAATATTCAACTTTGCAAAAGTGCATTATTGATCGCAAAAAGCCAGCAAAAAGGAGATACTTTGCAACAATTTGCAGGCTAGCCTGCGGATTCCTGCAAATTTTTTGCGATAAAGTGACGCTCCGTCACAGCGCTCGCTTGTGCGGTGCCCCCTGGCCACATAACACAATTCTCAAGGAGATTTAGGAGGAGTTCACTGTGGCATATCAGGACATTTACGAAGGCTGGAAATCGGACCCAGAGGCTTTTTGGATGGACGCGGCCAAAGCGATTGACTGGGTTCAACCGCCGACCAAAGCCCTGTTTGACGACAACGCCCCTTTGTATGAGTGGTTCAGCGATGCCAAGGTGAACACCTGCTGGAACGCAGTGGATCGGCATGTCGAAAACGGCCGCGGCGAGCAGGCCGCGATCATCTATGACAGCCCGATCACCCACACCAAGCGCGAGATTTCATATGTCGAACTGCGCAACCGCGTGGCCAATCTGGCCGGGGCATTGCGCGCCAAGGGCGTCGAAAAGGGCGACCGTGTCATCATCTATATGCCGATGATCCCCGAAGCGCTGGAGGCCATGCTCGCCTGCGCCCGTCTGGGGGCCGTGCACTCGGTGGTTTTCGGCGGCTTTGCCAGCAATGAGTTGGCTGTCCGGATCGACGACGCCAAGCCCAAGGCGATCATCGCCGCATCCTGCGGGATGGAACCAGGTCGCGTCGTGCATTACAAACCGCTGCTGGACGGGGCCATCGACATGGCCAACCACAAGCCCGAGTTCTGCGTGGTCTTCCAGCGTGAACAGGAAGTGGCACAATTAATTGAAGGGCGCGACTACAACTGGCATGGATTCCAATATGGTGTCGAACCGGCAGAATGCGTTCCAGTCGATGGCAATCATCCGGCGTACATCCTGTATACTTCCGGCACCACCGGCGCGCCCAAAGGTGTTGTACGCCCGACCGCAGGCCATTTGGTGGCGCTGAACTGGACGATGAAAAATATCTACGATGTCGATCCGGGCGATGTGTTCTGGGCGGCCTCGGACGTGGGCTGGGTTGTTGGACACTCCTACATTTGTTACGCCCCGCTCATACACGGAAACACGACGATTGTGTTTGAAGGCAAGCCGGTCGGCACACCCGACGCGGGCACGTTCTGGCGGGTGATTGCCGAGCATAAAGTCAAAAGCTTCTTCACCGCCCCCACCGCCATCCGCGCCGTGAAGCGTGAAGACCCCAAAGGGGAAATGCTGGCGAAGTATGACCTCTCCTGCCTGCGCGCGTTGTATCTAGCCGGCGAGCGGGCTGATCCCGACACGATCGAATGGGCGCAGGACGCGCTGAAGGTGCCGGTGATCGATCATTGGTGGCAGACCGAAACAGGCTGGACCATCGCCGGCAACCCACTGGGGATCGAGGAACTGCCGGTCAAGTTGGGCTCGCCCGCCAAACCGATGCCGGGCTATGACGTGCAGATATTGGACGAAGGCGGTCATCCGATGAAACCTGGTGAGCTGGGCGCAATTGCGATCAAGCTTCCCCTGCCCCCGGGCACCTTGCCAACGCTGTGGAATGCCGAGGATCGGTTCAAAAGTTCATACCTGAACCAATTCCCGGGTTATTACGAGACCGGCGATGCAGGCCTGGTGGACGAGGATGGGTACCTTTACATCATGGCGCGCACCGATGACGTGATCAACGTCGCTGGCCACCGCTTGTCGACCGGCGGGATGGAAGAGGTTCTGGCCGCCCACCCCGATGTAGCCGAATGTGCAGTGATCGGTGTGACGGACCAGTTGAAAGGCCAGATGCCCGTCGGTTTCCTGTGCCTGAATGCAGGCTGTGACCGCGACCATGGCGAGGTGGTTCAAGACGTCGTCAAATTGGTGCGCGAAAAGATCGGGCCGGTCGCGGCGTTCAAATTGGCCGTGGTGGTGGACCGCCTTCCCAAGACCCGCTCGGGCAAGATCCTGCGTGGAACGATGGTGTCGATTGCGGACAGCAAAGACTACAAGATGCCAGCCACCATCGATGATCCGGCTATTCTGGACGAGATCACCGACGCGTTGAAAACCCTTGGCTACGCTCAGTAACAGACATGCGGGCGACGATCCGTCGCCCGCATGCCTTTCTCTTGCAACCTGAAACAAGCCCCCTACTGTCATCCCAAGACAGCGAGGGCCCATGACACAAACCGATATCTGGCGTCTGAACGCCACCGACCTGACCGCCTTGACCCGCAGCGGTGAGTTGAGCGCGCTGGAGGCTACTCAGAATGCAGTCGACCGAATGCATCAGGCCAACCCAGACCTGAACGCGGTGGTTGAAGACCTGAGCACCGAGGCGTTGGAGCGTGCGCGTGAACTGGATGCGGCCGTGGCGGGCGGTGCACCCGCGGGGCCGTTGCATGGCGTTCCCGTCACTATCAAGATCAACGTCGACCAAAAGGGGCGTGCGACCTCCAACGGTGTTGTTGCACTGAAGGATGTGATCGCGCCCGACGACGCGCCGGTTGTGCGCAATCTGCAGAATGCCGGGGCCATCGTGATCGGGCGGACCAACACACCCGAATTCTCATTCCGTGCCGATACTGACAACCCGTTGTATGGCCGGACACATAACCCTTGGGGCCGCCATATCTCGCCCGGCGGGTCTTCGGGCGGGGCCGGTGCGGGCGTGATGGCTGGGATCGGCGCGCTGGCGCATGGCAACGACATCGGCGGCAGCCTACGGTTTCCAGCGGCGGCCAATGGTGCGGTCACGGTGAAACCCGGATTGGGGCGTGTCCCCGCTTGGAACCCCAGCCAACAAGCCGAACGCGGAATTCTGGCACAATCCATGTCGGTGCAGGGGCTGATTACCCGCTCTGCCGCCGACTTGCATCTGTCCATGCCCAGCTTGGTCGCCGCCGACCCGCGCGATCCGTTTCACGTTTCAATGCCGTGGCGCGGGGAAGCCTTGGAAGGCCCCATGAAAGTGGCCTTCACCAAAAACACCTTCGGCTATGCGCTGCACCCCGAGGTCGACAAGGCGCTGGACACGGCCCGCGATGCGTTGGTCGACGCTGGCTATCTGGTGGAAGAGATCGACCCGCCGGATGTATTCGAGTGTGGTCGGTCAGGGTATCGCGCCTTGATGGGCGAAGTTCTGACCCTGATGCAAAGCGACATCAAGGCAGCAGGATCTGAAACCATCCGCGAAATCTTTGATGTCTATTTCCAAGAGTTTCCACCCATCGTGGACACCGACCTGATCCGCATGTTGGCCAAGCGCACCCACTATGCCCGTGAATGGTCGTTGTTTATGCAAGACTACGCTTTGGTCCTGTCGCCTTTCCTACCACAACCTTTCTTCAAGCCGGATCGGGACACCGAAGGCGCCGAAGGGGTGCACGAGGTACTTGGATGCGCCGTGTATTCCTATGCGATGAACTTTCTTGGCCTGCCCGCCGCATGCGTTCCGGCGCGGCTGACGGATTTGCCCAGCGGCCCGCAGCCGATCAATGTCCAGATCGCTGCCCGCCGCTGGCGTGAGGATATGGCCGTGGATGCCGCCGCTGCAATTGAGGCGCGCGTCGGTCAAATGTGCTTGCCGTTGTGGGAGAAGATGGGCACGTAGTGCGACCCAAAACGAAAATAGACCCCGGGTTTTTGTGCCCGGGGTCCGCTTACTAAAATAAGCCCAGATATCATTAACGAGCGTAGCACCACCTACCCTCGCCAGCGCGTAAACTGCGCTATCGTTCGAAAACGTCGTTTGGTGGCCACTCACTCCCACCGAGACGTGTTCTCCGGGCAAGATCAGATTAGCGGAAAGTTAATGAAGCTCATGTGAACTGCTTCACACAACTTCTAAAAAATTCGTAAGTCCCAAAATTTAGGTGAATTGCTCGGATATCAGGCGCTCTTCTAACCCATGCCCTGGGTCGAATAAAATGCGGTGCTGGATTGCAGGTTCAGAGCGGATCTCGACCCAGTCGATATCAGCGAAAGACACCGAATCTGCATCCGCCATGACCGGGCGCTTGTCCGCATCCAGCACATCAAAACGCACCTTGGCGATCTTGGGCAACAGCGCGCCGCGCCATCGGCGTGGCCGGAATGCAGCAATAGCCGTCAGAGCAAGAACATCTGATCCAATTGGCAGAATCGGGCCGTGAGCCGAGTAGTTGTAGGCGGTCGATCCGGCAGGCGTGGACAGCAGCGCACCATCGCAGACCAGCTCATCCATACGAACACGGCCATCGACGCTTATCCTGAGGCGCGCAGCCTGTGGTCCGGCGCGCAGCAGCGACACCTCGTTGATCGCCAGCGCCTCGTGCATCTTACCTGACTGATCCATCGCGCGCATGGCCAGTGGGTTGATGACTTCTTCCTCGGCCTCACCCAGACGGGCCATCAGATCCCCCTCGTGGAATTCGTTCATCAGAAAGCCGATTGTGCCGCGATTCATGCCATAAACCGGTGTATCCAGGTGCTGCATGTTGTGCAGCGTATGGAGCATGAACCCATCACCGCCCAGTGCAACGACCACATCGGCATCCCGCGGTGCCGCGTTTCCATAACGTTTCACCAGCACGTCGCGGGCTGTTTGGGCCACTTTGACGTCGCTGGCGAGGAAAGCGATTCTCTGGATCATTTGTTGCGGTTTCCGGTCTTGCACATTTGGTTCCGAAACAACCATACCTTTCCCCGATAAGCCAGACTTGACGCCGCAGCGGGCCAATTCGTCGCTTTAAAGCTTTTGCGCATGTACCGTTTCCGATAGGAAATCCGCAAGATTCTTACCCAGCCATGTGGAGCCCCCATGAACGCCAATCTCCGTGATACCGGATTTTTCACCCAGTCCCTATCTGACCGTGATCCCGAGCTGTTCGGCTCGATCACATCCGAGCTGGGCCGTCAGCGCGACGAGATCGAACTGATCGCATCCGAAAACATCGTCTCTGCCGCCGTGATGGAAGCACAAGGCTCGGTGATGACCAACAAATACGCCGAAGGCTATCCCGGACGGCGTTACTATGGCGGCTGCCAATACGTGGACATCGCCGAAAATCTGGCCATCGACCGCGCCAAAGAACTGTTTGGCTGCGGCTTTGCCAACGTTCAGCCGAACTCGGGCTCTCAGGCCAATCAGGGCGTGTTCCAGGCATTGATCCAACCCGGCGACACCATTCTGGGCATGAGCCTGGACGCAGGCGGTCATCTGACACACGGCGCGCGCCCCAACCAGTCGGGCAAGTGGTTCAATGCGGTGCAGTATGGTGTCCGCAAAGAAGACAACATGCTGGACTATGATCAGGTCGAGGCGCTGGCAAAAGAACACCAGCCCAAGCTGATCATCGCCGGTGGCTCGGCGATTCCGCGACAGATCGACTTTGCCCGCATGCGCGAGATCGCCGACATGGTCGGCGCTTATCTGCACGTGGACATGGCGCACTTCGCCGGTCTGGTGGCAGCGGGTGAGCACCCCAGCCCCTTCCCGCATGCGCATGTGGCGACCACCACCACGCACAAAACCCTGCGCGGCCCGCGTGGCGGCATGATCCTGACCAATGATGAAGATATTGCTAAGAAAGTGAATTCGGCCATCTTCCCCGGCATTCAGGGCGGCCCGCTGATGCACGTGATCGCGGCCAAGGCCGTGGCCTTTGGTGAGGCGTTGCAGCCTGTGTTCAAGGATTACATCAAGCAGGTCATCGTGAACGCACAGGCCCTGTCGGACCAGCTGATCAAGGGCGGTCTGGACACGGTGACCCACGGCACCGACACCCATGTGGTGCTGGTCGATCTGCGACCCAAAGGCGTGACCGGCAACATTGTCGACAAGGCTCTGGGCCGGGCGCATATCACCTGCAACAAGAACGGCGTGCCGTTTGATCCGGAAAAACCGACCATTACGTCGGGCATCCGTCTGGGCTCCCCCGCCGGCACCACCCGCGGCTTTGGCGAAATCGAGTTCCGCCAGATCGCAGATTGGATCATCGAAGTGGTCGATGGCCTGGCTGCCAATGGCGAAGACGGCAATGGCGCAGTTGAAGCCAAAGTCAAAGCCGAAGTTGCAGAGCTTTGCGCAAAATTCCCGATCTATCCAAACCTGTAACCCACACAGGGATCACAGATCAGAACGGCGTCCAAAGGGCGCCGTTTTTTTGTTGGAAATGCAGTCAGATGTAGCCGCGCCAGCGCAGGACAATAACTGCCAAAGCCGCCAGCGCCAGAAATCCCAAAGCAACCGCCCCCAGAAAATTCAGGAACCAGCCCCAGCGGCGATCGGCCAAGTTTATACCGCTCAGATGGGTCTGAACTTCTTCCGATGCCTTGGCCAGTTTTGGAGCGTCCAAAACCAACCGTAACTTGGGGTGCGAGGCCATTTGCTCGGCACCCGCCAGCAACATTGCCTGCTTGTATACGCGGCGTGGCAATCGGCGCTTGGCCTTGCGGACCGAAGCCGTCAGCGTCTGGTCCTTTACACCCAGCTTTTCACGCAGCAATTGCACTGTCTGCGCGATCTGGCTTTGGATATCTGTGGTTTGCGACATGACGTTGCCTCCTGCCTGCGCAATCTAACCTCAGCCCGCAGGGGCGACAATGGGGGCTGGTCGTTTCAAACGCACGCAGGTATCAAACCAGAATGCTGAACACGATCATTCACGGTGAACCGACCTCAAACCCTCCTCTGCTGATTGCGCATGGGCTGTATGGATCAGCCCGAAACTGGGGGGTTATTGCGCGCCGACTATGTGACGAAAGGCAGGTCGTTGCAGTCGATATGCGTAACCACGCCTACAGCGAATGGACAGATCAGCACGGTTATCCCGATTTGGCCGAAGATCTGGCCGAGGTGATCCTGCACCTTGGCGGCAAAGCGGATGTTGTCGGGCATTCGATGGGTGGTAAGGCTGCGATGATGTTGGCGCTGAGCCACGGAGAATTGGTGCACAAGCTGGTTGTGGCGGACATTGCGCCCGTTACTTATTCGCACAGCCAAATCCAATTCATCGAAGCCATGCGAGCCGTGGATTTTTCAACGATTGAAAGACGCTCGGACGCCGAGGGACAGTTGGCAGCGCAGGGCGTCGAAAAAGCTTTGCAGAGCTTTTTCACGCAATCTTTGGACGTCAAAGGGAAGCGTTGGCTTCTAAACCTTGACACGCTGGCGGCCGAGATGCCCAAAATCATGGGCTTTCCGGAAATTGATGCATCCTGGAACGGCCCCGCCCTGTTTTTGTCCGGTGGCGATTCCGATTACGTCCTGCCCGAACATCGCAGCACCATCCGCGCGCATTTTCCCGCCGCACGATTTGCGAAAATCCCCGGCGCAGGCCATTGGCTGCACGCCGAGAAACCTCGTGAGTTCGAAGCCGCGGTCAGGACCTACCTTAACGCCTGATCAGGCTGTATTCTGGTACAGTTTCTTCGCCACCAACCAGGACACTGGCAAGGCCGCCACACAGCCAGCTGCGGCTGCAGAAACGATTGCAACGGTAGACACCAATCCTGCGGACAGGACGGCAATAACGCCTGACCCGGCCAGAGCGGTTGCGATCAAAGTATACAGGATGGAGGCAAGGCGTAGCATCGTCAGTTGTCCTTTTGTCAGAAGCCCGATTATCGCTTTAGACAACTGGTCTGCTATACGCCTTGATCTGCGTCAGATTTCAACGGACAGAGGTCAGAAATCAGGCCACTTCGCCGCCACCGTTGACCCAGTCCGGCAACCCACCGATGTTGTAGACCTTTTCATACCCCATATCTTTCAACAGCTTGCCCGCCAGTGCCGCACGACCACCAGCCGCGCAATACAGCACGATTGCGCGGTCCTTGCGCAGCTCGGGGTCATGGGATTTCAGCGCGTCGTCAGCGCGGAATTCAAGCATACCGCGTGGGATATGATGCGCGCCTTGCGCACGGCCGGTTTGCTGCAGCTCGACCGCGTCGCGTACGTCCAGCAATAATGCACCCTGCCCCATCAATTTCTTTGCTGTGTTTGTGTCGATCCGTTCGACGGCAGCGTTTGCTGCCTCCATCATCTGGCCTACGGTTAATGGCATAAAGCGTCCCCTCTGGTGAATCTCACCAGAGGCTAACACGGTAAACCGGGAAAGAGCAGGTCTATAGAGCGATCAGTGCTCGCGGAAGGCGCGCGACATACTGTCTGTCACAGGCTTTGCAATATAGGCCGCAAAGGTGCGTTCCTCGGTCTGGATCATGATCTCGGCGGGCATTCCGGGTGTGGGAACAAATCCACGCACGCGGTCCATCTCATCGGGTTCCAGCGAAATGCGCGCCAGATAAACCTCTTGCGGAATTCCTCCAGAATCTTCCACCAGCGCGTCCGCCGAGACATAGTAGACCTCGCCGCTCAGCACAGGAGTGGTACGCTGGTTAAGCCCGACCAGTCGAACCGTTGCTTGCTGCCCCATCACGACGCTGTCGATTTCCGTTCGGGGGATCTGCGCCTCGATAATCAGGGGGGCATCCGAAGGCAGGATTTCCGCGATAGGCTCACCAGTTTCGATAACACCGCCAGCCGTATGATAGTGCAATCGCACTACGGTTCCCGTAACCGGGGCGCGCACAACCGCACGGTCCAGAACGCTTCGGGCCTGCCGGGATTTTTCGCGCACACTTTCCAGATCAGCCGCAATCACGCTCAATTCATCCAACGCAGCCTCGCGATAGGCTGATCGCGTGCGGGAAATCTGTTCTTCGTATTTCAGAAGCATCTGGTTGATTTCAGCCGTTTCAGCCGTCAACCGCGCCAGTTGGCCCTCGGCCTCGGCCTGCACGCGGCGGATCGTGTTGATGTCGCCCTTACGCACCAACCCTTTTTTGAACAGTGCTTGTTTGGTTTCGAACTCTTCCTGCAAAATTTCCGAACGCCGAACCATACTTTCCAACTGCGCCTCGAACCCGCTTGAGCGAATTTTCAACGCTTCCATGTTGCGTTCCAGCAAAGCGATGTCGTTTAGCAACGTCTTACGGGATACATCAAAGCTTATTTTTTGCCCGTCAAGGATCGCCATCACCTCGACATCGTTCGACGCTTCAATCAGTTCCGGCGAGAACTCAAGCCGATCGCGCTCATTGTTTTCAGCGGACAAGCGCTGGGACATGGCTTGCAGGCGAATTTTGCGGATGAACAGTTCGCGTTCGTTTGACTCGGCCGAAGTCTGGTCGAGGGTCATAAGAACTTGCCCTTTGATAACGGCTTGACCCTCGATGACTTTGATATCTTCGATGATCCCACCTTCGAGGTGCTGAACAATCTTATTGCGACCTGTGGCAACAAAGCTGCCCTGCGCGATTACCGCCGCGGCCAATGGCGCACTGAAGGACCAGACGCCAAACCCGCCAAAGCAGACAACCAGCAAGATCAAGCCGACAGTAACAAAGCGGTGGATCGACCGCGGCACCTCGGCATACCAAACTTCTGGGTCCTTCGGGTCATTGTTTACGGGTACAATTTCGTTCATGTTGCCCCCCCCTGCTGCGACTGAATACCTGGTTTGTTCCCACGCGAGGCGTTCAACTGTTGCAGCACCTGTTCACGGTGACCAAACAGCGCCACACGACCATCTGTCAGCAGCATAATTTTGTCGACAACGCTCAACAGCGTCGGTTTCTGGGTGATCACCACGACGGTAATCTTGCTTTCCTTGGCCTGTTCAATCGCCCGCGACAGCGCCTGATCACCGGCAACGTCTAGGTTCGAGTTCGGCTCGTCCAGAACCACCATGCGCGGATTGCCAAAGAAAGCGCGGGCCAGTGCGATACGCTGCTTTTGCCCGCCCGACAGCGGTGAGCCATCTGCCGCAACCACAGTTTCATACCCTTGTGGCAACGTGGCAATCATGTTGTGCACATCAGCCAGAACAGCGGCGTCGTGGATTTGCTCATCTGTCGCGTCGGCACGCATCCGGCCGATATTGTCTTTGATCGTACCGGGGAACAGCTGAACATCCTGCGGCAAATAACCGATGCTCTCACCAAACTGACGTGGGTCCCAATTGCGGATATCCATCAGATCCAGACGAACACTGCCGGATGTCGGCAAGATCGACCCAACCAGCGTTTTGCCCAACGTGGTTTTTCCCGCCCCGGAATTGCCGATAACGGCAAGTGTTTCACCGGGATTAAGCGAAAAACTGATGCCGTTCAGGACAACACGTTTGGTGCCGCCCGGAACATAAAGAAGGCGCTCCACATCCATGCGCCCCTCGGGACGCGGCAGGCGCAACTTTTCAAATTGCAGGGCCGAATTGGACAAAAGGTTCTTGATGCGCCCAAAAGCGGCGCGCGTCAGCAGGAATGCATTCCAGCCTTCAATCGACCCTTCGATAGGTGCAAATGCGCGCCCGGCGATAATCGAAGCGGCGATGACCATACCGCCAGTGATCTCGCCCTGCAGCGCCAGATAAGCGCCCCAGCCCAGAATGGCAATTTGTGTCAGCAGGCGTATCGCACGCGAGATGGCCGCGAAGATCACGTTCCTGTCCTGCGCCCGTACTTGCCATGTCAGAGATTGTGCCGTGTCGCGACCCCAGATGCGTACCGCCTCGGGGATCATCGCCAAAGCGTTGATGATCTGGCTGTTACGCGCCATCGAGTCGAGGTGCAGGTTCGCCATTGATTGGGATCTGTTCGCCTCGGCAAATGGCTTGGCAGTCATTTTTTGGTTAATCACTGCGATAATCATCAGCAGCATCGCGGTTACGATAACGATTGATCCCAGCTGCGGATGCACCAGAAAAATCATCAGGATGAACAGCGGTGCAAAAGGAACGTCAAGGAATGAAATCAACGTCCCCGACACCAAAAAACCGCGCACTTGCTGAAGATCGCCCAGCGTCTGGTATTCCCGGCCGTTGCCGTGCAGCGACGCATGTGCTGCCGCACTTAGAACGGGCGCGCCCAATCGCGCGGCAACCTCGACCGCTGTACGCATCAGAATAAAACGGCGCACCGCGTCAAATGCCGCCTGAAAGATCACGGCACCCGCAACAATGGCGGTCAGCATGATCAGTGTATCCAAAGACCGGCTGGTCAGCACCCGGTCACTGATTTGAAACAGGTAGATCGGGATCGCAAGGATCAGGATGTTGGTTGCGCATGTCAGAACCAGGACAAATGCCAGATTGCGCCAGATCGCCTTTAGCGAGGTGCGCAGAGTATTTTGGAAATCCTCTGGCGGCGTGCGTTTGTGGAATGTCTGGGGTGGCCCGTTGCCGTCACCTCCGCCCGTTTGTCGGAGTTGCATCGGCTCGTTCGCCTTAGCCTCGATAGTGGCACCTAAGTGTTCACCGCCCTTCGAGCGCGTTTGGGGGGTCACCCGCGCAGTCGTTTCTGTGGCGGTGTTAGGATCGGGGCTTTGGGCTTCTTCGGCCACCCCAGCGTCGCGGCCCTGGGCATTCTGATCTTGAGCGGGCTGCGACTGTTCGCGCCGGGGTGAAGCCGCGGCACGAGTTGGTGGTTCCGACCTGGTTTTGGTCGCCTGCTTTTTGGGCTTCACAGCTTTTGCGGCAACCGCATCGTCCTTTTTCGCAGTCATCTTGGGACTGTCCTCTGGATCTGGTACACGCATTTCTTTGTTCAAACGCAAACTTGGCGTCTTAGCTGCTTTTGGTAGGGATTCATCGCTGCCATGCGGCTGCGTGGGCGTGCCAACGCCCTCAATATCAAGCGGGCTGGCATCAGAAGAACGACGCGACGAAAATACAATCGACATTTTAAATCTTTCGGAACACTCGTAACAAATACAGTCATTACGCTAACACGAATTGACCAAATCAGGTAGAAATTTCACGCTAGCATCGTTTGCATCGCATCATCGGTGCTAGCATTTTCAGAAGGCGTAAGGTTCGATTGTGCCTGTGCGATAGCGTTATCGCCAATCGCCGCAGTCTCTTCCATAAGAATGGCAATGGCTTCGTTGGCCAGCTCAGTAGCGTCAGGCACGTCGGGGATGTCAATCAGTTCAGCCTGATGCAACAGAAGGTCCGAGTATTCGCCGCCCGCCGCCATAATTGTTGAGTCGACACCGGTTTTGGTGATGTTGGCTGCATTCAACAGGGCGTTTCCGGCGCCGTTGACCGCGGCATCAACGGCAGCGGCTGCTTCAAGCGAAATATCGTCCTGATCCTGCAGTAAAGTGACCTGTTCGACCGCATTGATCTGCAAAAGATCGCCTTCGATCTTCAGTACGCGGATCAACTCCATCCCGGCATAGTCGGGATTGGATGTCAAAGCATCCTCAAACGCCTCGCGATCAACCAATTGCATCGGCATGGCCTCGGCATGGGCCATGTCCAGCTCCTCCACCGTGTCCTCGCCGGTCGTCGTCAGATTGGCCTGGTTCATAACCAGATTGTCGTCACCCTCTTCCGGCTTGCCCTCGCCATAGACGTCATCATCCAACAGCGCGATGGTCTGGTGTAGCATATCGACCGAAATCATGTTTCCACCGATCATGATCAGATCGTAGAAATTGCCCAGTTCAATGATATTTGTAACATTGGTTAGAATGTTGTCGCCCAATGTGAACAGGCTGGTCGAAGCCATGACTTCCGTGTTTATCTTGTCGATATCTGTGGCGTCGATCACCTGCTTGATGAAGTTCGTGACCCACAGATCGCCTTGTATCCAAGTGACTGAGACAATCGGCTCCGCACCTGGCTCGGCTACATTGTCGTCCTGCCACCACTCTTCGCTGGCTTCGGTCCCGATAAATGATGCCTGAACCACATTAGTGTCGCTTTGCACGCCGGGTTCACCCTGGTCGATGTCAGACACCACCGCCACCTGGCTGACCACAGTCAAGCTAACGGATTTTCCGCCCACCGCGATGACCGGCGCGTCAACCCAGGCCACAGTGATGTTAACCTCGTTAATCGCAAGGTTTCCGCCCGCGATAACCGTATGGCCCTCGCCGAACTCATCATCATCCGAGCGGTCCCATTCGTCCGGGGTCATGTCTGGCGTATCGTCTTCTTCTTCCTCGTCTTCTGTCTGATGATGCGCGGGCAGAAGATCGTTCCAATCCGGAATTTCTTCGACCACTTCGCCATTAACAATAACGCCCAGCGCGTCCTCGCCGTGGAACTGGTAAATGGTCACGCCTTCGATTTGGGATATCATTGGCAACTGCATCTGCTCAGCCAGGCTTTCGAGGTATTCCAGCGACTTATAGTCTTCAATGTTCAGAGATGGCGTTGCAATGGCGTGCATCGACAACGCGACATCCAGCATCTGCTCGCCTTGCGCAATCTGGATCTCGATATCGCGAAAATCGCCATGACCGATGACATCGTTGTCGTTCAGGACAATCGCCTGGAACGTGTAGGTCACGGCCGAGCCGATGATGAGTGGTGGGACTTGTGGATCCAGAATTAATACTGCTGTCTGCGCCGTCCCCAACTGAACATCCGGAATATAGGGATCGGGTCCGAAGCTGGGACCGACATAAATCTCTGACAACGCAAGCGGCCCATCGGGCACGGGCGGCAAAGGAAGATCGGCAGGAGGAGGCAGAAGTTTATAAGGGAGTGGATCATATTCTCCTGGTGGGAGATCTAATTCAGTAGCGATCCGTATGGATATCGGATCGTCAAGTTCATCCAGTTCGACTTTGCGCCGAAGCGCCGTGAATTCTTCGTACTGATCTCTCAGCCGGGCCTGTTCAATCGTAAGCTCAAAGGTTCCAATAAAATGCGCTATCGTTTCTGTAATACTGTCGAGAGACATATCGGTTTCCTTTTCCCCGCCCCGGCCTAAAATTTCCGCTTTGGGTTTGTTGTGCCGAGGCCACTTGTCGCGGCCTCGGCGGTTTCGTCAGAAGGTCGGGGCCCGATAATTCGGGCCCTGACTGCGACTTACACGTCGGTGTCGTCGCTGTTGTGGGTCGCGGTCATCGAACCGCCAACCATTGTCGTATCGACCGAGTTGCCAAGAACGTTGGCACCCATGACGATCGACTGGTTGAACGCCGATGTATCGACCACGGCAGCTGCCGAAGCGTAGGACTCGCCGTTAACGATTCCATCACCGCCGTTGCCTGAACCCCACGATCCAGCATTGCCGCCGGCTCCGCCAGCACCCGAATAGGCGCCTGACGCATCGCCACCGTCGACGTCTGCACCGTTGGTGTCACCAAGCGTCGCCATACCGGAAGCGTCACCAGAGGTTCCGCCGTATCCGGCACCGGCACCACCGCCGCCGCCAACGCCCGACGTTGCTGTGCCAGTGGCACTGCCCGCTGCGGTCGAGGTTGCGTCGTTGTCCGACATAGCGTCGCCGCCATAACCAGCGATGGCCTCTGCCATGCTGTCTGCCGAACCGTCGGTTTCCGCCGTCGAGAAGACTTCGGACAATCCGCCGTCACCCGCGGTATTGGTCGCGTCAGCAGAACCCTCACCGGTCCCTGTGGATGCAGCATCTTGCTGTACGGCTCCGCCGCCACCGCCGACGCCGTCAGCCATCGCGGTCCCGGTTCCGGTACCCGTCGCTGAACCATCAACGTCATTGGTTCCGCCAGCACCGCCATTGACTTGCGCATCCTGGTTGTTGTCGGCTTCGCCGGTCACGTCACCCGGAGCTTGAGTGACCGCTGGACCTGTGGCGTCCTGATCACCTACACCCTGAGCATCGGCGGCCGCGTCAGCCGTACCACCGTTGCCGGATGCACCATTGCCGTCACCGCCGGGGCCGTTGCCACTGTCGGCGTTGCCACCGTCACCGTCGCCACCGTCACCGCCGGCACCTGCAGCACCCATGCCGTCACCGCCAGGGCCGTTGCCGCTGTCAGCGTTGCCGCCGTCACCGTCACCGCCGTCACCGCCGTTCCGGTTGCCGCCGTCGCCACCAGTACCGTCGCCACCAGTACCGTCGCCGCCGTCACCGCCCGGGCCGTTGCCAGCATCTGCGTTGCCGCTATCGCCGTTACCGCCATCGCCGTCACCGCCGTTTCCGCCGTCACCGTCACCGCCAGGGCCGTTACCGCCATCTGCGTTGCCGCTGTCGCCGTCGCCGCCATCACCGTCACCACCGGTGCCGTCTGCATCCGCGCCGGCCAGACCTGCTGCAAGACCTAGTCCGATGTTGCCACCCGATGTCGCGTCGTTGGCTTCGGTATCGCTGTCACTCTCGTTGGCAGCGAGACCAAGGTTACCAGCCAGACCGCCACCGCCGTTTGCATCGTCGGATTCGGAATCGTTGTCGGTATCGACGTCTACGTCATTGTCGGCGTCCGAGTCGTTGTCGCCGCCGGCTGACTCTCCGTCATTGCCGGCGTCCGACGAGCCAAAGCCCAGACCAAGACCGATGGAACCAGCGTTTCCGCCTTCACCACCGTCGCTGTCGACATCCGAGTCTGCGCTGCCGTCATTGTCAGCATCCGAGTCGCTGTCAGCGTCACCGCCGTCACCGGCACTGCTGCTGCCATTCGATTCAGCATTAGAATGCCCAACGCCCAGACCGAAGTTGGTTGCCTCGCCGGAATCTCCGCCGTCTCCGCCTTCGCCGTCACCATTGGCGTCACCGGATGTTCCTCCATCGGCATCAGCCCAGCCACCTTCTGTGTCACCACTGGCATCGCCGCCAGTTGTATTGCCACCTTTTCCAGAATCGCCGCCATCTGCACGCGAACCAATACCTTCAGCAGCGTTTGCGGTTCCGCCATAGGCGTCACCCTTCTGCTCGAAGGTGCCGTCATTGGAAACTTCGGCACTTTCCAGAATGTCGTTGTCTTCCAGTGTAGCAACTTGATTGTTGATTGCTGCCATAGCGGTCGTTGTACCGCTCATGTCAACATCCAGGTTCATGTCATCGCCGGGATCATAGTCAATGTCGCCGCCAGCAGTGATCACGTCACCTACGCTCGCATCGTCGCCCAGATCCAGATCGACCTGATCGTCATCGCGCGGAATCCACTCACCGCCACCAAAATCGATGTGAACTGAGTTGGAATTGTCGTTGCTGTCATCACCACCATTATAGTTCTGCTGGTTCTGATCTTGGTCCTGATCCTGGTCTTGATCCTGATCCTGGTCCTGATCCTGGTCCTGATCTTGCTTTTGCTTCTGATCCTGATCCTGATCGTTATCTACGCTGTTGTCGTTGGTTTGCTCTTGCTCATTCAGATTTGCGTCAATCTGAGCTTCTTCGACTGTAATATCGGCATCGATATCAACATGGGCCTCTTCGACCTCAACTTCACCGATTGCAGTAATGTCGTTGTACGGTTGGTTGCGTCTACTCATAATAGTTCTCCACTTAACAAGCGCACTGACCGTCACTCATCTCTAAAACGGTTACTGGCGCAGTTGAATAATAAGAGCCGCACCCATGCGCAAAACGCGCGTGTGCGGTTTCGTTCAGTGAATTTTACCCACCCTCCTTTCTCGGCTTAGCCGACACCGTGTCTGCGGAAGTAGCTCGCGTTAATGCGCGATTCGCAGACACATCAGGAATTAAGGCTTCAGAATAGAAGCGGGATCATGGTTACAGGCGGAGCGCGTCGTGAATAGCTACCTTAAAGGACTAGAACGCCCAGGGCCTTGATTTCATTACTGTAATGCTCGTGTGATCGAATAGCGGACGCAGCAACGGCCAATTGCGCGGGTCAAATCTCACAATTTGGGAAACCCATTATTTTCCACCACTTACGCGAGAGGAAGTACTGCCGACCTAAACGAAAGCATTAGAACTGAATTTTCGGAACGGCGCACATCATTGATAAAACTTGTACTTTCAGCTATAGTTGTGCCCCAATAGCGTAAGTTAATTTAATTCTGTTCTACCAGTACTGGTTACAATTTCGCCGTTATTTTTCGCGGCGTGGGTTAATTAAAAGGGGGCGTGGCAATGGGCATTCCGATTCAGGAAGATGCTGGTCAAAACGATTACAATCCCGAAGAATTCTCGATCAATTTCGTCGGCAAAGAACTCTTCTATTCAAATCAAACGATCCATGGTGTCCAATCCGAGTTTGGCGTGATCACGCGCCGGATCGAAACAATTGACGCGCTGTCTGCGCCAAGCGGCTCGGACGTTGGGGCCGGAAAAGTGGTCGTCGTCGACCAGATGATGCTGGACGACCTGTTGAACCGACCGCAGGCCTATGTGGAAATCGCGGGATCTGGCAGCTTGGCCTTTGCTTACCGCAAGGAAGAAGCAGCCCGGCTTGCATTCGAAAAGTGGGATCGCAGCAAATTCGGCGACATCGGATACCTTCCGATGAACGTCGCACCGGATGTATGGCGATCTATTTTGCGCCTGCTGTTGCATGAAGAACTGTACCTGCCATGTTTCCTTGCGGATTGCGTGGCACATTCACCCACGCCGTCGAATGGTGCGCCAGCAGCGACTTCAAAGCCCAGCGACCTCCACCCGACATACTCCAAGCTGACACGCCGGGAAAAGCAGGTGCTGAAACTGGTGTCGAAAGGTCAAAGCAACAAGATCATCGCATCGAACCTGGGCATCACCGAACATACGGTCAAACTTCATATGCATAACGTGGCGGGTAAGATCGGTGTCAGCAACCGGACTGCAGCCGCGCAATTCTATTTCGAGGTTGCGCCGGACGAAGCGCGAGAACTGCCGGTTGACTGACGATTTCGAAGCCCGATTTGACCGCCTGATCCTGCTGGTCGGCAAGTTGAACTACATGTGGACCAACACGGAAAGCCTGTTGATTCACCTAATCGCCGGGTTGACCCGCACCAACAAGGATACCTCGGTCATTATCTTTCTGACGCTGAACACGACCCGCGCCAGAATTGATCTGGTCGAGCGGCTGGCCAAGATGGAGGGCCGCCCGCCAGACATCCGTGACCCAATCCTTGAGCACACGAAACGTCTCAGCAAGCTTTCGGGAATTCGGAACAGATACAACCATTGCATCTATTCCTTCGACCCAGACAGCGGCAATCCGAAGACAATCCTGATGCGCATTGCGGACCGGAAGACGGACATCAAACTGGGCCGCCAGGATACGGTTGACGAAGGTGCGATGAAAGAAATCGAAAAGGTGGTCGACCAACTTTCAGTGGCGAACCGGGAAATGTGGAAACTGATCAACGATCTTGGTTTTCCAGCTTAGCAATGCGCTGGTGCGGGCGGTGGGACTCGAACCCACACGGGCATACGCCCTTCAGATTTTAAGTCTGATATGTCTACCATTCCATCACGCCCGCTCAGCGTGCCAAGCCTCTGTTGGACCTCAGGAACTCAGTAAGGGCATCAGATCACGAATTCAATGCGTTTCACCTGGGAAAATTCGGCATCAAAACGTCGCGGTATCCCCCGCATTTCCCCTGCCCGTCCATCGCCGCGGCACTTCAATCACTTTCTCTTGGGTTGCATGACGCTTGCTTAACCTCCACTTGGAGTTAAACTATGCTGCAGAGCAGAAAAGCAATTGAGTTAAATCGTGAGCACCGAGCAAAAGTCCTTTGAGGATCGTATCGCCCAAATCAATAAACGCACGGAAGAAACAGCCCGGAAAAATCCCAGACCCAAAACCGATAACATCTGGAAACGCCTCGCCTATCCAGGGGCATTCTTGGGCGCATTTACGCTTGGCTCCATGGTGGTTTTTCTGACCCGTTTCATTCAGTTTCAAATGGTGGGCGTGCCGGAAGCAGGCAAAGTGAACACGCAGGACTTTATCGGCATCGCGATGGCCAGTCTGGCGGGTATGGTCATTTCGATGTTTCTCAGGGACAAGCAAAAAGAGTTCGCAAGTGCCAGCACAGTTGGGGTCTTGTTGACAACTTTCACGTTCCACAATCTGGTTTGGGCCTACCCCGTTCAATTCGAACGAATGTACAGTGAGGACTGGGTTGAGTTCATGCAAAAGATTACCGAGCCCTCCAGCCTATACATCTTTGGCATCACTATCGGATTAAACTAAATATCGAGGGCCGAGGGATCGCTGCCAGCTGCAGCGGAAAAGTGAGTCGTGCACCATTCGAAGCAGAATTTTGATATCGCCCAATCAGCCACCAAATAGCAGCTAGAGCAAGCGCGCAGATAGCGCCCCAATCTGACTGAGACAGAATCGATCTGTTCGTGCAGTCATTCCGGTACATTACTGCATCTTAGATATTGGAGATTTAGTGGTGCCCCCACACGATTTCAAGCCACAGAGCGTTATTAATTTAAGATGTTTATTTTCAACTACTTATAATGTTGATTCTCGTATTACCGAGAATGCAAGTGTCCTAAAAGCAAGGCGTCGTGTGTACTAAATAGGTGCCGTGAATGCCCGCTTTGTTTGATCATGACATTCTACCAACAAGCCTACGTCGTACACCTCCACGTCGCGAACACCAGCGCAGCAATACATACTAGGTGCGTTCTCCATTCAAGTTGCAGGTTACGCTATTCGCCCGCTTTCAAATCGACTAAATCCTCAATCGAACTAAACGGGTTTGGTAGAAATTATTCTTTCACCGTCTGCGTGCTGAACAACCTCGATGCCCTGAAAAAGGCTGGGAGCGTCACGAGCGATAGCATTAAAAACCGTGCATGCTACAGATCGCATTTCATAATCACCTTCGATTGTTCCGCGCACTTCAAAGAAATGACGGAGAGCACGAGCATTTGCTGTGACGGCAATCGCTGTTTCCGCAGCATTTGGTAGTAAAGAGCGGGCGATTGAGCGGCGGTGACGAAGTGCTTCTTTCGGCGAGAGATGCTCTGAGGAAGTTGTGTCTAGCAGCCTCCTGTAAGCCGCTCGAAGGGAATTCGCGGCTTCATTCCACGAGGCACTATTTTCGTTTGAAAGTCCTGCAGGAGGTACAAATTCGACTTCACTTTCGTCATGATATTGCTGAGAAAGCTGGCTAAAGGCAAAGCCTACTCGATGGCGAACTAACTGATGTGTAAAGGCGCGGCTAACCCCATCAAGTAAAAACGACCATGAAACATGCTCAAGTACACTACCGTGCCCCGAAGCAATCAAATTCCGGATGTAGTCGCTATTTGGATGGCGAATTGTATTCGTGTCCTCGCTGAAGGACATATAGCATACCCTACCGCAGAACTCGACGAGGCGTTCTGGGTCACGGGCTTTTTGTGATTCCGCCCATCCCATGCCGCGGTCCATCAAGAATTGCTCAGCGGCATTCGCATCAAAGTTCGGGCGGGAAAGTACATAGATCCGGGGTAGGGTCACTTCTATCGCTGCTTTCTATTTTGTAGGCTGGTCGGGTGTTAGGGCGCGCTCAAGTGCGTCAAAGCGTTCATCTAACTTCAATGCATCGCTAGTGTTCTGCATCAAATCGACTTTTCGCTGCAGTACCGCAATATCCTCGTGAGCCTTCGTAAGCGCGAGTTCTAAAGGCGCTTTTGCTGACTTAATCTTATTGTCGACTTCTGTCTCCGACGCAATAACAGAAAAATCCGCAACCGTTCCGATTACTAATGCAACAATGATACCAATCGTAGCCGAAGCGATTGGGACCCCCCATTTGACCCACTCAACATATCGCGTCTTCGCATCTAAGGCTGCGATAGCGGCGCTATTTGCAGCTTTTTCGGCACGCGATGTGTAGTTGCCAAAATCAGGGGCGAGGACGCTGACAGCTTCATAGTCGCTTCTTGCTTCGCTGATTTCTCCACCTCGCCTTTGAAGATAGTCGGAATGCACAGGGAGGTCATGCGTTTGATCAAATCGAAATAGCATCAGCGAAATTATTTCGAGCCCTTCGTTTAGCAGTATGTCCTCACGCCCCATGTTGATAAGCGTAAGGCGCAGTCGCCCGCAGTACCCCGGGTCAACATGGCCTGGGTTTGTGACCAATAGCCCCTTGGACGCCACTCTGGCAGGAGGAAAGCCGAAACCGGAAATTTGAGCACTAAACCTTAGAATTTCACGCGTTTCGACAACTACGCTGTGGCCAGCTTCCAATCGCCACTTTGTAGCGACCTGAGCTTCTTTCTGTTCAAGCGACCCTTCTGGGATGAGGATTCGACCAATACGCAAGTCAATGGAACTAGGCTGGATAGCAGCGTCTTTGCGACCCAATTCTGTATCTTCTTTGTCGAGTGGTTCAATCGCCAGTTCGTTTTCTTCAATTGCCAGAACAATTTCTTGGTCAGACATTAGTTTCGCGCCCATGATCAACCTCAAATTCCTACAATCCGGCTTTGTTATTGCCAGATGCATGCGAAGAGAACTAGGCTCCAGACTCATTGATTTACAACCAGAATAGAACGGTGGCCGCGAGTGCGATGGCTGACAGGAAGACCTTCGGGCATCTGTCGTATCGGGTTGCGACCCGCCGCCAGTCCTTCAG
>NZ_JBXWOS010000010.1:0-174235 GCF_059611005.1 Ruegeria sp. CDSB117
GTCACCGTGATCGGCCCGTCCGGCTCGGGCAAAACCACCGTGTTGCGCATGCTGATGACTTTGGAAACCATCAATGGCGGCGTCATCTATGTTGATGGCAAACCGCTTACCCATATGGAAAAGAACGGGGTTCTGGTGCCGGCGGACGCGAAATACCTGCGCCGGGCCCGGTCCTCGATCGGCATGTGTTTCCAGCATTTCAACCTGTTTCCACATATGACCGCCCTACAGAACTGCATGGAAGGGCCTGTGCAGGTGCTGGGTTTGCCAACGGCTGAGGCCCGAGAACGGTCCGAAGAGTTGTTGTCGATGGTCGGCATGATCGACAAGAAGGACCAGCATCCTTCGCGCCTGTCGGGTGGTCAGCAACAACGTGTTGCTATCGCCCGGGCGTTGGCCATGCGCCCCAAGGTGATGCTGTTTGATGAAGTCACCTCGGCGCTTGACCCCGAGGTAATCGGTGAAGTGACCGGCGTCATCCGCAAACTGGTGGCCGAGCACAACCTCACCATGTTGATGGTGACACACCAGATGGGCTTTGCGCGCGATATCTCGGACCGTGTCTGTTTCTTCTACCAAGGGAAGATCGAAGAACAGGGTCCTCCGGAGGATCTGTTCGGCAATCCCAAACGCGAACGCACACAGCAATTCCTGTCAGCAGTAAAAGCGGCGGATTGAGCCTTGCACCTGACGTCATGATACGGTTCCCGAGGAACCGCCACCAAAGAAAGACCTGTTATGAGAATTGGAGTTGCCGGTATCGGAGCCGTCGGTGCGGCGGTTGCACGCGCATTGGACAACGGTGAAATTCCAGGATGTGCGCTGGGTGGTCTGGCGGCGCGAACCAGCGAAAAGGCGGCTGCCCTGAATGATACTCTGAAACATCCGGCGCATGTAGTGGATTTCGGAACGTTGGCCTTGACCTGTGATTGTGTGATCGAAGCTCTCCCCCCCGCATTGTTCGGCGATCTGGCTGACCCGGTTTTGCGGGCAGGCAAGCAACTGGTTGTGCTTTCGGCCAGCCAGTTGCTTGCCCGGGACGACCTAATCTCTCTTGCGGCGAAAAACGGTAGCCGCATTATGGTCGCGTCAGGTGCGATGCTGGGTCTGGACGCGTTGAATGCAGTGAATGTCGGCCAGATTCATTCGGTCACAATAGTGACCCGCAAACCGGTCGAAAGCCTTATCAGGGCACCTTTTGTCGCGCGGTTGGGCATGGATCTAACCGCGCTTCAAGGGCCAAAACAAGTGATCGCAGGCAGTGTCACCGAAGTGGCACGCGAATTCCCCGCCAACGTGAATGTCGCGGCAGCGATCAGCATGGCCGGGCTTGGTCCAGACAAGACCCGCATGGAGGTCTGGGCTGATCCATCCCTGACGCGAAACACACATTCGGTAGAGGTAACTTCCGACAGCTCGGATTTCGCAATGTCTATTCAGAACCGGCCGAGCGCTGAAAACCCGGCTACCGGCATCATCACCGCCCGAAGCGTGATCGCCCTTCTACGCCGCTTTCATTCAACTTTGCAGGTGGGGACGTGACGCAGTGTTGACCATTGAAATGATCACTCAGGCTGCCGAGCGGTTACAGGATGTCGTGATCCGAACCCCGTTGTTGGAATCTCCACTGCTCAACAACGCGCTTGGGTTCCGGTTGCTGATCAAATCGGATTGCCTGCAAAAGACCGGCTCGTTCAAAATACGTGGTGCTTACAACAAGATTGCGTCGCTTGGCGAAGGCCAGCGCAAGGCAGGGGTCGTGGCATATTCATCCGGCAACCACGCACAAGGCGTTGCGGCTGCCGCAAACGCGATGGGGGTTTCGGCTAAGATAGTGATGCCAGCAGATGCGCCCCGCATAAAGCTGGACAACACCGCCCAGTGGGGGGCCGAGGTTATCACCTATGACCGACAGACGGGTGACCGGGCCAAAATAGCCCAGGACATCGCCGAAAAAACCGGCGCAACGCTGGTGCCGCCCTATGACGATTACGACCTGATGGCCGGGCAAGGTACAACTGGGCTGGAAATAGCTGAGCAATTGGACGCGCTTGGCGTAAGGGCGGACAGAGTCATTTGCCCTGCCGGAGGTGGCGGGCTAATCGCCGGGCTGTCTACTGCCATGCTCGCGCGCCATGAGGACACTGAAATCTGGGCGGCTGAACCCCGGAATTTTGATGATACCAAGCGCTCTCTAGAAGCGGGAACTGCCCTGTCGATTGAGCCGGGTCACAGCTCGATTTGCGACTCGATCGTGACCGCGCGACCCGGACAGCTAACCTTTCCAATCAACCTGAAGACCCTGTCGGGTGGCTATTCCGTCAACGAGCTAGATGTTGTTGCCGCAATGCGGACTTTGTTCACAGAGCTCAAGGTTGTTGCCGAACCCGGCGGCGCAGTTTCAGTGGCCGCAGCCGTGTCAAACAAACGCGCCTTGCAAGGGCAGACCGTCGTTGCTCTGGTGACGGGCGGCAACGTTGATATGGACAGTTTTCTCACGTGGATGGCATAAGTTGGCGAATACCCGTTATCGATAGTGAGCAACGCATGACGAAGAACGATATCTATCTCGAGATGCGCCGGCGTATCTGCCTTCTTGACTATCAGCCGGGAACGCGCCTGAACGAGCGGGAATTGGCAACGGAATTTGGCGTCAGCCGCACGCCGATGCGGGCCGTGCTGCAAAAGCTTGAACACATCGGTCTGATCTCCAGCCAGCACGGGCATGGCACCATCGTTACCTCAATCGATCTGAAATCCATGCGCGATGTCTATATCGTGCGCATGAGGCTCATGGATGCGCTGGGTGATTCCGCTCCGTCCCCTCGGAATCCGGCCATACTGGACGAGATGCGCGAGTTGGAAGCGCGGTGCGATGCGATGCTGGATAGTCACGACAAACGCGAATTCGCGCGCGTGCTTCTGCGCTTGCACAAAATCCTGCATGGGTTGACCACCAACGCGGTGCTGGAGGATATCAACGACACATTATTCTATCAGTCCGCGCGCTTTTGGTTCTTGTTGCTGGATCGCGTCGAGATGCGCGTCCAAGTCGAGGATTTGAAGGATGAGATCCGAATATTGCGCCGCAGTCTGGAGATCGGCGATATCAAGTTGACGGCCTCGATCCACAAAACCTATCTCAGAGTGGTCGTGTCGCGTCTGGATGCCATCCAAGAGGAAGGCGGTGTTCTTTTTGAAGCAGAGTGATCCTTCATAGGTATACCTATATCTTCATTGGGGCACATATTGGTAGATTATCCAGTTAAAATCATTGAATTGGTATACAATTTGAGCTAGATTTCTTCAATCATTGAACATCGGGGCGGCCGCAGCGTCTGCCCGCCCAAGATAGCGAAAGAAATACCATGACCGATACAGCCGGGAACTCTTTGCTGTTCATTTCCATGTTGGGTGAGAATGAGCTTTTCAACCCCGATCACTTTGGAGGCTTGTGTACTTCCGGCCAGGAAAAAGATTGGATCGTGGACTGGTTTGGACCCGTGGCGCAGGAAACGGGTTTTTCACTATCCGGCGTCGACATTTGTCGCGGTGATGCACTGCCTGCGGTGGATGATGTCGATTGTGTCATCCTCGGCGGCACGATGCATGTAGTCACCGAGGACCGCCCCTGGCTGCACGCGCTCTATTCCTGGTTGCGCCGGTATCGCGATGCCGGGAAACCTTTGCTTGGCATTTGTGGCGGACATCAATTGGTGTCTACGCAGTTCGAGGATGGCGTGCTTGATGGCCGTACCGGAGGTACGCTTGCCGGAACCTATGAGATTGAGCTGACAGACCTTGGGCGCCAGCACCCCCTTTTTGAAGGCCTGTCCACATTCCCCCGTTTCAACTTTGCCAACTATCTGCATGTGATTCCGTCAGAAGCGCAGAAAGCAAAGGTACTGGCCCGCATCGGTGAGAGCAACGCCATCTGTATCGACCACGGCAACCATTGGTATACGACACAATTCCATCCGGAATCCCGCCGATCAGTCTGGTCCTGCATGTATGAACAGACCGAGCCAGAGCATGTCGAGAACTATTCGGATGATCAGGATGGTGCGGCCTTGCTTCGAAACTTCATGGCAATTGCTGCGAAAGAGTTGAATAAACAACGTCCAGTCACGTTGAGTCCATAGGACCAATACGGAATCTGAACTCGTTTTCGCTATTGTTCGAAAAATAACGCCGACAAATGCTCAGACTGCTTCAGCGTTCCTTTGCGGATATTGGTATGGATCTGTTGCAAACTTTTAGCTGTTGACGCTCTTCGGTGCTGCGAGTGAATGGCTATCGTTATTTTCAACTCGAGAGTCGGTTCATGATCTCTTTCAAAGGCGCACAATATCCGAAAGACGTGATCCTGTTTGCGGTCTTCTTCTATGTCCGTTTCGGCGTGTCCTATCGCGATCTGGAAGAAATCATGCTCGAGCGAGGCGTCACGGTGGATCACACCACACTGAACCGCTGGGTGACAAGGTATTCTGGCGCAATTGCTGATGCAGCGCGTCGTCGCAAGGGACCATGCGACCGCTCCTGGAGAATGGATGAAACGTACATCAAAGTAAAAGGCACATGGGTTTATCTTTATCGTGCCGTAGACAAACACGGCAAAACTCTTGATTTCATGCTGTTCGAGCGTCGAAACAAGCCGGCCGCCACAAGGTTTTTCGCCCGAATGATGGAGGTCAACGGTCTGCCGCGAAAGATCGTTATCGACAAAAGCGGTGCCAACACCGCTGGCATCAAGGCAATCAACAAGATGCTTGCGGGTTTTGGCTGCCCCATCCCGATCGAGATGGTCAGGCGGAAATATCTGAACAACATCGTAGAACAAGACCATCGTTTCATCAAAAGGCGAACTCGCCCGATGCTCGGTTTCAAGAGCTTTGCCTCAGCTGCAGCAACACTTGCTGGCATCGAGGTGTCGCACATGATCCGAAAGGGCCAATTCGCGCCCGGACTCTGTCCGTTTAAACAATTCGCTGAACTGGCAGCTTAACTTCGTTCTGATCGCCAAGACAATTCGGTAAGCTCAAAACTTTGCAACAAAGCCCTATGCGAACGACTTGACGGTCTTTTCCAGTGATGGCCACACACCTGATATATTTTGGGCGGCCATCTTTTCATGATCGCCGCCCAAAATCACGAATTCGATCATGGCAACGCGTTCTGTCATTTTGATACCAACCTCAACTCGCCTGAGGTGCGCCGATGGCGGCTTCAAGATCTGCCATGCTCTCTCCACCGGCCATCAGGTCCGCGATTTCTTCCCGAGACTTTTCGCCCCTCTTAAAGTCTGCGGCAATGGCGCCCCGAATAAGCACCGCGAAATGGTCGCCTACCGAAAGGGCATGCATTACTTGATGGGTGATGAAGATCACCGCCAGACCGCGCCGCTTGGCTTCGTTGACGATGCGCAGGACATGCGCCGCCTGTTTGACGCCGAGCGCTGCGGTCGGCTCATCCAGAATCAGAACCCGTGCCCCGAAATAGACTGCGCGGGCGATGGCCAGTGACTGGCGTTCACCAC
The DNA here is from genome assembly GCF_059611005.1 of Ruegeria sp. CDSB117. Taxonomy (NCBI): domain Bacteria; kingdom Pseudomonadati; phylum Pseudomonadota; class Alphaproteobacteria; order Rhodobacterales; family Roseobacteraceae; genus Ruegeria; species Ruegeria sp. CDSB117. The sequence continues at coordinate 5,537 of NZ_JBXWOS010000010.1, forward strand.
CCGAAAGTCCGCCCACAAAACGATCACCGTCAGTGATCCGGGTAATGCCCATCTTCTGTACTTCTTCCACCGCAATACGGTTCGCCTTTTCACGATCGTATACTTTGAACGGCCCGAGCCCCTTGGTGGGTTCCATCCCAATGAAGAAGTTTTTTCCGATTGACATCAGTGGGTAAGTCCCGCCGAACTGGTGCACAGTGGCGATCCCGCGCTCCTGCGCGTCACGCGGGCTGGTGAAAGACGTGGGGGTGCCATCCATGAGGATTTCACCGCGCGTTGGCGCATGCACCCCGGCCATCGTCTTGATCAGTGTTGACTTGCCGGCGCCGTTGTCGCCGAGAAGGCAAAGCACTTCGCCAGCATTCACCTTCAGGCTTATCTCATGCAATACGTCGATTGGCCCAAAGGACTTGTCGACTTTGCGAAGTTCCAAAACGGTGTTTGCTTCAGACATGCTTAATCCTCTTTCTTGCCAGTTGACCAATTGGTCGCCAGCCTTTGGAAGGTTCCGTTCATGAGAACTGCGATTAGCAGCATCACACCGATGATTAACAACGAATAGTTTCGGTCAATCTCGGTATAGTTGATGCCCTGCTGTACGATACCGAGAGTCATGGTCCCGAAGACCACTCCAACGACCGAGCCAAAACCACCGTTGAGCAGCACTCCACCAACAACACACGCAATAATCGTAAAGAAGATCATGTTGAAGAAGGTTGCAGATTGGGCGGAGTTGAACTGGATCACCTGAAGCATTCCCGCCAAAGACGTGCACACCGCACAGAGAATGAACAGCCCAATCTTCATTTTGCTAACCGGGATACCGGCATTGTGAGCACTTTCGGGGTCCCCGCCCATGGCAAACACCCAGTTACCCCAAGGTGACTTGTGCAGAAAAAACCAGAATATGACGATCAGACCCAACCACCAGAAAACCGATGTGCGGAAGCCAAAATAGCGTGTGCCAAATACTGCTTTCGCCCAATCCGGTGAGTTAAGAGAGACGTTGGTGTTGTTTATGAGGAGGTCGGACAATGCCAGTGTCAGCCCCCCTACAGCGAAGAGCGTGGCCAGCGTAACAATGAAAGACGGCACTTGGGTGCGTGTCACCAACAGCCCGTTGATGAGCCCGACTCCAGCGGCCATGGCCAGGGTGGAAACCATGCCCAGCCACATCGGGAAGTCATAGTGATTTACGGAAATCCCCAACATCATCGCTGATGCAGGCATGACGGCGCCGGTTGATATGTCCAATTCACCCGAGATCATCAGGAATGCAACTGGGATTGCAATGATCCCCACCGTGCTGGCGAAATTCATCCAATTGGCAAAGCCAGCAAATGAAAGAAAGTTCCGGTGATAGCCGAACATTGCGAAGATTACAAAAACAACTAGCATCCCGATAAGGGCACCCATGGCCGGGCTTCTCATGAGCTCGCCAAAAGAAAACGTGCTTTTGGCCTCGCCGGAAACAGAGCTTTCTGCAGCCGCATATTTCGTATTTACTTTTGACAAAGCGTCTCTCCAATTCTTCCCTTCACCCGACGGATCGCTCGAACGCATCGAGTGCCTGAACGGGAGTCCGGCCGCTCCGATTGAGGCGACCGGATTTTGTCATATGGCCTTAGCGTGCGCCAGCTTCCACACCCGCGAACGTCGCGTCGATATTCGATGAGTCAACGATCGCCGGGCCGGTCAATACCGGTTCAGTGGCAATCTTGGTGCCGAAGTCAATGTTGGCAGCTAGCGTAGAGACCGACAGAAAGCCCTGATAATAAGGCGTCTGGTCAATAGCCATTGCCTGGGTCCCGGCCTTGATGCGGTCCAGCGTTGCGGGGCTCAGGTCGAACTGACCCAACTGAACAGATTCCACCTTGCCCAGTTGTTCGATCGCGGCGAATGCGGCACTGGCGGACCACGACGCAAGTGTAATGACGCCGTCGATGCTTGGATCGCCATTCAGCTCAGATTCGATAGCTGCTGACGTCCCCGCCATATCGCCGTCCAACGTTGTTGGAAGACGCAAAATTGTAACTTTTGCACCAGATTCACTCGCACCGTCTTCAACACCTTTGCAGCGCGCTTCGAGGTTCACGGTTCCAGGGATCTGGATGTGGCACAGAATGTGCGTGGAGCCACGCTCAGCCAAATATTTGCCTCCAGCAACGCCAGCGACGTATTCATCAGAGCCAAAGTAGTTTAGAGCACCGGACTCTTCGAGGGAGTCACCGCCGCCGTTCAACAACGTCACAACGATGCCGGCTTCCTGAGCAGCTTTGATTGCCGGAAGCTGTGCGTTGGGTTCCGGCAGAACGGTTGCAATTCCGTCTACGCCCTGAGCTGTCGCTTGCTCGATCAGCGTAGCCAAGTCCGCGCCATAGTTGTCATAATTGTTGGTCTGCAGGATATTGACCGAACCGCCACGTGCCTCAATGGCCATGGCGGCATCTTCGGCACCCTTCTTGACGACATTCCAGAACGAGTCCTGATTAGAGCCAATAACGAGGGCAATGTCTGCCGCCATGGCAGCGCCTGCCGTCATCGAAGCGACAACTGCTCCCACGATGGTTTTCTTCAAAGTCATGTCGTATACCTCCTCTGTTTGTTACCGCCACTGGCGGCACGACATACTAGGTTTCCCTGTCTGCCAACTCTCCAAGATCGTCAGGCAGGGAAACTGATTTTGGCAAACGGTCATCGGTTGCCTTGTGATCCGTATCAGGAACGGCGGAAATTCGGTTGATTACTCCTTCAGCCTTTCTGCTGGTCCTGGGGCTTGTGCATCATAGCCACCCCAGACAGATTGATCGTAGTGAATGACCGCGCCGGTCATCATCCCGGCGTCGTCCGATGCCAGAAACAAAACAGCCCGGGCTACTTCTTGCGGGTCGAGCAATCGACCGAAGGGCAGGCCAGCATTCGCCTTTTCCTCCCAGTCAGGATCACCGGATTCTTCAAGTTGAAGCTGGCGCTCGTGGTCGGAGGCCATCCAGCCAATATCGAGTTGGTTTACGTGAATACCGTTGCGCATCAACGCGTAGCCTGAGCTGCGCGTCAGCGTCGAAAGCGCCGCTTTGGACGCGCAATAGGGCGCTATGAATGGCTGACCGGCATGCGAAGAGGTTGAGCCGATATTCACGATCCGTCCGCCTTTGCCATCCTTTTCAAGCTGTTTGACAGTGTCCTGCATCAGAAAGAATGGCGCGCGAGCATTGACCGCGAACATCTGATCGAAAAGCTCAGGTGTCGTGTTTAGAAGGTTCCCGCGATCCGTCAATCCTGCCGCATTCACCAAGATATCTATAGTGCCAAAGCGCGCTACGGCTGCCGGGACAATGCGTTGCACGTCCTCGACATTCCCAAGATCTGCGGCAATCATTTCCACTGGCACACCGGTGGCCACGCTGATTTCTGCGGCCTTAGCCTCACCTTTGGCCGCGTCGCGACCCACAATTGCGACGCCCGCAGCGCCAGCCTGCGCAAAGACGCGTGCGATGGCCGCACCCAATCCCTGCGTTCCGCCTGTGATCAGGGCGATTTTTCCATCTATCCGATTCATGCGACAACCTTGTACCCGGCCGCCTTCATGACACGGGATAATTCAGCTCGGCCTTTCTTGGCCATTTCAAGCGGCGGATTAGCGACCGGGTCTTGTTCGGCTTCAATCACGAACCAACCTTCATAGCCCTTCGCGGCAAGCGCCTTGGCAATCGCTTCGAAATCAAGCGAGCCGTCACCCGGCACGGAAAACGCACCCTTGATCACCGCATCGAGAAAACTCTCACGCTCTCGGTTCAGCCCGTCCACAACATCCTTGCGGATGTCTTTTGCGTGAACGTGACTGATCCGGGAGTGATGGTTTTCAATGACGCGGAAATTGTCCCCGCCTGCAAAGGCCATATGTCCGGCGTCAAACAATAGCGGCACTGAGGAATGCTTCATGAACATGTCCAGTTCCGCCTCGGTTTCCACCGCTGCCGCCATATGGTGATGATAGCTTAGCGGCATGCCTTCCTTGGCGCACCAATCGGCAAAATCCGAAACCTTGCGACCATAGGCGTCCATCTCAGCCTCAGTCAGTTTTGGTTTTTGCGCCAGTGGCGTGTTACGCTCACCCTGAACCGAGCGCGCGGTCTCACCATAGACGATGCAAGGCGCGCCCGCGGCTTTGAAGAAGGCGTGCTGTTCGGCGATTCGGTCCTTTTCAACCTCAATATCGCCATCAAGCAAAAGACCCGAAAACCATCCGCCGCAGACCGACATCCCGTGTTTGTCCAGAACCGGCCCCAGCTCATCCATATTCATGGGAAAGCGCCGGCCGGTTTCCATACCCGTCAGGCCAGCTTCGGCAGCCTGGCGCAAACATTCGTCCAAACTCACGTCGTCCGAGAGTTCCTCAAGATCGTCGTTCCACCAGGCGATGGGGGCTATACCTAATTTGGCTTTCAGCATTCCGACTCAGACTCCAATCCGCTGTCTCTTGCGGAATTCTTCCTGGCCTTTGCGGGCCTCATTGACACTTTCGCGGGGTGACACTTCCGGAACACCCACGTACCAATCGGCCCCGCCCGGGGTCCAAGTATAGGCATCCGACTCGATGCTGATCACCGTTGTGCGATCCGTGGTTTGAGCCCAGGCAAGAGCATCTTCGAGATCGGCCAAGCTTTCCACATGGCGCGCTTCGGCACCCATTGCTTCTGCATGTTTGGCGAAATCCACATGGCGTACATTGGCCGGATTAACGACGCGGCTGTCTTTGAGAAGATTGTTGAACCCTGCGCCGCCCATCCCCGTCTGCAAACGGTTGATGACACCAAAGCCGCCATTGTCGCAGACCACGACAATCATCTTGTGTCCCGCGATGACCGACGAATGAATGTCCGAGTTCATCATCATGTAGGACCCATCGCCCACCATAACGATTGGTGTGCCCGGAGTGCCCTCAAGCGCCATGGCATGGCCCCAGCCCCCTGCAACTTCATAACCCATACAAGAATAACCAAACTCACAGTCAAAACTGTGAGGCGATTTACAACGCCAGTTCTTGATCGTTTCACCGGGCAAGCCACCCGCGGCGGTGACCATCACGTCCTCTGGCTTCGCCATCTTGTTCACGATACCGATCACCTGCGCATAGCTTGGAATTTCGGCGTTTGTGGGTGCCTGCCCCTCGTCCAGAAGATCGTTCCAGTCTTTGTACCAGGCCTGGGCCTGCGCCATCCGCTCTGCAGGGGCGGCCCAATCACCAAGCGCTGCGTCGATCTCGATAATCGATTCCAATGCATCACCCACTAACGGCACGGCGCGGTGCTTGAGCGAGTCGAACCGTGCGGCGTTCACGTTTATGAACGTCGCATCCTTCGGAAAGGTCGTCCATGACCCGGTGGTGAAATCCTGCATCCTTGTGCCAATAGCCAGAACCACGTCAGCCGATTCCGACAATTGGCGGGCTGCTTCGGTGCCCTCGATACCCATCGGGCCAACATATGCGGGGTCATCATGGCAAACCGCGCCTTTTCCGGCGATGGTTTCGGCCATGGGAATGCCACGTCTCTTGGCGAATGCAGCAACGGCTTCTTCCGCGCCGGAATAACGAACACCTCCGCCAGAAATGATCAGAGGTTTCTTGGCTGTCTTCAACACCTCGACCGCCGCAGTTACCTGATCAACTGAGGGGCGCGGACGCGGGATCGTCCAGGTTTTCTCCTCAAAAAATTCGACCGGATAGTCATAAGCCCGCTCTTGAGTATCTTGCGGGAGTCCGATGAAAGCGGGGCCGCAATCGGCTGGGTCAAGCATCGTCGCGATCGCCTGTGGCAGAGATTGGATGATCTGCGCCGGGTGCACAATCCGGTCCCAATAGCGCGAGACAGCCTTAAAGCTGTCATTCACGGTCTTCGAGGGATCGCCAAAATGTTCAACCTGTTGCAGCACGGGGTCCGGCAAACGGTTGACGTAGGTGTCTCCCGAGATCAACAGCACCGGCAATCGGTTGGCATGAGCCACGCCTGCAGCGGTCACCATATTCGTCGCGCCCGGGCCCACAGAAGTGGTGGCGATCATGATCTGGCGCCGCTTTTTGGCTTTCGCAAACGCGATGGCCGCAAGCGCCATGGATTGTTCATTCTGGCCACGCCAGGTCGGCAGCTGATCCTGAACACGCTCCAGCGCTTCCGCAAAACAGGTGACATTGCCATGGCCAAAGATGCCAAAAACACCAGCAAACAGCGGCACACGTTCGCCATCAATCTCTGTGTATTGGGCACATAAGTACCGGACACAAGCCTGCGCCATCGTAAGGCGTACTGTGCTGGCGGTCATCTCGCTTTTCCTCCCTGAATGCCTGCGTTCAGCACCCACTGAATTGATTATTGACATTCAATACATCTTGCAACAATCATTGCAAGAGAAAAATGGGAGAACGAACTTGCCAAGGATTTCTGTGCTCGGCTGCGGACGTATTGGCCGCATGCACGCCAACAACATTGCATCACATCCGCGAGCAGATTTGGCCGGTGTTTTTGATGTGCACGACCCCTCTGCTGAGGAAATTTCTCAAAAGCATGGCGTTACCAAATTCGCTTCGGCCGACGAAGCTATAGTTGCCGAAGACGTCGATGCAGTACTTATCGCAACGCCAACTTCGACCCATGTGGATCTGCTCGAGGCCTGTGTGAACGCGGGCAAACCGGTTCTATGTGAAAAGCCAATCGACTTGTCCTTGCCGCGTGTAAACGCCCTTAAGGAACGAATTGCTGGCAAGGACGTGCCGATCATGCTGGGCTTTGTGCGCCGCTTCGATCCCGGCCATGCGGCCTGTCAAAAGGCGCGGGCGGAAGGTGAGATTGGCGAGCTGCATCAGGTCACCATCACCTCCCGCGATCCGGGCATGGCACCCGATGATTATATCAAAACGTCCGGCGGCATCTTCCGCGACATGACGATCCATGATCTTGACCTGGCCCGCTTCATGTTGGGTGAAGAGGTCACCGAAGTCTCTGCCACCGGATCGCGACTGGTGGACCCGGCACTGATGGATGAGTGTGACGACTTCGACACCGTTGTCGTGACGATGAAAACCGCCAGCGGTAAGCAGGCTATCATCACCAACTCGCGTGAAGCCGTCTATGGCTATGACCAGCGGGTCGAGCTCTTAGGATCCAAGGGCATGGTGATCTCTGACAATCACCATAATCACAACATGAGGAAGTTTTCTGCAACCGAGACGAACGTGTCGGCAGCATTGCAGCATTTCTTCATCGAACGCTACGGCGCGGCCTTTAACATCGAGATCGACCATTTCGTCGATGCGATCGAAACAGGCGCGCCAGTCCCCGTAGGATTTGAAGATGGCCGTTTGGCACTCCTGCTTGCAGATGCCTGTTTTATGTCCGTGGCTGAAGGCCGCGTCGTGAAAACCAGCGAGTTGGAGTGAGCTATGTACGATACTTTTGGACTTTTTCTATCTGGCGCATGGGTCAAAGGGGGAGAGACAACCGAGGTGTTCTCTCCGGTGACGGAAAAATCGCTGGGTAAGATTGCGGCGGCAACCCGAGATGATACCGCAGCGGCCATTGATGCGGCGGAAAGCGCGCTCGGAGCGCTGCGTGAAATGGGCGGGTTTGGCCGCGCTGATGCGCTGCACAAGGTGGCGGATGAGATGATCCGGCGCACCGATGAGGCGACGACGATGATCTCTACCGAGACGGGCAAGCCGATTGCTCAGGCGGGTCGCGAATGGACGCTCGCCTGCGATCAGTTCCGTTGGTACGCCGAGGAAGCGCGGCGCATTTACGGCCGTACTGTCGAAAGTCGCGTACCAGGCGGACGGTTCGATATCAGTTGCGAAGCGGTGGGAATCGTTGGTGCGTTTACCGCATGGAACTTCCCGGCGGCACTTCCCGCACGCAAATTGGCCCCCGCGCTGGCGGCAGGTTGTTCTGTTGTGCTGCGTCCTTCCTCGCAAACGCCGGGCGTGGCGATGGTTCTTGTTGATTGCCTGCGCGCTGGTGGCCTTCCTGATGGGGCAGTGAATCTCGTCACAGGCTCCACCGCCAGCACATATGGGCCAATCATGGCGGATAAACGAGTGCGCAAAGTATCCTTGACCGGGTCAACCCGTGTGGGCCAGCAAATGATCCGCGATGCCGCTGACACCGTAAAGAAGGTTTCGATGGAGCTAGGCGGGAACGCACCGCTGATCGTCTATGATGACGCCGATCTGGCAGCCGCGCTGGATGTGAGCGTTCCAACCAAATACGCCAACTGCGGCCAGGTCTGCGTGACGCCGGACCGGTTCTTTGTCCACGAAAGTTTGCACGACGCATTTGTCGATGGGTTTGTCGAACGAGCGTCCAAGATCAAAGTGGGCAACGGGCTTGATCCTGATGTGGGGATGGGCCCGCTTATCAATGATCACAGCCTCGAAACCATCGATGCGATCGTGCAAGCGGCCGTGGCCGAGGGCGCAACACTGGCCCTTGGGGGCAAGCGCGCGGCTGGTTTCAACGAAGGGCATTTCTATGTGCCTACGGTGCTGACCAACGTGACAGATTCCATGAGGGTCTTCGACGAAGAGAATTTCGGTCCGGTGGCTGCCATTACCACCTTCAAGGATGAAGACGAAGTACTGACGCGGGCGAACAACTCAACCATGGGCCTGTCAGCCTACGCTTTCACCTCCGACCCAGACCGCGCGCGACGCGCAGTTGCAACGTTGAAATCGGGCATGGTGGGGATCAATTCTTTTGCGCTGGCCGCGTCAGAGGCCCCATTTGGGGGCACAAACTTTTCAGGCATGGGGCGCGAAGGCGGCATAGAAGGCATCGCGGACTACCTCGACATCAAACTCGCCCAGATCGTGTTGTGAGGTGAGACGATGAGCGGACTAAACAAAGTCAAAAAGATGTGGGCTGCGGGGAAACCGGTGCTCCACGGTTGGTGCTCCATCGGCAACCCGTTCACCGCCGAGATCATGGCCGCGCAAGGCTATGATGCGATCTCGGTTGATATTCAGCATGGGGCGTTGGATTACTCCGCGTTTCTGCCCATGGCCCAGGCGATGCGGGCAAGCGGTGTAAGCATCGGCGCGCGTGTTCCCTGGCTTGATCCGGCGATCATCATGAAAGCTCTGGATGCAGGGGCAATGAACATCATCTGCCCGATGATCAACACGGCCGTGCAAGCCGCGGAATTTGTCAGCTACATACGCTACCCCCCCCACGGTCAGCGCAGCTTCGGGCCAACACGCGCGGGTATTGCCATGCCAGGTTATGGTCCTGCGATGAATGACGAGGTCGTGGCACTCGCCATGATTGAAACCGCCGAGGGTGTAGCAAATGTCGAGGCAATCGCCGCAACGCCGGGACTTGATGGGATTTATGTGGGGCCGGCCGATCTGACTCTGGGCACCCAGGAGGGCCGCTTGCCGCCCGGTTTCGACCGCGAAGAGCCCGAGATGATCGAACTGATCCAGCACATCGCGAATGTTTGTAAGGATGCGGGCATCAAGGCTTGCCTCCATTGCGGCACACCGGAATATGCGGTCCGCGCGATCGAATGGGGCTATAGCCTGACCACAGTTTCAGGTGATAGCCGCCTGTTGGCCGGCGCGGCTGCGGCCAGCGTGAAACGCTTCCGTGATCTCACCGGCGGCGAAATCGCCGCGACGACGAAAGGTGGCTATTGATGCCTCATGTCGTTGTCGCAGGCCCCTTGCATCCCTCTGGCCGCGCCCGTTTGGATGGGGCCAAGGGCATCACAGTCACCTATATTGACGAAACCTCGGAACAAAGCCTCGCAGCCAAGATCGCCGATGCCGATGCGGTACTTTTGCGCACACAGCCGGTTAGCGAGGCTACGGTCGCCCTTGGTCCGAAGGTCAAAATCATGTCACGCCATGGCGTGGGCTATGACGCTGTCGATGTAGAAGCATTGAATAAGCGCGGCATCGCCCTGGCGGTTTGCGGGGATGTGAACTCAACCACCGTGGCCGAGCATGTCGCCATGTTGATCCTGTCGGCCAACAGGCGTCTATTGCGGGGCGACGCATCAGTCCGCAATGGCCCATGGGAGTGGCGCAATAGGCTGGAGGCCCGTGATGCGCGCGGGCAGAATCTGTTGCTGGTGGGCTACGGGCGCATCGGTCGGCACACGGGCCGCATGATGGGTGCGTTTGGCATGAATGTGCGTGCCTATGACCCCTATCTACGAAAAGCAGGGTGGCCCGACGACGGAGCGCCAAGCGTCGCCAATCTTGAAGATGGCTTGGGTTGGGCCGACGTGGTTTCCTTCAGTCTGCCTCATACTGGCGAGCCGTTGATCGGAACAGAGCAATTTACCTCGATGCGCGATGGGGTCGTTTTGGTGAACACCGCCCGAGGCGGGCTGATTGACGAGACCGCACTGGTCGCAGCGCTTGAAAGTGGCAAAGTCGGTGCGGCAGGACTTGATGTGTTTGCAACTGAACCGATGCGGGACAATTGCGCCCTCAAGAAGTTTGATCAGGTCATCCTGTCCCCCCATATCGGCGGGCTTACGCAGGACGCAGCCGAACGTATGGCAATCTCTTCCGCCGAGAATATTCTGAACTACTTCAATGGAACAATCGACCACACGTTGATTGTGAACAGAGACCATATCAATGTCCCGCAACAAGCCTAAGCTTAAGGTCGGGCTCATTGGCACCGGGTTCATGGGTAAAACTCATGCCTTTGGCTTTGTAAACGCCGCCCGGGTTTTCGATTTGCCAATCGAGGCAGAACTGCACACCGTCGCTGATGTCAACAAACAGGCGGCACAAGCTGCCGCACACGCGTTTGGCTTTTCGGACTACACGGCGGATTGGACCGACATCATCGCCGATTCCGAGGTCGACATTGTCTCGATCACTGCACCCAATGCCCTGCACAAAGAGATGTCGCTCGCAGCGGCTGCGGCTGGGAAACACGTCTACTGTGAAAAACCCCTTGCTCCAAAGGTCATTGACGCCAATGAAATGGCCGAGGCCGCCGAAGCAGCAGGTGTTAAAACACAAGTGGGTTTCAACTATTTGTGCAACCCGATGCTTAGGCTGGCGCGCGAGATGATTGCCGCTGGCGAACTTGGTGAGATTTATGGCTATCGCGGTCTCCACGCCGAAGACTACATGACCTCTGCGACAGGCACGGCGACGTTCCGCATCGACCCCGAAGGCGGTGGGGCGCTTGCCGATCTGGGAAGCCATGCCTTGGCCACGGCCGAGTTCCTTCTTGGCCCGATCTCTGAAATCTTAGGCGATTTGGTGACAGTCCATGGCGCACGCACCGATTCAGAGGGCATTGCGCATGAAAGCACCGTCGATGACGTAGGTCGCGCAATTCTACGCTTTGCCAATGGTGCGTCAGGATCGATCGAAGGCAACTGGATAGCCACGGGGCGGAAGATGCAACACGACTTTGAGGTCTATGGCTCGAAAGGTGCGCTTGCCTTCAGCCAGCAGCGATTCAATGAGTTGCATTTTTTTTCTGCCGATGATCCCGCCGGGCGTCAGGGTTTTCGTCGGATCGAAGCTGCACTTGACCATCCGCCATATGGTCACTTTTGCATGGCCCCTGGCCACCAGATCGGCTTTAACGAACTCAAGGCCATCGAAGTGGCGGGGTTCATGTCCGCCATCAATGGCGATGGCCCAGAGCCCTTCAATTTCCGCGCGGGCTTGCGAATTCAATCATTGGTGGAGCAGATCCAAGAGTCTTCCAACAATCGCACTTGGATAGATGTGAGCCCGTGACGGTTCGCTGCACTGTCCAGACCCATCAGGAGAGCTAAGAAAATGCAAAGGTTTGCGAAAGTCTGATGTTAGAAGTTCACACCAGGAAGCAGTCGGTCGCATTGTCGACGCTACGACGGTAATTCGGAGGGTCCTAGATTGGGCGATCAAAACTTGTCAACGGGTCCCTCGGACTTTGAAACCTTTGTTCAACTGGTGCAGGAACGCTACGACAAGATGAGCAAGTCTCATCAGGCCATCGCGCTCTATTTGACGCAGAACCCAAACGAAATTGCGGTGCATTCTGTCAATGCGATTGCTGATCGCTGTGGTATTCATGCTTCTAGTTTCGTCCGATTTGCCCAAGCGATGGGGTACACCGGCTTCAAAGATCTGCAAGTCCTGTTTCAAAAGCGACTGGAGACTGCGGCACCCGGATTTGAAGCACGCGTCCGTGCGCTAGAGGATGACCTCGGAAACCGAGACGATCCCAGCGATATGGGCTTTCTGCGCGATCTGGTGGTCAGAGACATTGCGTCCCTTCAGTCCCTTATTGAGGACATTTCAGGCGATGACCTCGCGCTCGCCGCCGACCGGCTTAGCAAAGCGGAAACAGTATTCTTGATTGGGCAACTGCGATCGGCACCTGTGGTAGACTTCATAAGATACATGCTGACTATGATTGGTAAGCGATGTGTGATGCTTGATCCGAGCGGAGGCTTGGCGACCCATATGGCGCAGACAATGCAGACAGGAGACGTTCTCGTGGCGGTGTCTTTCCGTTATTACGCAAACGAAGTCGTAAAGATTGTCGAGCAGGTGCAAGAAGTTGGACACCCGATAATCGCCATCACAGATAGCAACCTCTCGCCTCTCGCCAAATCCGCCAAGCCTTTTTTTGTTGTGCCGGAGCATCGCCAGACATTTTCACGTTCCATCGCAGCCCCCATGTGTATTTCGCAAGCGCTCGTTCTGGCAACGGCCGCGCGGCTGCAAGGCGGCGACCACGATCCGAATATTCCAACGGTCACCAAAGCGAGTTGATCCTTGAAAGGTTTGTCTTCTTCCGGTGAGGCCAATTTGTAAGATACCCGCGCGGTGGCCTATCTTTCGCGTTGGGACGCAGGACTAATTCTACCACAACGACAACATACCATGTTGGGTTAGATCCGCGCGCAAAAGAATGCTGCGTCAGCGAAGATCGAAAACCCAAAGTCTGGCCTATACCGTCACTGTTGATTCGGGACTACAGCGGCGAAAGTACGGTTTCGATCCGGCCGATATCAGTACCCTCGAATGACCGGAATGGAGACATTTTCGACGCCACAGCAACAGTCGTGCCGCAACCGCAAGAAGTTACTGCGTCAGCGAAGTGCCAAAATCCAATGTCGGCAAGGTCCGCGTTTTAACGGTTCATGCAGCGCGCAGCGAAGGTAAGCATTTTTTTGATACGATCATGCCCCTAGCCGAACTCGTCCCCCAATACAGGAACATTAGGAGGCAGGGCAGGGTGCACCTGTTGGTAATTCCGGAGGCCATCAAACTGCGGCGATCAAAAAATATGCCTGATCATTTACGGGCGCGTTGAGAGAAGCGACCGTCTTGGCGAATTGAATTTGGACCAGCCTTCACTGTAGAGAACCCTTCAGTTTGAGAGCGCGTGACCTGTCCCAATCCCGGCAGTTTTCGACGAAAGCCATATGGGGGTTCTCGAAACCAGAGTGGTCGCCCAAAACACTTACCGCGACGAATAGAAACTCCGGCATCTTCGACGTCGCTTTGTAGATCGGCGAACCACAGTCAGAACAATTACCCAGGCTGACGGTGTTCCCGGCGTCAGACTCCCAGCTGTAGAGCTTCGGCTCGCCGCTAATTACCACATGCTGCCTAAGATACGCAGACTGCGGAAGATGGCCGCCACCGGAAATTTTCTGACAGTCCAGACAGAAACACAAAAACGAAAATTCGGGAGAACCCGAAATACGAACCTCAATTTTTCCACAAAGACACTGACCAGTGCAAATTGCCGCCGCCATTACAAGCCTCCAGATCGTAGTGTTTGGCGCCTTTTTTGATTGAAACCGAAACGGAGCGCAGCTTTCCGATACGGATGACGTCAAGAGCAGCGCCAAAATCACCAACTGTTCGAGGCCGATTAGAGCCTTGATCCAAAGCCGGTTCAAGATAGGCTGAGAAATGAAGAAGTAGCTTGTATCGTTTGAGATTTTGCCGGCTAAACGTTCAACTTCCTTGATTTGCGCTCATACCAAAGGCTCATCTTCCTCCTATTGGGTGCGATGGACCCGCAGTCGTCGGTCATCGGCCCAACCGGTTCCTCACCGTGCCCTGCCGTACCGCGTGGTTCGCGCGGAACTTGATGCCTTGACTGCTTGAGCCGTAAAGCCTGGATTTTTACTACTTCCTGACCTCAAGGTTCCCGGGTTGGTTCAGCGGATTGGATATATACTTGCAAACTGCATTTAATTGCAGTACGCATTAAATAGGAGTTTACCTCTCCGCAATCAACGCGAAAAACTCTCCAGGGAGGAGATCATGACCTATAAGATGCTCAAGCCTTTGCTTGTGACAGCAGCCATGTTGCCGCTTGCGAGCGTGGCAACGGCTCAAAGCGAAGCTCGTACCGATCTGGTAATCGCAGACCTTGGCCAGCCGGAAACAAACCCTTGGGTAATCAACCGCCATCGTTTTGAACGCTGCGTCGCCGAAGCGCTTGGTGTCGAGCTGAAGGAGTTTGACGATCAGAACTCGGAAGAACAGCACGCTGCGCAAGCTGAATCCATCATCGCAAGCGGCCCGGACGGGCTGATCTTCAACCCGCTGACGTCGCCGGCGGGTATCCAGGTCGCCCGTCTTCTGGAAGAAAATGACATTCCGGGCATTGCTGTCGGTCGACTGGTGGTGTCCAGCTACGACGATGACTATGAAGGTGAGGATTTCATCGCGCAGGTGACCCAGAACAATGACACTTGGGGGCAGGCGATTGGCAAAGCCACGGCAGATCTGGGGCACAAGAAAGTCGCGATGGTCTGGAACCAGAAGGGTGTGACCTCTGCGGAAGAAATCTGGGCTGGTGTCCAATCGGAACTGGACGCGGCAGGGGTCGAGGTGATCGCCGAGGCCTGGGATCGTCTGAACCGGGAGAATGGCCAGAAATATGCTGAACAGTTCATTGCCCGCTTCGGACCTGGCGAGATTGACGCGATCGTCGTGCTTGGTGCGGTCGCTGGCCTTGGAAGTCAATTTGCGGTGGAACAGGCCGGGCGAGATGACATCGCCATCATCACCACAGATATCGACGAGCAGGTGGCTCAGTTCATCAAGGACGGCAAGCTGGACTTCTCGATCGGTGGTCACTGGATGGTTGGCGGGTTCGGTCTTATCCAGCTCTATGACTATCTGCACGGTCACCCGATTGAAGACACCCAGCCGCGGGTTGGTCTCATTCCGGTAACGGCCGACAATGTGGATACCTATGCCAACAGTCTTCTGAACGGCTGTATTCTTTCGCCGGACACCATTCGCAGTCTCAGCAAGGTCCATAATCCCGACGCTGATCTGCCTGGTTTCATCGACGCCTGGCAGGCAAACTGGCAAGACTACGTGCAATAACTCCCCTTGCACGCAGCATGCCCTCCCCCGGCTCAATGGGCCGGGGGACCCAGAAATATCAAACTCTTTTTCGAGGTCCGCAGATGAGACTTTTCGGATACGCTCCGGAGCGCGGTGCTGCCGCTGGTGATACAATGCCATTCTACCACGATGGCACATGGCATCTGTTTTTTTCCCAACCCCCCGTAGGCGCCTGGGAATATGTTGAGCGGGCGCGTGTCTCGACCGCTTATCTTCGGTCAGATGACCTCGTAAACTGGGAAGTAATGCCCGACGCTTTTGGTCCCGGCGCGCATGGCGAATGCGACGGTGATGGGATCTGGACCGGCTCTGTCATTGAGCACGAGGGCGTTTTTCACTTCTTCTACACTGGCTACAACCGTCAATCGGCCTCGCCACAGTCAATTTGCAAAGCAACATCGACCGATCTCAGGACCTGGGAGAAATCCGGATCCAACCCGATGATCTCCCCCGATCCCCGCTGGTACGAAACCGTTGATTGGCGAGACCCCTTTGTCTACCGCGACGAAGAGGCAGGGTGCTTCAAGATGCTGATCTCGGCACGCCTCAAGGAAGGTCCGCAGTTTCGTCGGGGCTGTGTTGCCGTAGCCACGTCCGATGATCTGGAAAGCTGGGAGGTCGGCCCGCCGCTGGCGTCCTCGATGCTGACGCATTGCCCGGAATGCCCGGAAATCTTCAAGCTGGGCGATTGGTGGTATCTGGTTGAAAGCCGCTACTCGGAACGAATGCAAACCGTGTATCGGGTGTCAAAGTCCCCGGATGGTCCTTGGGAAAGCCGCAAGCTCGACAGTCTTGACGGGCGTCGGTTCTACGCCGCCAAATCCGCCAGCGATGGCGACCGCCGCATGAGTTTCGCATGGATTCCGTTCCGCAAGCATCACGGCCCCAAACGTAGCTGGGTCTGGGGCGGAGAACTGGGCAGCCCGCGCGAACTTGTCTCGCTGCCAGACGGCACGCTGACCTGTAAACTGCCCGATAACGTGGACCAGAGTTACGCAGAGACCGTGCCCCACAAGCTGCGCCCCATGTTGGGAGACTGGACCAGCGATGCAGACCCTCGGTGTGATGCGACAGGATCATACGGATACGCGTTCATCGACGGTCCGAACCGGGATGACGTGTTGCTCGATGTAGTGATTGAACCTGATCCCGCCACCGAAGCTGTGGGTATTCTCATCGAACCCCGAGGCGGCGATCATCTGGACAGCGGTTACAGTCTTTCAATCGAGCCCATGAAGGAGCGCGTCCTGTTTGATCGCTGGCCAGCTGCGATGGATCCACTTTGGGACAGCCTGGTGCTCAATGAACGGCATGGCATTGAGGTCCGTCAGGAGATCGACAGCCCATTGGTCGAGCGCCCGCTCGCCTTCACACCGAAGGATGGGTGTTACCGGGTCCAGATCCTGCGCAACGGGTCGGCCATAGAGTGCTTTGTGGCCGGGCAGGTTGTTGCATCCTTCAGGGTCTATGACATCTCCAATACCGATGCCTGGGGCCTGTTCGTTCAGGAAGGCTCGGCGAAATTCCACAATCTCAACTTCCGCAAGTAAAGGCCTCGCCATGCCCCTCATAACCCTCAGACAATTGCTTGATTATGCGGCGGATCAAGGATTTGGTGTGCCGGCGTTCAACATCTCCAATATGGAGCAGGGCCTTGCGATCATGAACGCTGCGCGCGCCTGCGACGCACCGGTGATCCTGCAAGCCAGTTTGAATGTTCGCAGGGCCTATGCCGGAGATCGGATGATCGTCGCCATAGTGAACGCACTGGCGTCCATGTATCCCGACAACCCAATCTGTCTGCATCAGGACCACGGCCACGACGAACAGGCCTGCGTCAGCGCCATCGCTGCGGGGTTCACCTCGGCTATGATGGATGGCTCCCTGATGGGCGACGGCAAGACACCCGCCAGCTATGCCCACAACGTCGATATCACGGCCCGCGTTGCACAGATCGCACATTGGACGGGTGCCTCAATCGAAGGAGAGCTGGGTGTTCTTGGATCGCTGGAAACCGGCGAGGCGGGTGAAGAAGACGGGTCCGGGGCAGAAGGCAAACTGGATCACGATCAGCTATTGACCGATCCCGATCAGGCGGCGGAGTTTGTAGCTGCAACCAAGGTCGACGCGCTTGCGATAGCCTGTGGGACATCTCATGGCGCTTATAAGTTCACACGGGAACCGGATGGCGACATCCTGGCCATCAGCCAGATTGAGGCGATCCACCGTCGCGTACCGAATACCCATCTTGTGATGCATGGATCGAGCTCTGTGCCACAGGGATTGCAGGACCTGATAAACGCCTCTGGCGGTGAAATGCCACAAACCTGGGGCGTCCCCGTCGAAGAGATCGAACGCGGGATCCGGCATGGTGTTCGAAAAATCAACATCGACACCGATTGCCGCATGGCCATGTCCGGCGCGATGCGGCGCTTCTCCCGGGACAACCCGTCGAACTTCGATCCGCGGGCGTTTATCCTGGCCGGGATGGCGGAGCTTGAGACGCTGGTCCGTGACAGGTTCGAGAGGTTCGGGGCAGCGGGCCACGGGTGTAAAATCAAGCCGATCCCAGTTGCCGAAATGGCAAAGCGGTATGCTGACGGCGGGCTCGATCCATCCCGGAAGGCCGCGTGAGCCGGGCGCTGTTCATAGGCCGCTCGGTGATGGATGTCACCGCGCTTGTCGAGGATTTTCCGGGTCCGGACGGCAAGACCAAGGCATTGAGCAATGATGTGATCCCGGGCGGGTCGGCCTTGAACGCTGCCGTCACGTTTGCCCATCTTGGCGGACGGGCGGCGCTGGCCACATCGCTGGGCGCGCCGGGCCCAATGAAGACAATGCTGACGTCCGATCTGAAGGACAGAAACGTTACGGTGCATGACATTTGTAATGAACCGGACTATCGCATCCCTCTTTCGACAGTTGTTTCAACGCGGAGCCTTGGGTCCAGGATGATTGTCAATGGCGCAGGGGATGAGTGCGAAAAGGTGCACTCTCAAGAGGATCTGATCCTGACGGAAGGATACGGGTTGATTCAGATCGACCAGTACGAACGACATTTTATTGCGGCGCACGCTGACGCTTTGCGCGCGTTTGATGGGCCAATCATTTTGGATGGCGGTGGCTGGAAAGACTGGTCCCCGGACTTTCTAAAGCTGGCCGATATTCCAATTGTCAGCGACGTGTTTTGTCCCGAGGGACCGCGCGCCTTTGCCAATATGTGTGAAGAACTGGGCATCCATCGCTGGGCGATGACACGGGGTCACGCTGGGGTCGTCTGGCATGATCAGGGACGTCAGGGTGAGATACCCGCTTTGGAGGTGGACGTTGTCGATAGCTTGGGCGCAGGAGACATTTTCCACGGCGCTTTCTGCCACGCGTATCTCGAGACCGGTTCATTTGTAGATGCGTTGAATATCGCCAACCAGATCGCGGGTAAGTCCTGCACCCATGCGGGTACGCGGAGTTGGATGGATGCCTGAGCAGCTCGCCGACTATCCCAACCTTCTGGGCGCAATTGAAAAGCGGATAGGTGCAGGTCAACCGCCGCTCATTGTCGCAATTGCGGGGCCTCCGGCGACGGGTAAGTCTACGCTGTCCGAGCGGCTGGCCGAGGATTTACGTGCTGCCGGGCACATCGCTGCCTACTGCCCAATGGACGGGTTTCACAAAACAAACGCCCAGCTTGAGGCCGAAGGGCTTAGGAGCGTGAAAGGCCGTATCGATACATTTGATGGCAACGCGTTTGCCCGCGCGGTGGAACGTTTGTCCAAGGGAGATGCGTTCTGGTGGCCGCGATATTCCCGGCACATACATGACCCGGTCCCAGAAGGGACCCGGATCGAAGGAAACGAAGCCGTTTGCATCGTCGAGGGCAACTACATCCTGATGAATGAAGCGCCCTGGGTTCAAGCGGCATCGCATTTCGACCTGCGTATCTTTGTAGATACGCCGGACGATCTCCTGAAGCAGCGCTTGATGCAACGCCACGAGCGTAGCGGCAGAGGTGAAGTCGAGACGCGGGAAAAGATCACCAAGACCGACATGCCCAACGCGGAGAGGATCCGACAAAGTGCTACATTCGCCGACATCCTGTTTCAGGAGGTCGTCGATGCCTAGCACCCGACAGTTGATTGCAGGTCGCAAGCAAAACTCGCTATGTTTGAGCCAAATTGAAAGAATTGGGGTTCGGACATGAAGCTTGCTCAAAAAGGCCTGTCGATCGAAGGCATTCAAGGCCACAACAGGCGCGCCATCCTTGCGGCTTTGCACGACATGGGAGAGTGCTCGCGCAAGGAAATCAGTGTGGCCACCGGATTGGATCAGGCGACCGTCACCCGTGCAATTGCACCACTTATCGACAATGGCATCGTAGAGGAAGTGGGGCTTGTTCGCGGTGGGCGCGGCCGGCGATCGATCAACCTGGCCTTTGTCGGTTCCGGGCGATACATCCTCTGTCTCCGACTGCAGCGGCGCAGCTTTTCCATTGCTGCATTCAATCTGCGCGGTGACCTGCTGGAGACCAGTGAATTCCCCATCGCACGAGACGGGTCCGCCAAGCAGACTTTCAAAGAGATTTCCGAAATACTGGATCGCCATATTGCCAATTTGAAACAGGTCGATGGCATTGGCGTGGCAGTTCCTGGCCCCTTCCTGGAACGCGATGAACGTGTCATCCTCATGACTGAAAGTCCTCAATGGCAGGGCTTCGATTTGATCCCCGAGCTGCGCTCCCGCTATCCCGACATACCTGTACACTCCACACACGACGCCAAGGCGGCAGCCTTGACTGAATGGCGCCATCATGGCCGGGCGCTGGGGGCCAAGGTCATGTTGTATTTGTCTGCCGGTCAGGGGATCGGATCGGCGCTTGTCGTGGATGGCCATGTTCACCGCGGGGCGCAAGGTCTTGCGGGCGAACTGGGGCACACATCCATCAGCGTTGATGGCGAGCAGTGCAAATGTGGAAATCGAGGCTGTCTGGAACTCTTTACATCACGCATTGCGCTACTGCGCGCCATACGGGAGCGCGCGGAGGACGTCAGCGGTACAACATTGACTTCAGACGCTGATTTGTCTCAGGTCCTCGACGCATACGCGGCGGAAGACGGGCTTGCCAGCGAAGAGGTGCACAGGGTTGCGCGCTATCTGGCGCAAGGCATCACCAACTGCATCAACTTCGTCAATCCGGATCTGGTAGTGATCGGAGACGAATATGCCGGGTTCGGTCAAAGGTTTCTGGAACACATCAAGACCCATGTAAAAGCGACGGTTTTGCCAAGCATCTATGATGCCGTCGACATCGAGCTGAGCCAGCAAAGTGAAGATACTGTGCTGCGCGGAGCCTTTCTGGACGTACTTGCACAAACCTATCTCGGTTCTCCCAGAGCCGAGCCAGAAGCCCTTGTTGCCGAAGCAAGCGGATAGGAATGAAGGAGAACCCACTATGATTGACCAGACGGCTCAACCTCTTCTTTCGGTGAAACACGTTTCGAAGTCATTCGGTGGTGTCCAGGCATTGCGTGACGGCTCCTTTGATCTTCATCGCGGTGAAGTCGTCGCGATCGTGGGCGGAAATGGTGCCGGAAAATCAACGTTGATGAAGGTTGTGGCCGGAGCCTATGTTCCGAACGGCGGACAGATCATCATCAATGGCAAGGAAGTGTCCCGCGCTGAGCATAACGTTTCACATATGCAGGAGTGCGGGATTGAAGTCGTTTATCAGGACCTGGCGCTGGTCCCCAATATGACGGCACCCTACAACCTGTTCCTGGGACGCATTCCCCGCAAATGGGGGATTTTTGTGGATGAACGAAAGATGCGAGAAAAAACCCGTGAAGCCCTCGCGCAGCTCAATGTCACCACCGTTCAGGATTTGTCTCAACCAATCTCCTCCATGTCTGGTGGACAACAACAAAGTATCGCGATCGGGCGCGCAATTGCCTGGGGGAGCGACATCGTAATCCTTGACGAACCGACCGCTGCACTTGGACCGAATGAAACGGCGGAGGTCGAGCGATTGGTTGAGGATGTGCGCGACAAGCAGGGCACGTCATTCCTTTTGGTCAGCCACAATCTCGATCAGGTGCGCCGTCTGGCTGACCGTATCGTAGTGACCCATCACGGGGTCACATCGCGCGAATTCAAACGCGACGAGATTACCTCGGACCGGCTCGTGAAGGCCATAACTCTCGGCGAATGAGGAGAACGACATGACCGAAACAACCGCCTCCGGCCCCTTCCTGACGCCCAAACGCGCGGAAATGTTGCGAGACTATGTGCCTTTCATGGCCATTGTTCTGGTGATCTTGTTGTTCTGGGCGATCTCGGGCGACCGCTTCATGTCGATGCGCAACTGGACGTTCATCGCGCAGCAAACGCCTGTCTTGATGTTGCTGGCATTTGCACAGTTGATGATCGTGACAACCGGTTCAATTGATATCTCCATCGGATCAAGCCTGGCATTTTCGGCGTTTCTGGGGGCTCTTGGAATGCTCTGGTTCGGGGATGTGGGCTTGATCCTGGGTGTTGTCGCAGGGGGTCTTGTTGGCATGGTCAACGGCCTGATTATTTCACTGCTCAAGATCCCATCATTTGTGACAACTTTGGCAATGCTCATCATCGTGCGGGCCATTGTGATTATCGCGTCAGACGGCACGGCGATCTATATAACGGACGACAGCGTGTCAGGCGGCACCAACATCTCATCCGTTGCCGCGCCATGGCTTCTGTCGATGGGCAAATTCCCCGCGATCTTCATCCTTGCGGCGATTGTCGCGCTGTTTATGTGGGCCTTCTATGAGAAGACTGTTTTTGGTCAGCAGTTGCGCGCCGTAGGTGGCAACGAGAAAGTCCTCCGCCTGGTCGGGATCAATGTCACCACGTTCAAGATCAAGGTCTTTGCCGCTGCAGGATTGATGGTGGGGTTGGCGGCTTGCGTCAACCTGGCAAGGGCAGGGGCGGCGACGCCACAGGCGGGTCTGATGATTGAGCTCGACGCAATTGCTGCAGTTGCGCTTGGTGGTACGCCGCTGACGGGTGGCTATGGCAGTGTAGTCAAGACGATCATCGGGGCATTGACCCTGACGATCGTCCGCAACGGGCTGACAATCGCGGGCGTGCCACCATCATGGAGTCAGGTCGCCCTGGGTGTATTGCTGATTGCGGCCATCGCTATTTCGCTGAACAGAAGCAAGGTAGACGTGGTGAAGTGACAGCGAATGACATCGTGGTGTGGCTGCCGGAGCTGTGCGCTACGATGCCGAGGAATCGAATATTGGCTGCGTGCAGCCGTCGACAATCGCTACTGGTCAACAGCTTGCGCTGAACTTGATGCGCGTAACCATGGAGAAGGGCGTAGGTTGATCGCATTTACCAGCGCACCTATCGTGCCAGAGGTCTAACATCACGCGTTCCATAGCGTTGGAGTGATCCTCGGATGAACATGTTCGAACTTCGCGTACCCTTCTTTCTTCCGCTCTGGCGGCGGGTTGCCGTCACACTCTTGAGCGTTGGATGGGCGATCCTGGAGCTTGTAACCGGGAACTTGTTCTGGGCCATTCTGTTTGGCGCGATTGGAGCCATCGCGAGCTGGCAGTTTTTCCTTTCTGGTTGGCCCGACGAGGCGTCAGATCAAGAGACTAAAGGGTGAATAAAGGCGCTGTAGTCAAGCTTTGAACGTGACGCGTTTTCAGCAGAATCGGGGATTTCGAAACCGGAATTAGAGCGAGCTCTACTACGGCGACACAGCGGCGTAAGTGAAACTATGTTAAATCTCTTTGACCGGTCGCTGCGCACCTAGCGTCAAAATTGAACGCTGTTTAAGCTTCGGAAAGTCTTCTCAAAGGCGAAGACGAGCGGCAGGCGAAAGTTCCACAACTCTTAACCCGCTGTCTGACGCGACACTGACTTGTCCGTTGTTCCATGCATAAACGACCGCCATCGTTTTGCCCGTGTGGGCGTCCTGAACTTCAATGATCGGCTCGCCTTTTTTTGCTCGTTCGTTTTGTTGTTCTGTCGCCATCGTCAATCCTCGGTGTTCGTAGGCCCGGTCCTTCAATCCCAGCACAACAAGATTGGTAGGGCTCTTTCTGTTGCGTGGTTGTTGCCCTTCATCCCAAAGCAAAGAGCGGATTCTGGCTCAACTTTGAGAAGAGTAAGGCGGCTCGTTGACAATCGCACGAACCGGAACGAAACAGGATGAAACGGAACGAACCATAAGCGTGTAATCAATTGATAAAGCACGGTAAATATTTTGTTCCTCCGCTGAAAGACGGCAGCGACTTCAAGGAACTGTTCAAGTATCTGGTTTCTGTGGGAGCTGGCTTACCCGCTGACCAGACGGGACTTCCTGTGGGCTCATGGACGCCAGAGTTACTTGCAAGCACCATCTCTCAGTTTGACTCCAATAAGTCGAGCATCGAGCTACGGACAGTTCAGCATTGGTTTCAGGATAACGACAGAGGGATTAGCACCGACAACATTCGCTGGCTGGCGCGCGTATTCGGCTGCGGCGATCCTGACGCTATCACCGCGTGGAGGGCGGAACTTAATGCCGCCAACAGGCGATTGGCAACAAAGCGACGAGAGAAGCGCAGCATTCAAACGCGCGATTTGCAGTTTTCTTCTGGCACTGCCAAGGAAGGTGACCAAGACGCGATTGAAAACGCAGCGAAACGGGAAACACCGAGGGAGCCGACGAGTATCTCGGGACTAGCGGGACGAACAGAGGCAATGTTCAGCACCCATTCATCATTGGGCTTGCCGGCCGTGGTATTCGCCGCTGCTACAGCGCTGGGGCTTATGTCGTTTTCATTGAACATTCACAGTGTTGAGTTCAAACCCCCAACAGGTCCGACAAAGCAAGTTGGTTTTTTGTGGGCCCCAAATTGGACAGTTGTTTTCCTTGTGCTTCTGCCAGCGTATTTCGCAGTTTTGATCAATCTGTTGAGGCTGTGGAAAGCAGAATGGCGAGCTGACTTGGTGACAAGGTTGAGTTCCACATCACCACGAACCAATTGGGCAAGCAGAGTCACAGCGATGTCCTATGTGTATTGGGCGGTGTTTGTCGTGACCATATTGATAGCCTCGGCTTTCAATTGGATGGAAACACACCTGATCCCCTTGCTGACAGGGAACACAGGAAGTTGGCCGGTGGAGTGGGGAAGAATAGCTATATTTCAACCTGATCTGGTTTCCGTACCGAACGCAATAGCGTTTTCCGGACTCGTCTTCTTGCTAAACGCCTTTGGGTCTTACTTGTTCTTCGCAGGCCTGATCATCCTCTATTCGCTCACGGATGATTTCGTCGATTTTGCTGCACACCTTGCCCACGACAAGAGCCAAGAACTCCATCAGAATCTTGCAGAGATTGGCAGCTTGCTAATGGTTGGGATTTTCAGATGTTGTTCATTGGGTCTGATGATCACCATTTTGATGAAGCTTCAGGCGAGCTTCCTGCTTTCGGACAGCAGAGACATCGTCGGTTGGCTAACATCGGACATCCTGGCTCCCTTTGGTAGACGCGATGCCCAATTGAACGGGTATGACCTCCATCAGAATGTACCCGGTTTTTACTATAGCTTTTTCTGTTTGCTCGTGATTTTCGCAGTATTTGTGATTTGCACAGCCAGAATTCGCGTTGCGGTTACCAAGCTCGGCCTGCCGAGCAGCAAGAGCGCGGACCGAGTACCCGTGGTAATGATGAACGGGATCCTGCTCCTATTGACGGCAGCCTATTTGCTCATTGGTGTTTTTCCCGGCTTCACGATCCTCCTAATTGCTGCCCTGACCTTGGCTGCATGTTTCCTTGCACGACCCACCCTGGGTCAGCTTAACGCAATAAAATCGAGAGAATTAGATGCCTAAGACGAATGCCCTGGACAAAGCCCCTATTCATCCCGATGTCGCGGAGGGCCCATCCGATGCGAAAGCCTATTGGATTCACACCGATGATAAGGTGCGGCTTAGGGTGGCGCATTGGCCGACAACCAAGCTGTCAAAAGGCACGGTTTTTCTGTTCCAGGGGCGAACGGAAAACATCGAAAAATACGGGCGCACCGCCGAGTATCTGCATGACTTCGGCTATACGGCGTTCGCTGTTGACTGGCGTGGCCAGGGGCTTTCGGACCGGCTCACGGAAGACAGGTTGATGGGCCATGTTGTTCGTTTCTCTGACTACCAAAAAGACGTCTCAGCTACGCTTGAAGCAGCCAAGTCACTCAATCTTCCGCAGCCCTGGTTTCTGATTGGGCACTCGCTAGGGGCATGCGTTGGCCTACGCGCCATTGCTGAAGGATTTCCGGTATCTGCCTGCGCGTTCACCGCTCCCTTGTGGGACATAAATCTCCCACGGCTGCAGCGCCTCGGTGCTTGGCCTTTGTCATGGGCATTTCAAACACTTGGAAAAGGCGACACCTATGCCCCTGGGACGCGTGGAGAGAGTTATGTCCTGACGACTGATTTCAAGGACAACAGGCTGACACATGATCCAGATATGTACGAGTACTACGCGAACATTTCGGAATCTCTGCCTGAACAAGTAATTGGTGGACCGAGTATGGGATGGCTGTTTCAGGCACTCAAGGAAACCAGATCACTGTCAAAAAGGAAGTCCCCTGACACGCCGTGCATAACGTTCTGTGGTGCCGAAGATGAAATCGTTGCCATATCCGCCATACAAGATCGAATGGCGCGTTGGCCAGGCGGGAAACTGGAACTCATTCCTGGTGCCAGGCATGATGTTCTATACGAGACCCCGAAGGTTCGTGAGCACGTTTTGGCTCAGATTTGTGAACTTTTCTCCGCGTCGACAGAGGAAAAGCTGAAGGCGCCCAGCAAATCGATTGGGGATGCTCTGGTCTAGAACCAATCACCCATTCAGAAGTCAATTCTTCCTCGAGTGGAATTGATTGCTCAGCAGGCCCGCCCGAGTGCGCTTGTTAATATGGGACCAGCTCATAGTCATAACGCCCAAAAATGTCGGACCAGTCCACCCCAACGCCCCGAAAGTAGCTCGGGCAGTCTTTGCGGAGAGGTAGCCAATCTGGTCTTTGTCCCGGGGCGCGATCCGACCAATAAAAATTGGCGTTTTCGTCATAGGTTCCGACAACCATATCCAGGCGAGTGGAACATGGGCCTTCACGCTCACGGACTTTGTAGCTGTAATGTCGAACATGCCAAACGCGGATGGATCTGATAACGTCAAAGTCCGCTGACGATAGATCAACGCTTGCACGTAAAGGTTCGGGCAGGGCAGGAGAACCAGCCACCAGTTTGGCCAATGGTGTTCCTGTCGTACCAAGTGTTGACCACGACTCTGGCGTGAACGAGGCCTCGACAACAATTGCACTTTCTTCTTCGCCGGGCAGCTCAGGAGTTGTCGTCGCACTGACAGCCTTGATTGCTTCCAGACGTTGCATCGGTGTGAGCTGCGATGAACCGGAGGCAACGCCCATCGGGCAACGCCAGAGTTGCAGCGGCGGCTCTACCGGCATGGGTGTTATGCGCCGAATGAACTCCGCCCGTGCTGTATTGCAATCGGGATCACTCGGCCACCCGCCAGCGAGGCACAGAAAAATCGCGCAATCAATGGGGTAGGCGTGTGCTGGGGCGGAGACTCCGAGTGCCAGGGCAGATGTGCATCCAAGTAGCGTCATGCGAAACATGGTATGATCCTTTCAAGCAACAGAGACTGTATGAATCGTGTAGGCTGATTTCTGCATAAATTGTAGAACACATTATTTTCTGTTTTGCAAATTTCAAATTTTACATTATTGAAAATACCAGATCTAAACTTTCGCAGGTTTCGAAAGGATGTAAGAAGTCGTCCCATAGGGGGACGACCATGCCGCACAGAAAGAACTTCCCATTGATCACACAAGGCGAAGCACGTGACCTTGTTGAATCGGGTAAGGACTATGAATTTCGGTATGACCTAGTCGAGCTGGGGCAAAATGGACGTCCGCAATACATTTGCATATATCGCTACGATGGGAAGGATAACGTCCTCATCTCTGAGAGGGCGACTTCGCAAGGCGTTGTTCCCCGCAGACTGTCGCTATTTCCGGGCCTGTTCAATTTCCATACCCGTTTCAGACAGGGCACTGACATCACCCTGCACAAAGATCTTACGATCACCACAGATGGTGTACGTGGGCACATCAATCTGGATTTTGATAAAGACCCTGATCAGGACGATTCAGAAGACGACAGCGAAACTAAGTAGTTCGAAGGTAGACTTAGAACAGGCAATGGCTATTAGCCGTCTGCACCAAACCTTTTCTCACACAAACTTCGAAAAAGCATCAAAAGCCGCCGCTCAGCCGGCTTGGTATGGGGTAGGGCCTAAACCCAGTTATGTTTACTGCGCCGTCGCCCCAAGTTTTGGCTGTCTTCTGGAAGAGGGAGGGCACGGCGGATGAAAAAGCTCCTTCTTTCCTGCACGGTCATGGCCGGGCTTCTGATCACAAACCATCACCTCGGCCAGACGACCAAGATCCTGAGCGCCTTCGAGGTTGCCGCTGTTGATGGCGATACCATCGACCATGGCGACGATCGCTATCGCCTCGTCGGCTTCGACACGCCTGAAACTTACCGTCCGCAATGTGATGCGGAGCGGGCTCTGGGCTTGAAGGCGAAAGCCCGGCTGACGGAGCTCATCGAAACGGCCGGCCAAATCAAGCTGGTCATTGAATCGGATTTGGACGTGCATGATCGTTTTCTGGCGGTCGGACGTGTGGCTGGACAGAACGTCGGGACCATCCTGATTTCTGAAGGTCTTGCGCGACCCTATGGCGGTGGCATGCGCCAGTCCTGGTGCAGCTGATCGGAGACTAGAATGCAGCAAGAGGAAGGAAACTAATCGAGCAAAGAACGGTCCTGTCGGTTGTTGGCGCAATCGACAGGACCCGAAACGCCCCAAGCCCGGGGCATTCCACAACATCAAGAGAGAACCGTAAGCGATGAAGAATACAGCAACCCTCGATGCTGCTCCTAAAAAGGACAGCAAACGCGCCGGAGTCAATGGTCCTGACTCCGGAACGCAATAGCGACTTCTGAGCGGTCTTCAGGGGTCCAGTAGGCGCGCGCTCTGCACGCCAGAGCCACGCCTCATAAGACTTATTATGTAAACTCTACTGACCTAACTGCGCCTCAAGAGGTAACTACTGTGACCTACGATATTGCATCAAAATCCGCTCCAACATCTTGCAGTTTGAGAATTGAGCTCTCTTCGATGCATGTGGTGCTACACCGAAGAGAGAATGTGGCCAGGTCCGGATTGAGCCGCACCAACCACATTTTCGCAATCTGCAATCCACCAGATGCGACGTACCACAAGCTACTCAACCCAACCTATTCAAACCAAACCAAAACCCGTCCCGATCACGGATTTGTCAACACGCCTCAAAGCAGTCTGGGGGCACCAGAGTGACCCTGTTTCTGAATGGCAATCCTCTGGTGGTCGATAGCGAAGCGGGTCAACGCGCCCTGACGGTCGCGCATGGCGCGGGCACCCGTGTGGTCTGTGGGTGCCGCACGCCTGCCCCGGAAATGTACATCGCGGCAACGGCGGGCAAATTCATTGTCAAACGGATGCCGGGAACGGGGCCGGATCATGCAATTGATTGTGCGTCTTTCCTGCCCCCTGAAGAATTGTCGGGGCTGGCGAAGGTCCAGGCGTCGGCCATCACCGAAGATCCTGACGACGGCACAACCACGCTCAAACTGGGCTTCCCGCTGCGCAAAAACAGCAAAAGCCGCACCGCACCGGAACAGACCGGTGCAAAGCCAACCGAGGCCAAGGCCGCACCGCGCAAGCTAACGATCACCTCTGTCCTGCATTTCCTCTGGCATGAGGCGGATCTGGGCAAATGGTATCCGAGAATGGAAGGAAAACGGTATTGGGGAGTGATACATCACGCTCTGCGCCGGGCTGCGGCGGCGAAGATCGTCAAGGGTCAGGATCTGGCCCGCATCCTCTATGTACCCGAATACTTCAAACTCGACGACAAGTCCCAGATCGCCGCCCGTCGGAACCGGGTCTTTGCAAGCCTGCGTTCTGCCGGGCACGGCGCAACCCCGTTTGGTCTGGTGATTGCAGAATACAAGGGTTTGGAACCCACAGCGCATGGTGCGCGGTTCATTTTCAAACATGCGCCAGACTGTTCGTTTTTTGCTGACGCGGATCTGGCGCAGAAGTTCGACAAGGTGTTCGGGGATCAGCTGCGGCTCATCGAAGCCATGGGCTCCGGCCACGCCATCCTGATTGCCAGCTTCTCCATCGCAAACGCAGGTTATCCAGTCTTGCATGAAATCGGAATGATGCTGGTGACGGACACCTGGATTCCGTTTGAAGGCCTGCGCGAACTGGAAATGCTGAATGCGCTGACCGAACAGTCCCGCGCGTTTCAAAAGCAATTGCGGTTCAACCTGCCACTGGACGCATCGATCGCCTCCGCCGTCCTGCTGGATACGACAGATCCGATTGCCGTCTTTGTTGCAGACAATCCCGACGATGCCGGGGCGCTGGCACTTCTCACCAAAGCCTCTGAAGAAGGCCGGTATGCGAGCTGGTGCTGGTTTGACGATGGGCCGATGCGCCCGTTCCCGCATCGTGGCGCATCCCCCTCCAGCCATCACTCACGACCACCGGAGGGGGGCGCGGGCGAAACTGTAGGCAGCGCAGACGGTCAAAACGTGGCCAAAAGAGATCCCGAGGGCGCCTATGGAGTCCCTCCCCGCCGACAGGACGATGTCGCGACGGAGAGGGATGCTAATCAAACTACATTTGGGATGGGGTTCGACCAGCAAGCTCCCCCTACTTCAACCTCCGCAATGTCACAAAAGAACAGTCGGCCCACATGAAAAACGTGTTCAAACCGTTGCTGATTAGCCTCCCTTTAATCGCAGCACTCGCTTCATCTGCCCAGGCGCAGAATGACGAGGCCGCAATTTGTGCGGGCCGTGAAGGCCCGCTGTTGAGTGGAGGGCGCTTGCTGTGTGTGGCCGCCCCCGCCCGCACCTGCCTGGAACCGGCATTCCGGGCAGGTGCAATGGTATGCCTCAGATATGAGGACGGAGGCAATCCGGAACAGGTTGTCTCGAAGAACGCAAGCCCGCGCAACAAGGGCGAATGGGCCGATGAAGCGGAGCGCGCCGCCAAACGCCACGGTGTTCCGGTGCCACTGTTTCTTGCGCTGGTCCATCAGGAAAGCCGCTGGAATGCGAACGCGGTCAGCCCCAAAGGCGCACTGGGATTGGCGCAGCTGATGCCACCCACCGCCGCGGCTCTTGGTGTCGATCCGCATGATCCGGTGCAAAACCTCGATGGCGGCGCTCGGTATCTCAAGGCGATGTTCCTGAAGTTCGGCACATGGCGACTGGCGCTGGCCGCATACAACGCCGGGCCCAAAGCCGTCGAACGCTATGAGGGCATCCCGCCTTACTCGGAAACCACCCACTACGTCGCAACCGTTCTCGAAGGGGCCGGGTTCCCGCCCGACGCCTGAACACCCCCGTCCAAGGAGACTATCTTACATGAAACGCAACCCTCAAAATGTCGCTCCGCTGACGCTGCTGGCCCTTGTGGCGTTCAGTAGCCCGGTCATGGCGCAATCGCTGTTTGATGCGCCGGTGTCCATCCTGACCCAGATCCGGACCTTTGTGACAGGTGCCAACGGTATTCTGCTCGGTGGTGCAGCTATTGCGCTCGCTGGTATCTCGGCGGCCAGCCCGCGCGTGCCGGTCACATGGGGCCATTTCTTTGTGATCCTCGTGGTGCTGGGCATCTTCTACGGTGCGTTTGGCATTGCCGAAGCCATTCAGGGTTTTGCGACCTGATGAGCGACGACAACCGGATATTCCAGGCGATCACCCGGCCCTCTGAACGGGCCGGGATGCCAATGACGTTTCACATCGTAGCGATCAGCATCCCTTTGATGACGTTCATCATGACCCAGGGCTTTTTGGGCTTCTGGGGGTTGCTCGCCATCGCCCCGTCTTATGCCGCCGCCCGCTGGATCGTGAGTGTCGATCCGTATCTGCCGGATCACGTCGCCACGATGGCGGACTGCAAACTCTTCACCAAAAACAAGCCCTTCTGGGGCGGCAATTCCTACGCCGGAGACTGACATGAACATGCACCCGGAGATTCAAAAGGCTATGCCGTCCGCGCGCCGCGCCGCGCGCGAGGTACCGGCCACCACGCATATCCCTTTCGTGCGCTTCCTGCAGGACGGGACGTTCACAACCCGCAACGGTGATCTGGTGGCGGTATTGGAACTCAAGGGGTTCATCCACGAAACTGCTGATCGTGAAACCATCAAGGCCGCCAATGCCACGCTGGCCCGCCTAGCATCCAGTTTCGAAGACAATCGGACGGCTTTCTACAGCCATATCATCCGCACCAAAGTGAAGCTGTCCGACACGCTGCCCCCCTTGAACGGCCCCGGCTTTTCCGAAGACCTGGATCATCACTATCGCGCCCAGCTGGACCAGGACGAAACCTTTGAGCTGCGCCATTTCCTGACGATCGTTCGACGCCCTTACACAAGCGGCAAGCGGCTGCTGGATGCCGGTTTGCGGTCTTTCCGGGCGGCGGCATCAGACCCGGCCACCACCGCTGCCCGCACCAAGAACCGCAAGGCCCTGCATGTGGCGGCAGAACAGGCCATGCGGGATCTGTCGGTTTTCGGCACGCGTAGGCTCACCGGTTCGGAAGCGGATCGCAGCCGCACGCTGTCTTTCCTCTCGATGCTGCAAAGCGGGATTTGGCAAAAGGCCCCGTCCGTCTGGACCCATTTGGCCGATGCCGTGCCAAACGGGCGCATCACCTTCCGCAAAAACCACGTTCACAGCCTATCGCCGGGCGGGGACAAGGATCGCTTTGCGGCAGTCTTTGCAATCAACGCCTATCCGGAACGGTCAAAATACTACATGTTTGATGAGCTTCTGGGGGAACGCTGCGAGTTCATTGCAACGCAATGTTATGCGCCGATGGACCGTGTGTCAGGCGGCACCAAGATCCGCGATGCCGAACGGGGCATGAAAGATGCTGGCGATGAAGCGGAAACCCTGCAGAAAGACTTGAAAGAGGCACGCGACGCGGTTGCCTCCCGTGCCATGTCCATTGGGCGGCATCACTTCACTGTTTCTGTTCTGGGTGACACGCGCGAAGAGATGGAAGATGCGGCCATCCGCGCGAATTCCTGTCTGACGGGTGCGGATCTGCGCACCCGGCGCGAAGATATCGGGTTGGAGGCGGCGTGGTGGGCGCAACTGCCCGGCAACTTCGCCTATCAGACCCGGAGCAAAAAGCGCTTTGTCTCCGACAAGAACTTTGCCGACTTCGCCAACCTGCATTCCTGGCCGACGGGATCGCGGAAAAAACTGCGCTGGGGTGGCCCTGTGGCGGCGTTCCGGACGCTGGGCGGCACGCCCTATTGGTTCTCCTTCCACCGCGAAGGCTCTGACACATCCAAGGGACCAGGAACCACGGCCATTTTTGGGGCCACGGGAGAAGGTAAAACCCTGCTGGCCAACTTCCTCATGTCCAGCTGCTACCGCCTGTCCGAACACCCTCACCTGATCGCCTTTGACAAAGACCGGGGATCGGAAACCTTCATTCGAGCCATTGGCGGCACTTACCTTCAAATGAAGTCCGGCATGAACCTCGGCTTCAATCCGTTTGCTGTCGCCACCGATGAGGTCGGGATCGAATGGCTTGAGGGCTTCATTCAACGGCTGACAGGAGCGGACAAACTCACGCCGGAACAAGAACGACGGATTGCGTCGGGTCTTAGGCGCTTGGCCAATGGTGATCCGGCCCTGCGCACATTCTCGGACTTTGCCGACACGCTGCGGTCTGTGGATGATGCGGACGCGCCCATGCAGCTGCTAGACGCGCTCAGCAAGTGGCATGGGACAGGCAGCCGCGCTTGGCTGTTCGACAATGCTGAGGACAGTTTCAGCCTCGATCAAGCCGTGACCGCTTTTGACATGACGGCGTTGCTCAAGGCGTCGGATATCCGACTGCCTTTGCTGGATTACCTGTTTTATCGGATCGAGCGCAAACTGGCGCAGGGCAAACCGCTGATTATCATGGTGGATGAGGCATGGGCTTTGTTTGACGATCCCCGGTTTGGTCCACGTATCCAGGACTGGATCAAAACCATCCGAAAGCTGGATGGCATTCTGGTGTTCATGACGCAGGAGACCTCAGATGCGGCCAAATCCTCAATCTCGGACACGCTGATTCAGTCAACGGAAAACCGCATCTTCTTTGCCAACCCAAAAGCGGATCGCAAAACCTATGTTGATGCGTTCCGGCTTACGGAGGCTGAGTTCAGTGCTGTTTCGTCCATGCCACCCAAATCCCGTCTGGTGCTGATCAACGATGGCGACGGATCAGCCGTTGTCTCGACGCGGCTTGAGCTGCCCGAACAGTTTTATCGGGTCTTGTCCGCCACAGGCGACAGCGTTGCCGAGATGGACCAGCTGCGCGCCACGCATGGCGAAGATGGCTGGCTTGCCCCCTTCATGACCTCCACCCCCTCAGAGGAGCAATCCCAATGAACCGCCCCCTTGTTTTCCTTGCCCTTGGCCTGCCCCTGATTGGGGCCTGCACGATCGCCGGTGATGTCGTCGATCCACCGCGTGAGCTGAAGGCCAATTGCAACATCGCAGATGCAGTGCCCGTTCCGCAGACCGGCCTTGCCACCACTCCGCCGCTTAGCATCGGCAAAGTCTGACCAACCCCTGAAAGGACTTCATGATGAAAACCGTTCTCAAAAGCACCGCCGCAGCTGCAACCTTTGTCCTGGCCGGTATTGTCGGGACCGCCGACACTGCCAGCGCGCAGGGTGTTCCGACTTATAGCGCCACAGAACATGCCGAACTGATCGCCCTGCTGAGTTCCACCGGGGAAATGGTGAATCTTGATACTCAGATGCTGGACAACGCGCTGCTGCAGTTGAACGAGCTTCAGGAGCAATTGCGCCAGGCGCGAGCCACGCACAATGCCATCACCGGTGCACGTGAAACGATAGGCAACCTATTCAGCGGCGATATCACGCCGCGCAAGCTATCCTCGTCGCTGTCAACTCTGTCGATGACCGGGAATTCGGTGAACAACCGTCTCAGCAATCATATGGAAGAACTGAAAGTGGATTTCCAGCCAATGACCGGGCTGCAAATCTTTGGGCGCGATGCGGAAGGTCCGGCGACAAAATCGCATGATCTGGTGAGCGGGTCTAGCCTTGCCGGCCTTGCAATCGCCGAAGAGGGCTTTGCAGGCGCGGGCGAAGCAATGGAGCGCTATGACGGCTATCGTGAGCAGATTTCCGCGACCGATGATCTGAAAGCTAGCATTGATCTGAACACACGCATAGCGGTTGAGAACGGCATGATGCTCGCCACTTTGTTGCAGACCCTCTCTGCACAAGGTCAGCTGGACGCCGCAATCGTCAACCAGCGCCTGCGCGGCCAGGATATCGTCGCGCGCCAGGCGTATAGACCTGAAGGATCAAACTAATGCGCTTTTCTTTCCAAACAGTTCTCATCGCAGCAACTGTCGCCATCACTCTAGCGGCGGGTCAGACCGGCACTGCATTTGCAGAGCAAGCACCAATGACCGCGGATGAAAAGCGAGAGAAATCTCGCCTAAGCAAGGCTTGGAACGTGTCCATGGCGCGCAAATCGGCTGAAGTCCGCTTCATCTTTTCGGAGAAATGCGAAGCAGCATTCGAAGCTGATGAACCCATGCCAGAGCCGGATCTGCGGGTCACAGAAGAAGTCGAGATCGACGATGATTTGATGGGTATGACCGTCGAGCAAATCTCGGATCAGTACGGGCTTTCCTCTGACGCATTTGATGAGGCGGATCGGGCTGTGAAGGATTGCATCCGAAAATTCAGAAAGAGGAACGATGGGTCATGAGCATCAGAGATTTCCTTGTTGGAACAGATCAGAGTTTTGACAACATCATCAACGGTGGGTCGCAGCAGGTGTTCCAGGCGCTTGCGACCCCCAGCGCCCAATTCCTCACACTGTTGGCCGGAGCCGCATTGGCAGTCTGGGCGGTAACCGCAGCATATCGGGGCAGCTTCTCCCTCGATGGCTTCATAACTTTCGTTTTCCGATTTTCATTGTTCTATTTGGCGGTGTCCGGTGGCGTCCTTTGGACGCAGTTTATCTATCCGTTCATCACCGGGTTTCCGGTGGCTGTAGGGAACACAATCATCAGCGAATTTGGCGGGGGCGGAACGGCAGGGGGCATTGCAACGGCCTTTGCTGAGTTCGCCAACACGGCATTCAGAAACATCATCACCGCGTTGGGGTCCTATGGCGTTACAGACTATCTGGGCGGAGATGCTCTTGGTGTCGTCCTGATGGCTCTGATCGCCTCGGTCTCGATCCTATTCATGATTGTCATCGCATTGGCGCTGCTCGTCGCGTCCAAAGTTCTGTTAGCCATTCTGATCGCCATATTCCCGGTTATGGCAGTCTGGGCCTATCTCCGCAGTTCTGCAGAAATCTTCAACGGCTGGGTACGCGGCATCACGATGCTTGTTCTATTCCAGATCCTGCTCTTTGGCGTTATGGGCATCGCGCTCGCTGCCTCGGAGGGTACAGCTGACGCAGTTTCGGCCGGTGTTGCTTCAGGAGCCGACATACCTCTGGAGATGTTCAAATTAGCCGGAATGAGCGGGATTACTGCTGGATTGCTTCTGATCTGCCCGATGATTGCTCAGCGGATCGGCGGCGCGGCTTTGAACCTCGGCGAGTCACAGATCAAAGGCGCTAGTCAGGCTGGAGTGAAACTTCTTGGCGGCCAGCTGACGGGCGCGAGCTCTGGCGGCAACAACCTCGGCGACGTCTCCAATCAGCGCGCAAGTGCTGCGAATGAGGCCGATCGGCCATCAGGAACAGAAGCCAATAACCAGCGCGTTCGTGACTCCGTAAGGCGCGGGGCCGAACGCATGGTCGAAGAAGCCCGACGACGCGGAAGCTGATCAAAACGCATTGAAATCATTGGCGGGCTGGCCCCGCAACAGACGAGGAGTCACCAGATGCAACATGCAGCAGCAGATTTGAGGCCCGATCCGCTCAATCCTGACGGGCAGTATCATGGCTCTCCCCTGCCCGATACCACCACAATTCATGACGGCCACGACCGCTGGGAGGATGAACTGTATCTCTCGATGCAGCGTCGAACGCGGCTGGCCTATGCCGTCGGCGGGATCGGAGCGCTCATCGGCATAATGGGTGTTGCCGCCGTTATGGGCCTGGCTCCGCTCAAACAGCTTGTGCCCATCGCCATGACCGTCGACAAACATACCGGCCTGGTCAACGTGGAGTCCCGTCTGGGTAATCTCACATTGGACGATGACGAGTATGTCACCCAGGCCCTGTTGTTCCAGTATGCCCGTGACCGCGAAACCTATGACGCACATGACCAGCGCAATCGGTTGAACCTCGTCTACGGCCAGACATGCGGCGGGGCAGCTGAAGATCTGGCGGCGCTCTATGACGGGGAAAACCCCAACAGCCCCATGAACATCTACGGCAGCTATGGCCGCGTGGATGTCCGCATTCGGTCTGTCACCCTGCACAATGGAAATTCGGCCACGCTGCGCATCACGAAAAGCGCGCGGGCGCAACAAGGCGCGCCCGTCTCAGAGCGCAATTTTGTGGTGACGATGGTCTACGAATTCGACCGCACCGGAAACATGAAGCTCGAGGAACGATGGGAAAATCCGACCGGCTTCTGCGTGAACAATTACCGCCTGGATGAGGAGGCCCGCTGATGCTTCGTATTGTTTTGACCGCTGCATTGATGCTGGCCGTGGGTGCTGTCTCGGTGTCTGCGGAACAGCAAGGGCGTGGCACACGCACCGATGGCCGCATTAGGACACTCAATTATCATCCCGACGACGTTTACAAGATCAACGCCTATACCGGCTATGCCTCGACGTTCCAGCTGGAAGAGGGCGAGGTGATGGTTGATGAAGTCCGTGGCGACCCCAAGACCTGGGATTTCATCCCGAACACCGCGCGGGATGGGTTTGTCATCAAGGCAAAATACGCCACCCCGCAAGCCAGCAACCTCATTCTGGAAACCAACCTGCGCACCTATGTGTTCCTGTTGCATGCCCACAAAGGCGGTCCTCCAGGAAACGTCGGGTTCCTCTATCGTTTCAATTACCCGGATCGCAAAAAAGGATACCGGCCTCGGCAGGCCGGAAACATCCAAGCGGCATTCAACACAACCGGGCGGCCCGCCAATCTCCAATACAGCGCGAGCGGTGACAAGCTGTTGCGCCCGGCGGTGGCATTTGATGATGGCCGCAAGACCTACCTGCGCCTGAAAGAACAAAGCGTGCGTCCCTCGATTTTCACCATGGGGGCAGATGGCCGCGAGCGGCTGGTGAACTCCACTGATCTGGCTGACGGAACCATTGTTGTGACCGGAGTTTACCCGCGCCTGGTGCTGCGTGACGGCCCTTACGTCGTCTGCGTCTTCAACATCCCGCTCTATGAAACGGACCAGAATCGAGACCCGAACCGCCCAAGAGCAAGCAGATCGCAACAGGCTGCTGATCAGACTGGGGAGAACCGCTGATGTCAGAGCAAAACAAACTCCTGTCGGATCGCATCGAACCCGAAGAAGAGCGAAAGCGCGGCGTCAACCTTCCTATGATCCTAGGCGGGCTTGCCCTCGTCGGATTCATTGGGGCGGCGCTCTGGATCAATCTCGGCGGTGATGATGTTGGGCGTCGAACTGGCATCATTCCCGAGGTCAATCAGACACCCGATCCGCGCAGTCAGGGTGGCAGCTTGTTCGGAACAGTTCCGACGCAGCCGCTGGCCTCGGTTGAGCCGCAGCAAGATCCGCGCGTGGCGGTGCTGGAGGCCGAATTGGCAGAATTGCGCGAATTGATTAAAGCCGCACAGGCTGAGGAATCCGAGCCCACTCCTGAAGAACCAAAAGAGCCAACCGCCGTCCTGGACGCACAGGCCCTCGCAGCTCTGGAAAAGCGGGCAGAACGGCAAGAGGCGGCGTTGGAGGCGTTCCTGAAGAAACTGGAAGATGACCGACTGGCTGCAGAACGGCGACAGCGTGAACTTATCGCACGGATACAGGCGAACAGGCCGGTTACACAGCCGGGCCGAACTGCAGAGACAGCGCAAAATGGCGACACGGAAGCGCAGAGACTGGAAGCTGCTCGCAAAGCTGAAGAGGAACGGCTGGCGCAGCCATTGACCAACAGTCTTGGCGGCAGCAGCACGGGCCCGGGAGCAGGCACGGGCAGCAACAACAGCAGCGGCAACGACTTCCTCGATGCCGCTGCCTCCCGTTTGGTGCAAACGGCCCGGGCCACGCAGTTGAAAGATGTTCACCGCCTTGTTCCGCAGGGGCGCACGATCCCGGCCACCCTCGAAACGGCTATCTCATCTGACCTGCCCGGTGAGCTGCGCGGTCGTGTCAGCCGGGATGTCTGGTCAGCTGATGCCACAACGGTCCTGATCCCGCGTGGCTCAACACTAATTGGTGAGTATTCTTCGGATATCTCGCTGGGACAGCGCCGGGTTCTCGTGGCCTGGAACCGTGTGATCACCCCTGATCAGCGGTCCATCATGATCGGTTCGCGTGGCGTCGATGCGCTGGGGCGGGCCGGTTTGACAGGCAATGTTCAGCATCACTTCGGGCTCAAGTTCGAAGCGGCGTTCTTCATCTCGATCTTCTCGGGAATATCGAGTTTCGGAAACCGCACTCTGAGCGACAACGACCTGTCAACCGGTACAGATGGTTTTGCGAATTCCGGTCAGAGCGCGTTTGAGGAATACCTGTCCATCCCACCCTCGATCTGGATTGACCAGGGCGAACAGTTCAACGTGTTCGTCTCGCGGGATCTGTACCTGTGATCCCCTGACATTCTCGCCCCGCAGGAGAAAGCCATGAGCACCATACAGGCAAAGACCCACCTTCCTTACACGATTGCAGCTGGCGTCATCAGCATCCCGCTTTGGGCCGCACTCCTGATTGCTTGGAAAGTGAATGGCGACATTGAAACATGGCGGCCCTGGCTGCTGCTCAGCCAGCGCAATAATCTGCACCCGAAGGATTGGGATCTGGTGCTTTGGGGTGGCATCACGCTTGGACTGATGACCGGCGCGGGCCTTGCCTATCTGTTCGGCGGCATGGTGTTTGGCGTCACAGCAACCGATGCCCACGGCGATGCGCGATGGGCCAAGGCGAAGGAGATCCGCACGGCGCGGCTTGTCAGCGATTGGGGGCTGGTTCTGGGCAAGCTGGGTAAACCAGAGAAAAAAGCCCCGCACCTGCGCGCCCATACCGATGATCAAGGCACGGTGCTGGTCTCGGGTCCGCCGCGCTCCGGTAAGGGCGTCGGTATCATCGTCCCGACCCTGCTGGACTATCCCGGCTCGCTCATTGTCTATGACGTCAAAGGCGAGCTTTTTGAAACCACGTCGCGGCGGCGGTTGACAAAAGGCGACAATGTAAGGGTCCTGTCTCCGTTCGACGTGCAGTTCCCCAACAATCCGGATGGCTCGCTTGTCGGCCGGTCGCATAGCTTCAACCCGCTGATCGAGGTTGCGGCAATGCCAGACCTCGAAGACCGGCTTGTGCGGATCTCTGAAATCAGCTCGGCGCTGTTGGCCTCCAAAAGCACAACCGGCGCTGAGGTATCTTTGATGGAAGATGCCCAGGAAATATTTGAGGCCGCGGCGGCGATCGTTTGTAACGAGCCGGAACCCTCGCTTGGGCGCGTGCTGCAGGTGTTGACGCCGGAGGTCGCTGGTGACGATGAGGTTCCAGATTACAAAGCTATGTTTGCCGCCCTCGCCCCGCGCGCGCCTGATCCAGTCTCGAAAGGCGCGATGCTGCGCATGGCGGGCCAGGACAACAAGCAGTTGGGGATCTACCTGTCGGTCCTGATGGGCGGTGGTCTTAATGCGTGGCGCAACCCCGCGATCGTGCGCGCGACAAAGACCAATGATTTTGACTTTGAATCGATGCGTTGGGAACCTCAAACTTGCTACATCTCGATTCCGGAAGCGCATAAGCAGGTGTCGCGGCCTTTGGTGCGTCTGTTCATCCAATGCGCCATCAACGCGCTACGCCGACGGCTCATGGCTTCGGGTGAGGATTTCTTGCCGGTTCTGTTTCTGATTGATGAATTTCATTCGCTAGGGAAAATGCAAGGCGTCCTCGATGCTGTAACCACCCTACCCGGCTATGGTGGCCGGCTGTGCCTGGTCGTACAATCGCCGGCATCGCTGCGCGAACACTATGGCCCTGCAGGTGAGGAAATCCTGACTGAAAGCTCGCACCTGCATGTGTGGCTGACGCCCAATTCTGAGGAGACAAAACAAAAGCTGTCCAAGGCGCTTGGCAACAAAACGGTGACACAGAAATCCGTCTCGGGGCGCAACTGGTCTAAAGAACCCGGTCGGTCGGAAAGCTGGTCGGAGAAAAGCCGGGCGCTCCTAACACCTGAAGAAATCGGCCGGTTGGGCAAGGAAGAGGTCATTATCACCGGAAAGGGCATGTTTCCGATCCGCACAAACCGGGTGTCATATTACAAAGACCATCGCTTCAAAGCGCTGAACAACAGCCAAAAGGGCAAGCCCTGGCCGGATGTGCCAGTGGTTAAAGATGGGGTTGTGACACGGTATGATGAGTTCCTGAAAAGTGCCGGGTCGGCAAAATCGGCTGTGACCGAAGAACAGGAGCCTGGGCTGGCCGGCCAATCGCCCTTGTCGCAGCGTGCGGCCGTCACGGGCCCCAGAGACGATGGGTATCCTGATCACGATGGATATCTTGATCATGGCGTGTCCGGCTACGGATACTTCGAAGATCCGCGCGAGATTGCCGGTAACGAGGAAACACCCCTGGACCGCCAACTAATGCAAGCAATCGAAACGGTGAAAGCGCCAGGCTTTGCAGTCAACCTTGGCAGCCTCTTGAATCTGGCACCGGTCAGACCGGAGAGTGAGCCCGAACTTGCCGATCTGGCACGTCGACTCTCTCCTGACGAGCTGGTCAACAGGCTGATGCCACTGTTCAACGGCAAAAACGCGAAGATCAGTGGCCATTCGCTGCGTGGGGCATAAACTGGTAAGAAGCGGGACTCTCCAGACATTGGCCTTTGGGCATGTTGCTGACGCAGCATCCGTTTGCATCTGCGGCACGTTCGATGTGGCAGCGCAGCGCAAATCACCGAAGCAGCCGCTCGACAGCGCGGATTTGGCTGAGACCGAAACTGTAGTTTCGCCGCAGCCTGGTCTGACAACTCAGACGCGGATGGGGTGGATGGCGCCTGCAGCCAACCGTCGCGCTTTGCGGCATACTGTAGAAGTCATCTTCTGACAGGAAAGGAACCCCACCATGGAAGTTACAACAGTTGGACTGGATCTTGGTAAGGACGTCTTCCAAGCTCACGGCATCACCGCAGACGGGGCGATTGTTTTCAATCGAACAATTCGACGCAAGCAGTTGCTTAAGTTCTTCGAGAAATTGCCGAGTTGCCTTGTCGGGAAAGAAGCCTGCGGGTCGGCCCATCACTGGGCGCGCGAGCTGACCGAAATTGGTCATGATGTGCGGCTCATGCCTGCGGCCTATGTCAAACCGTATGTCACGCGCCAGCCCGTGCCTGCGGCGAAGCCAAGCTAGCCCGTGCAGAACTTGGGGTCGAGTTTATAGTGGACGCGGCCTACGATTGATCTGTTGCGGGTTTCGGCTTCGCTCAATCGCACCGGCAACAACGTCAACCAGATTGCGCGGCGCTTGAACGAGGCGAGCGGTGTGCTGTAAGCGAAGTGCTGCGATTTTGTAGATTGGCGCACCTGTCATCAGATTGGGACCTTCTCAATCTGATGACAGGAGGTTCCGATGGTGGAACATTATGTACCCGCGCTGCGCAAGTGCTTTCTCGAAGACATGCGGACCGCGGGGCTCAATACCTGTCGATCAAGTATTCCGAGCGCCTTGACGAGGCGAAGGTCGGTGCCTCGGTCGGCAGTAGCGGGGACAGTTACGATAACGCCCTCTACAAGGCTGAGGTCATCGAACACGAAGGCCCGTGGAGTGGCAAGAAAGACGTGGAAATGGCAACCCTCAATTGGGTCAATTGGTGCAACGAAAAGCGCCTCTTCGGCCCGCTCGGGTATATCTCACCCGCACCAGCAGAAAGGAACTTCTACAACGCAGATTGCGCGGCTAAGATCGCCGTAGAATGACAAACTCAAACGTCTCCGGTAAACTCGGTCTGGTTCAGTAACCATAGAAGCCGGTAGTCGTTTAGAACTCTTTGGAGAGAGCCATGATCGTCTCGGTACGCTTGACACCATCGATTTTATAGATCTGCTCCAGCACGAGATTCAGACGCGGCTTTTCGATGGGATTGATGAGCAGCGCGAAGTCGTGGTCTCCTACGATTCTTAGACAACTTGCAACCTCTGGCATGGTCGCAAATTCGCGTGCTGCTGCTTCCCCCTTGCTGCGGATTTCCATGTTTATCAGTACAATTGCCCCTATGCCGCCTGTTTCAACGGTCGAAGGTTCCTTGATTGTGTAGCCAAGAATCTGCTGAGTTTGCTCCAGTCTTGAAAGCCTTGCCTGCACCGCAGTGCGCGAACGGCCAACCTTCCTCGAAAGATCGGTGACGGGCACACGCGAGTCCCTGCGCAGCGCTTCAAGTATTTGCTCGTCGATCTTATCACGCATTGATATCCAAGCCCGTCCCAAATTGCAGATTGCCTAGTGTATAGGCATATTGCCTATGATTTCAATCGATTTAACAATCGACAGGACGGGCCGTTTTGACTGACATCTTCGTTATGGACAACGCAACACTATTGAACTCGATTTCGTCCCGTGCGCGGGCTTTGGAAGCCTCCAAGATCCGCGAGGTTGCAGAGCTTGGCATGAAGCAAGACGGCGTGTTGCCGCTCTGGTTCGGTGAAGGCGCCTGGCCGACCAATTCACTGATTGTGGACGCTGCAATTGCCGCGCTCAAGGCTGGCAATCATATGTACCAGCCGAACAATGGCGCGATGGCGCTGCGGCAAGCGATTTGTGCTTATAGCAACGAACTTCTGGGCAGCCGTCTGAAACCGGCTCAGGTCACAGTCACCCCTTCCGGAATGCAAGGCCTCATGCTGACGGCTGAATTTCTTGTGACTCCCGGCGACCGGGTTATCGCAGTGGAGCCGGGCTGGCCCAATATCATCGGTGCTTTCAAGGCGACCGGTGCAGAGATTGCGAGCGTGGCAATCGTGCCGAAGGGCGGTCATTGGGCGCTCGACGTGGAAGAGCTGATCGCGGCGCTGACACCGGGCACCAAAGCGGTGGTGATTAACTCGCCCAACAACCCCACCGGCTGGACCATGTCGGCCGAGGAGCAGCGTCTGGTGTTGGAGCATTGCCGCCGGCACGGCATCTGGATCGTTGCCGATGACGTTTATTCCCGGCTCTACCGCCATGGGCGTCACGCGCCCTCATTCCTGTCGATTGCAGAGCCTGAGGATCAGCTGATCTCTGTGAACTCGTTTTCAAAATGCTGGTCGATGACCGGATGGCGGCTTGGCTGGATCGTGGCTCCCGCCGCGTTCGAGGCTAAGCTGGGTCAGCTGACCGAGTTCAACACGTCCTGCACAGCCGGCTTTGTCCAGGAAGCGGGCATTGTCGCGTTACGCGACGGTGAGGAAGAAATTGCCAGCCTACTGAGCAAGATCCAGGCTGGGTACGAAATCACGGCAGAACGCCTCAACGCTTTTTCGCGGGTGGAGTTCATTGAGCCTGATGGTGCTTTCTACTGCTTCTTCCGAGTTGACGGGCTGACTGACAGCTTCGCTGCGGCTGGTGAAATCCTTGAGCAGACCAAGGTCGGGCTAGCGCCGGGCGTGGCGTTCGGTCCGCAGGGAGAAGGTTATT
The DNA here is from genome assembly GCF_059611005.1 of Ruegeria sp. CDSB117. Classification (NCBI taxonomy): domain Bacteria; kingdom Pseudomonadati; phylum Pseudomonadota; class Alphaproteobacteria; order Rhodobacterales; family Roseobacteraceae; genus Ruegeria; species Ruegeria sp. CDSB117. Next base: position 49,897 of record NZ_JBXWOS010000010.1, read on the forward strand.
TGCGGCTCTGCTACGCGCAGCCGGCAGAAGTGCTGGAAGAGGCCTTCAAGCGGCTCGAGCCGTTCCTCTCGAAGTGATGCCTCAATATCGGGGAGGAAAGACATGACGTATCAACTCAGCCTTGAGGGTAAAACCGCGCTGATTACTGCCGCTGGGCAGGGTATCGGGCGTGCCAGCGCCGAGGCCTTTGCCCAGGCTGGCGCCTCGGTCATTGCCACAGACATCAATGAGACTTCGCTAGCTGAGCTCAATGCGATTGACGGCATTACCGCATGGAAACTGGATGCAACCGATCCCGAAGACATCAAGCGGGTACTGCATGAAGCTGGTAGGCTGGATGTGCTGTTCAATTGCGCTGGATTTGTCCATACCGGCAGCATCCTGGATAGCACCGAGGAAGATTGGGACTTTGCCTTCGATCTGAATGCCAAGGCCATGTACCGCCTGTGTAAGGCAGTCCTTCCGGGCATGCTTGAACAGGGCAAGGGGTCGATCATCAACATGTCCTCGGTGGCATCCTCCTTGAAGGGCGTTCCAAACCGCTTTGTTTATTGCGCGTCCAAGGCAGCGGTCATCGGCATGACCAAGGCGATCGCTGCTGACTACGTAACCCAAGGCATCCGTTGCAATGCGATCTGCCCTGGCACCGTAGATAGCCCATCGCTGCACGACCGGTTGCGGGCCACGGGCGATTACGAGGCGGCGCGGGAGCAATTCATCGCGCGCCAGCCTATGGGGCGCGTTGGCGATGCAGACGAAATTGCAGCGCTTGCAGTTTACCTTGCCTCGGATGCCAGCGGATTCACCACGGGCCAGGCCCATATCATCGACGGCGGCTGGGCCCTCTGAACGGAGACTATCATGAAACTTTTGCGTTATGGCCCGAAAGGGCACGAAAAACCCGGTATCGTCGACGCTGACGGTGTTGTCCGCGATCTGTCCGGCTTGGCGGATGACATTGCCGGTGAGGTTCTGACGGATCAAGGCCTGGCCGGCATTGCCGAAGCTGACCTGTCGTCGCTGCCTGCCGTTGAGGTCGACCGTTATGGGCCCTGCGTCGGCGGTGTTGGCAAGTTCATCTGTATTGGGCTCAATTACTCCGACCATGCCGAGGAAAGTGGGCTGGAGGTGCCGCCGGAGCCGGTGATCTTTGCCAAGGCGACTTCGGCAATTTGCGGTCCCAACGACACGGTAGAAATCCCCCGCGGCTCGAAGGCCACCGACTGGGAAGTTGAACTGGGCGTCGTAATTGGCAAAGAGGCAAAATATGTCGATGAGGCAGAAGCTCTCGAACATGTTGCGGGCTACTGCGTGATCAACGACATTTCCGAACGTGATTTCCAGAACAAGCGCGCAGGGCAGTGGACCAAGGGCAAATCTGCCGACACGTTCGGTCCTATTGGACCTTGGCTGGTGACCCGCGACGAGGTTTCTGACCCGCAGAATCTGCCGATGTATCTGGAAGTGAACGGAGAGCGCCGCCAGGACGGAAGCACGAACACAATGGTGTTCGGGGTGGCTCACATCGTCTCTTACCTGTCACAGTTCATGAGCCTGCAGCCAGGCGACATCATCTCCACCGGCACACCTCCGGGTGTGGGCATGGGGATCAAGCCTGAGCCCGTATACCTTAAGGCGGGCGACAAGATGGAACTCGGCATCGAAGGCCTGGGCGTGCAGCGCCAGGACGTTGTGCAGTGCTGACCTTCTCCCCGGCGCCAGGCCGTTCACCCCATTGGCGCTGTTCCTGGGCCAGCTATATTGGTTGCCCGGTCCATCTTTTCCCGAGGCCTACATCCATATCGGTCTCAAAAGGCAAGCCCAGTGAATGAAGGCTGCCTGTAGCCGTGATTTTCATCAGGAGGACAAAGTGATGGAAAACCAAGTTGCAATCGTAACCGGCGGTGCGCAGGGAATAGGCCTGGCTGCGGCTCGGCTTCTGATCGAAAAAGGTGCGAAGGTCGTCAGCTGGGACATTGATGCAAGCAACGGGGACGCAATGGCTGCTCTGGGCGGCAATGCTTTCGCGGTGGACTGCGATATCACCGATCTGTCTTCGGTGGAAGCGGCCTACAAGCGTACTTGCGAGGCAGCGGGAATTCCTTCGATTTTGATCAACAGTGCTGGGATCGCAGGTCCCAACGAACCGCTGGACACCTACGATCCCGAAGCTTGGCGCAAGATCATCGACATTAACCTGAACGGCACATTCTATGTGAACCGCGTCTGCGTTCCTGGAATGCGAGAGCAAGGCTATGGACGCATCCTGAATGTCGCGTCCATCGCAGGAAAAGACGGCAATCCTAATGCTTCCGCCTATTCGGCTTCCAAGGCCGCGGTGATCGGCTTGACTAAGTCCTTGGGCAAGGAACTGGCTGGCTACGATATTGCAGTAAACTGCGTGACGCCGGCTGCGGCCCGGACCCGGATTTTCGACCAGATGAGCCAGGAGCACATTGACTATATGCTTTCCAAAATCCCTCGTGGCCGGTTCCTGGAAGTCGAAGAGGCCGCGAAGATGATCGTTTGGGCGGTTTCACCTGAAAACTCCTTCACCACTGGAGCTGTATTCGATCTGTCTGGCGGCCGGGCCACCTACTAACTCTTGTAAATTAAGTCACTTGGAGGAAAACCCATGACAGATAATGACAAAAAAGCCGCTCTCACCGAACGCCTTGCAAAATGCTACAGCGGTGCAGTTTATGACGCCCTGCGCGAGAGAGGGATAGACAATACTGTTCTGCCCAAAGACATCCGGCCGATTGACGATACTCATGTTCTTGCTGGTCCCGTTTTCACAATTTCAGGAACACCAAAACCTGGGATTAGTGCTGATGATGCTCTGCTGGCTTGGACGGGTTTCCTTTCAACAGCGCCGTCTGGCCATGTCGTAGTTTGCAATGGCCACACTGACGACATCGCGATGATGGGGGAACTGTCTGCCGAGACGCTCCAGATGCGCGGTGTGCGCGGATATGTGACCAATGGCGGGTGTCGGGACAGCAATTTCATTCGTAACATCGGTTTCCCCGTTTTCCATCGCTTCTACACCGCCCGCGATGTGGTGGGCGCATGGTCGGTCGACAAAATGGAAGTCCCTGTGCAGATCGGTGACGTTGTCGTTAAGCCCGGGGATTTTCTGATTGCCGACATTGATGGGGCCATCCTTATCCCAGGTGAAATCGCAGAAGAGATCGTGGTTGAGGTCGAGGAAGTGATGAACACCGAGAACAAGGTCCGCTCGGCTATCCGTAGCGGGACGGATCCGAAAGAAGCCTACCTGACCTACGGGCGCTTCTGAGCGGTCAAACTGGCGTAACAGCACTTGGAGATACGAATATGCATATCGGTTTGCCTGACCAGGGCTGTTTTGTTTTGCGGGTCTGGAATCCAGCGGTTTCAGGGCCTTCGGTTTGCCACTTGCGCGACGGATGCATTGTCGATGTGACCTCGCGTGAAGTGGCAACAGTACGCGACCTGCTTGAGCAGGACGATCCGGCGGGCTGGATCAAGTCTGCCTCAGGCGAAGCAGTTTGCACGCTGGGCGAGCTCGAGGAGAGTTCCGTCGAACGGCCTGATCCTAAATTACCCTATTTTCTGGCGCCCTGCGATCTGCAGCCAGTTAAAGCATGTGGCGTGACCTTTGTATCCTCAATGTTGGAGCGGGTGATTGAAGAGCAGGCACTCGGTGATCCTACCAAGGCCAAGGTGATCCGCGGGCGCTGCGAGACTATTTTAGGCGATAGCCTGACCGGGATTGTTCCCGGGTCAGACCAAGCAATTCAATTGAAGAACGCGCTTCTCGCCGAGGAAGCCTGGTCGCAATACCTTGAAGTCGGAATTGGCCCGGATGCAGAAGTTTTCTCCAAGGCTCAAGCGCTGTCTTCGGTTGGCTGGGGTGCAAGCGTCGGCCTGCATCCAATGTCGCGCTGGAATAACCCGGAACCGGAGGTGGTTCTGGCGATAAACAGCCGGGGTGAGGTCAAGGGTGCCACGCTCGGCAACGACGTGAACCTTCGCGATGTCGAAGGCCGCTCGGCGCTGCTGCTTGGAAAGGCAAAAGACAACAATGCTGCCAGCTCGGTAGGACCTGCCATTCGCCTCTTTGATGGAACCTATTCGATCGCGGATGTGCGTAAAGCGGAACTTGATTTGCGGGTTACCGGGGAGGATGGCTTTGTGATGGACGGTCACAGCACAATGGCCGAGATCAGCCGCGACCCGCTTGACCTGGTTGGGCAGGCTTATGGTGCGCACCACCAGTATCCCGATGGTTTCATGCTGATGATGGGAACCCTTTTCGCTCCAACCCAGGACCGTGATCACCCCGGGGGTGGTTTCACGCACAAAATGGGCGACGTCGTGACCATTTCAAACTCTGATCTGGGTGCTTTGGTCAATACCGTGCGCCTTTCTACCGAATGCCCGCCCTGGGACTTCGCAGCCTCGCATCTGATGCGCAATTTGGCCCGCCGTGGCCTGCTCTGAACGGAGACACTCATGCTAAACGGAAAACATCTGATTGCCGGCGAATGGCTAGGCAGCGCCAGCACTTTTTCATCACAGCCTGCTCACGGCTCCGCCCATAACTTTGCTGTCGGAACGGTGGATCTTGTCGGACGTGCCTGTGAGGCGGCTGAAGAGGCTTTCTGGTCCTATGGCTACTCTGGCGTGGAAAAACGTGCGGCGTTCCTGCACCGGATTGCGGATGAAATTGACGCCCTTGGAGATGATATCACTGAGATCGGAAGCCAGGAGACAGGTTTGCCCGAGGCTCGCTTGACCGGTGAGCGCGGTCGGACTGTCGGCCAGCTGCGCTTGTTCGCAGAGCATATCCTGAAAGGCGATTATCTGGACCGTCGCCATGACAGCGCCTTGCCTGACCGGCAGCCGCTGCCGCGGCCTGAGCTGTATATGGTTCAGCGGCCCATTGGCCCGGTTGCGGTCTTTGGTGCTTCGAATTTTCCACTGGCCTTCTCGACCGCAGGGGGTGACACCGCAGCAGCATTGGCCGCAGGCTGCCCTGTAGTGGTCAAAGGCCACTCAGCGCACCCGGGAACGGGGGAGCTGGTGGCTCAAGCCATCGACAAGGCCGTGAAGGCGATGGATCTGCACCCTGGCGTGTTCAACCTGATCCAAGGAGGCAAGCGGAACGTAGGAGCTGCGCTGGTTCAGCATCCATTGGTTAGGGCGGTTGGCTTTACCGGTTCGCTGGGTGGCGGGCGGGCCCTGTTCGATCTGTGCGCATCCCGCGAAGAGCCTATCCCGTTCTTTGGCGAACTTGGCTCAGTCAATCCGATGTTCCTGCTGCCACGATCTCTCTCCTCCCGTGCTGAGGCAATGGGCGAGGGCTGGTCCGGCTCCTTGACTATGGGAGCCGGCCAGTTCTGCACCAATCCAGGGATTGCCGTCGTGCAGTCGGGCGCAGATGCCGAACGTTTTGTTGCGGCAGCTACCAAGGCATTGGAGCAGGTTGGCGCGCAGACAATGCTGACTGACGGGATCGCCGCAGCCTATCGCGATGGGCGCGACCGGATCCGCGCCAATTCCAGCGTGCAGGGAATCCTCACCACCACCTGCGTCCTGCGCAATGCAACGCCGTACCTTTTCCGCGTCACTGCGCGTGAGTGGTTGGCAAATGATGCGTTGGCCGAGGAAGTCTTCGGTCCGCTGGGCCTGGTTGTCGAAGCAGAAGATGCGGCCGAAATGACTGCTGTTGCGAAGGGACTTAAAGGGCAGCTGACCTGCACCGTCCATATGAGTGAAGACGACACCGCCCAGGCGCAGGCCTTGATGCCAATCCTTGAGCGCAAGGCGGGGCGAGTTTTGGTCAACGGCTTTCCGACCGGCGTCGAAGTATCTGACACGATGGTCCATGGCGGCCCCTATCCGGCCTCGACAAATTTTGGTGCGACCTCGGTGGGTACTCTGTCGATCCGACGTTTCCTTCGGCCTGTATGCTTCCAAAACATGCCAGAGGCACTGCTGCCTCAAGATCTGAAATGAACGTCCAAGGATAATATTATGGCTAAAATGTACAAAGGCATCTGGCCGGTTGCCCCGACCCCTTTTCATGACGATGGAACACTCGACCTTGAGGGTATGAAGCGCGTGCTCGACTTCATGATCGATGCGGGCGTCGATGGCATCTGCATCCTTGCGAATTACTCCGAGCAGTTTGTGCTGTCTGATGAAGAGCGCGAAGTGCTGACTCGATTGTCGCTGGAACATGTGGCGCACCGGGTGCCGGTGATCGTGACTGTCAGCCACTTCGCAACCCAGATTGCGGTGGAGCGCGCGCGTCTCGCGAAATCGCTTGGCGCCAGCATGGTGATGCTGATGCCCCCCTATCACGGGACAACGCTGCGGGGGACGCCGGAGCAAATTTTTCAGCAGTTTGAAGCGGTCGGCGAGGTGGGCATCCCGATCATGGTGCAGGATGCGCCGATGGCCGGCAATGATCTGACTGTGCCGCTTCTGGTCAGGATGGCCCGCGAAATCGAGATGGTGAAGCTCTTTAAGATCGAGTGCATTCCGGCAACCGGTAAGCTGCGCGAGCTTATTGCTGCAGGCGGTGACGCGATTCAAGGCCCCTTCGACGGTGAAGAAGGTATCACATTGATGGCCGACTTGGATGCCGGAGCTACTGGCACCATGACCTCTGCCACAATTCCCGATAAGATCAAGCCCATTCTGGCTTTGCACGCCGAAGGCAACCGCGAAGGTGCATCCGAAGTCTACCGTCAGGTGCTGCCGGTGATCAACTTCGAAAACCGCCAGTGCCTTTGGCGCGCCTCAAAGGCCGCGATGATGGAGGGGGGGTGATCAATTCCGACTGCTGCCGCCACCCGATTGCACCGTTGCATCCTGAGACCCTTGCGGGGCTCTTGGATATTCTTCGGCCGATTGATCCGCTCGTCCTGTCCTGGGGCAAGTGAAGTAAGACTGGGCGGTTGCATCGTTGAACCAAAAACATAGGCCGCAACTGCCCCGCTCGGCCAACTATGGCATGATGAGAACAGTTCTTGGATTGGTGCCTTGCGGGAGGAGCCGGTGATTTTCACGTTCGCGACATAGGCCGCTCCCACATTCTTCTCAACCCAACGAGACCGTATACTGCACTTGGTCGAAATCAATACGATAGAACGCGACATACTTTAACGATGTGAGCTAACGCTATCAGTCAGGATCAATTCTGTCGGGACGAGAGTGAGTTTAGTTGGCGCTGTCGGATCCGAGATACGGCTTAGCAGATGTTGAATGACAACTCTCCCCATCTCTTGCAGATCAATGCTTGTCGTACTCAGCGGCGGATTGGTGTGTTGCAACTCATCGATCCCCTCGTTCGCGATCAACGAGAAATCTTCTCCGATTTTTTTTCCCAACCTCTGCAAACCGGCTTTCAGTCCAAGGGTGACGATAGCATTATATCCGATGGCAGCAGTCGGCGGATCTTCGACATCCAGAATTCTCGCCGCTGCTTCGTATCCCTGAGCACGAACAGGGCGGCATTCGAAAACAAGCGCACGATCGAACTCTTGACCCGCTTCGTCAAATGCTTGCCTGATGCCTTTCATGCGACGGTTAAATGGGGAAATATTGACTGTGCCGCCAACAGCGGCAATGCGTCTGTGACCAAGGTTAAGCAGATGTTTTGCCGCCGTGTAACCCGCAAGTGTCTCATCAGCCACGACTGAATCGATGGGATAGCCACTGATCTCTCGCGAGACACACACTATTGGGGGGCTGAATTTCTTCATCTCTTCCAGGTCGGTCGCCTGAGTTCCAATCGCAGGAACCAGGACGATGCCATCTGCATTGTACTCAGACATTTTCCTGATGAATTCGGATTGTCTCTCCACTTTTTCATCCGTATTGCACAGGAAGACCGTTTTTCCTACTTTGGCAAGTTCACCTTCAATCGCTCCCAGAATCTCGCTGAAGGACGGGTCGGACACGTTGTTAAGCACGATACCCACCGTGTCGGTCTTTGACTTCCTCAATCCTGCCGCGGAACGCTGATAGACATAGCCAGATTCGCGCAGCGCTTCTTTGACCCTGGCGCGCGTCTGGTCCGAGATTCGGCTGTTTTCCTTCATCGCCAAAGAAACAGTTGCAGTGGAAAGTCCTAACTGTTTTGCGATTTGACTAAGGGTCGGCTTCTGCATTCTTATTATTTTTCCTATGGTTATGGTTGCCTAGGGTAGTAATTTCCAACGTTCTTTCGGGCAAGTTGCCCATGAGAAGTCAGAGTTAATCGATTTAATTTGATTTGTAAAAGTTAATCGATTAACTTGAAGCGGCACCGACGGAAAGCAGTTTACGCATTCCGGAGCGCAAGCGCAGTTTCAACGGGAGGAAAACTATGAAACTCGGAAAATATGCATTCGGCATAATCTCGGGTCTGGCGTTGTCAGGCCTACTTGCAACAACAGCCCTCGCCGACACGGTCAGGCTGAAATTGGCCGGGACCTATCCAGTCAACCACTTCGGCCATGAGATTGTCGAAAACATGATCAAAGAGATTGAAGACGCAGACGTAGGCGTGAAAATCTCCTATTTCCCGGCCTCACAGTTGGGATCCGGCGAAGAACTGATCGAGGATGCCATTCGCGGCAATATCGACCTTGTACAAGCGTTCATCTACGCTCAGGCCGATCCTCGGCTGGAAGTCATGAACCTGCCAGGGTTGGTGACGACTTTTGACGAATTGAAAGCGGTCTACGGCAACCCGGACTCCAAGTTTAACCAGATCCTGGCCGGGATCATGGACGACCTGGGGCTGGTCTATCTTGCCAATACCGGCGAAGGGTTGGTCGGTATTGTCGCGAACGAAAAACCTACCGATTATGCCGGTTTCGGTGATAAGGGCGTGAACATCCGCGTCTGGAGTTCAGAGGTCGCCAAAAAGACCACCGAAAGCCTCGGGTATCGGACGACAACGATGAACTGGGCGGAGGTTCTGCCAGCGCTTCAATCTGGCGTCATCGACGGAGCGATCTGCTGTACGCCGGAATGGGCCTATTCGACCTTCGCGGCCGCCGGCGTGGGGAAATACTTTATTCCCGTGAACACGGCTATCGAAGCGTCATCATTCTATGCCAGTGGCAAGTCCTGGGAGAAGTTGAACCAGGAACAGCGCGACGTTATCCGGGCTGCCGCCGAGAGAGCCGCCAACGTTGCGATCAACACATCCTGGGACCGCAATCAAGGCTTCGTCGAAAAGCTGAAGGAAGCTGGCTGGGAAATTCTTGAGTACAGCCCTGAAGAGCGCGCTGCGATGGTTGCCCACATCCAGGAAAACGTCTGGCCGGAACTGGCGGACGTGGTTGGGCAGGACCTTATCGACGAGCTGACCGCCAAGTAACCAAGATTTTCTTTGGTTGCTCATTAATTGGGGATGCCGTGATTGTCTGGCATCCCCCTCTTAACGGGGAGTGAACTTTCGATGGTACTATTTGAAGATGCATTGCCACCCGGTCTGAGCCGGTTCGTTCGGCTGATGGTTTGGATCAAGTCGGTCCTGGTGAGCGTCGCTCTACCGATACTGCCGATCACATTCTTTTTCGTTGTGCTGTTTCGCTATGTTCTGGAACGCGATCTTTTTGCCTACGAAGAATGGCTCATGCCGATCTGCTTCTGGATCTTCTTCTTGGGCAGTGCGCTTGGCACTTACTACGACAAGCAGATCAATGCTGATCTTCTTGATACAGTCACCGAAAATTCAACACTGCTGTGGCTTCGCAAGCTCGTGATCCAGATCATCGAGTTGTCGATAACGCTGGTACTTGTTTACTGGGCCTGGCTGATGATTGCGGATGAGATCGCGGCATATCCTGGATGGAAAACCACCATCGCCCTGAAGATTCCGTTTATTGTTCCACGCTTTGGAATTTTCGTGGGGTTCGTGTTCATGGCGTTCTACAGCGCCTTGTCGATCTTCCTGATGCTGCGCGTGGGCCCCGATCGATATGCCGAGGCCATGGAGAATGCGCGACGGGCAGAGCCCGATGAGGAGGAGGTTGTGACATGGTAATCCTCATCGCCATAATCCTTATCTGCGTTCTGCTGGCAATCGGCGTCTCGGTTCCATTGGCCTTTGGCGGTGTGCTGATCCTTCTGGCCTATACCGGAGGGTACGATGTCTCTGGGTTCTTCGCGACGGGCCACTGGAAGATGAATTCAGTTATCCTGCTGGCCATTCCTCTTTTCATCATGGCTGGCGATATTATGCAGCGGGGCAAAATTGCAAAACCGATCGTTGAGATTGCCGAGCTCATGTTCGGCCATCTCCGCGGCGGGCTAAGTGCTGCCTCGGTCGTGGCCAGTGCGATGTTCGGCGCAATCTCGGGCAGTGGTGCGGCCACATTGACTTGCATCGGTTCGATCATCATGCCGCATCTGCGCAAGGCACGGTATCCCGCAGGCATTTCCGGCGCATTGGTGATCTGTGCAAGCCCCTTAGGCCTATTGATCCCGCCAAGCGGCGCGCAGTTGCTCTATGCCTGGGTCGGTCAGTTGAACGTTCTTGAATGTTTCCTCGCAACGGTCGTACCAGGGCTGATCCTTACGACCCTGTTGATCATCGTGAATTTCGTGATCCTTCGGAAGGATACCGAAATTCAGGTTACCGAAGTTCCGGACCGTTTCTTCCGTGCACTTGCTGGTAAAACAGCCATCGCAACACCGGCGATCCTGATGCCACTGATCATTCTGGGCGGCATTTATGGTGGCATCATGACGCCCACCGAAGCCGCTGGCGTCGCCGTAATTTATGCCATTCCGGTGGGCTTCTTCGTCTACCGCGGCCTGACACTCAAAACCTTCTATGAAAGTATGAAACACTCGGCGATCACGATCGGCGTGGTCATGGTCATGATCTTCACAGTCTTAATCGCCAGCCGCTTCCTGATTTTCGAAGATATTCCCGGTCTCGCCGAGGATCTGATCTATTCCATTTCAGATAACCCAATAATGATTTTCCTGATGCTCAATCTGGTCATGCTTCTGATTGGTATGCTGATGGACGATATCAGCGGAATCATCCTGAGCGCATCGCTTCTGCTACCCATCGCTGTTGGAGCTGGAATGGATCCAATCCACTTTGCCGCAGTTCTTGGTGTTAATCTTGGCATGGGCAACATCACGCCGCCAACGGCACCGCTTCTGTATCTCGGATCGCAAGTGACAGACGTGCCGGTCCGACAACTGATCTGGCCGACACTGATTTTCATCGTGTTTGCTTGGCTGCCAACTTTGCTGATCACCACATTTATCCCTGGGATCGCTCTTTGGTTGCCGAACATGTTCTTCGGCTCCTAGCAACACGAAAACACCAGCCAGAATAGAAAGAAGTTGGTATGCAAAACTCTGTTCCTTCAAACCGGGCGACGGTTGTCGTGGCTGAAATTCTGGCTCCGAAAGCCAATTTTGATTTCGCTGCCCACGCTCATATCACGGACAAGTCGTGATGGCGGACGCGCTCATAATCGGCGGTGGGCTGATTGGCATCACAACGGCCCACCGATTGGCCAAACGCGGCTGCTCGGTCGTGCTGGTGGAGGCCAACGAGGATGTCGGTCTTGGTGCCAACTTTGCAAACGGTGCGATGCTGGTGCCTTCACAAACTATGCCATGGAATTCGCCAGGGATATTGTCCACGCTTTTGAGGTCAATCGTGACACAAAATTCCGCAGTGCGGATCAAGCCGAAAGCTATCCCGTCCCTGTTCAAATGGGGCCTGCAATTTCTCAAGAACTCAAAGCCGCATCTGCACGAACTCCATACGCGCCGATTGCTCGAACTGGCGCTCTTTTCCATGGATGTCTTTGAGGAATACTACAAAGGATACGCAGACCAATTCGAACCCAAAAAATGTGGCACCATCAAAATCTACCGCGACCAACCAGGTCTGGAAGCCCAGATCAGATCCAATCGTCACCTCAGTGAGGTTGGGCTAGATTGGGAGGCACTAACGCCTGATCAAACTGTTGAGGCTGAGCCGCACCTTCAAGCGCTGGCCCCGCAGCTGGCAGGCGGAATTCGTTTTTCCGCTGATGTGGTGGCGGAATCGCGAAAATTCTGTCAAATCCTCCGCGATGACCTCGTCGCTTCCGGTCAGATAATACATGTTAGTTGCCAAGCCAATGAACTGCTGATGTCAGGCGAAAAGGTCATCGGCGCGCGTACAACAATCGGAGATATTCGGGCGAAGAATACCATTCTGGCCCTTGGGGCCAATACAAGAAAATTGGCTGCAAACGACGCAAGATCAATCTTGGTGCGCCCCGTGAAAGGGTACTCGGTCACATACGATACAACCGGCGTCAACGACCTGCCTTCGTATCCCGTTATCGACGAAGGGATGCATGTCGGGATTGTTCCAATAAATGGCAAATTGCGCGCTGTTGGAATTGCCGAGTTCGCCGGGCATGACGACACTCTAAGCCCCAAAATAATCCGGCAACTCGATCGCCTGACCAAATCCGTTTACCCCAACCTTGCGCAGACGCTTGACGGCTGCAAGCGCGAGCCGTGGACTGGATTCCGCCCGATGAGTGCTGACGGTTTGCCCTATATCGGCGAAGCATCCAGCAAGGGGCTTTGGGTCAATACCGGGCACGGCCATCTGGGTTGGACCCTCGCCACCGGGTCGGCAGAGTTGCTTGCTGACCTCATCATGGGCAAGCCAACAGCCTTGGACGCATCCAGCTATGCAGTAACTCGATCACACTAGACAGAAGATAAACCTAATGGAAGACAAGGTCATGAAAATAAAAGATATTCGCCTCACACGGCTCTTTTCCAAGTTCAAGACGCCCTATGTCTGGGCCATGGGCAAGAATCTTGGTCAAACAACAATCCTGATTGAGGTCGAAACGGATGCGGGCGTCGTCGGCTACGGCGAAACCGCCCCGACGATGACGTCCCCAGAGGCGATCCATGCGCTCTTACTAACCGCTAAAACGGTCCTGATAGGGCAGCCCATCACTCAGATCACCGATTTGATGAAACAGCTCTTTACGCAAAATTTTGGACATCACTATGCCAGCCAATCTCATCCAAGAATAGGCAATTTTGCGTTTGCAGGTGTTGAATTGGCCCTTTGGGATGCACTTGGCAAATCGTTGGATCTGCCGGTTCATGCCCTGTTGGGTGGGAAGATCCATGACACGGTGAGTTTCATGGGGTTTGTCCAGGGAGACAGTACGGAAGAGGTTGCAGCACATGCCGGTCAGTTGGCGTCGGACGGCTTTGAAGTGATTTACCTCAAGGCCGGATACACCAACGATAAAGATATGGCCAATGTCGAAGCTGTCAGAAAGGCAATTGGCAACAAGCGACTTCGGATCGACCCGAATGAGGCCTGGGACTTGATGGAGGCCCAGGTGATGATCAATAAGCTCGCCAAGTATGATCTCGAGATGGTTGAACAGCCGGTGTCGGCGATTGCCGGCGTTCCGGCATTGAAGGCATTGAAACAATCCTGCTCAGTCCCAATTGCCGCCGACCAGTCCGTGTACACACTAGAGGAGGCTCACTCGATGTGCTCCAGCGGTGCGGCAAGCCTGCTGACTGTGGGTCTGCACGAAACTGGAGGTATTCTTGGGTTCCGCCGCGTCGCTGCGATAGCTCAGGTATTCGACATCAACGTGTGTATTCACGGTGTTTGGGAGACCGGAATTACCACCTGCGCCTCGATACAAGCTGCGTCGGGTGTTCCGAATTTGGATGATGGCAATCAGATCATGTGGCAGCTCCTGCAAGAGGACATCGTCGAAAGCCCGGATCTGACGCCAAATGCCGGGAAAATTCCGGTCATGTCCGCCCCTGGCCTTGGATTTACCCTGAACGAGGACGCCGTTGGTCGGGCCGCAGAAGCCTACGACAAGAAGAATGGTTTGGAGGTAACATGATAGCATTGCAAGACAATTCACCTGCGGTCGTATCGCCCGGCATTTATCCAATGCTCTATGCGTTCTTTGACGATCGCGGTGTATTGCGCCAGGATCCGTTTCGGCGTCAGGTGGATGCGGCTTTGGGCACCCAGGCTGCCGGAGTTGCGATTCTGGGGTTGGGTACGGAGGTCTCGAAGCTCTCATTCGATGAGCGCGTCGAGGTCCTTGAAGTCGTCGCGAAGCGCATTGATGGACGCAAGCCGCTCTTAGCGACCGTCTATGGCGATACGATCACCGAGCAGATTGAGTTTTCGAAGCGAGCAATTCAAAGCGGTGCGTCGGCGCTGATGCTCCAGCCTCCCTCGCAGAAAATGGACGATGCAAAGCTGGCGGGCTTCTTCTCCGAGATTATCTCGGCGGTCGATTGCCCGATTGGGGTCCAGAATGCGCCGGAGTTCCTTGGCTTCGGACTAAGCAACCAGAGCTTGATCGCGCTTGCGAATGACCACAAAAATTTCACCATCGCGAAACTGGAATGCAACGCCGTCGATCTTGAGTCTGTTGCGTCAGAGCTCGGGGATAGCGTGATGCTTTTCAATGGCCGCTGCGGACTGGAATTACCTGACAACCTGCGCGCGGGTGCCAGTGGGCTGATCCCGGCGATTGATACGGTAGATAAGACCAGCGAAATTTTCGCTGAATTCACTGCTGGGACCGAAGAGCGGGCCGATAAGCTATATGCCGATCTATTGCCGGTTCTCTGCTTTATCATGCAGGGAATTCCACATTTCCTGACCTATGGAAAGATGCTGGCCGCAGCGCGTTTGGGAATTGAGCTTGGCGGCAGTCGAGAACCCTCATTGCCAGCGACTGATTTCGGCGCAGCATGCATCCACCGGTTCTCGAAACACTTGGGACCGTTGAATTGAGATATTCCGCAACATCACCAGCCATGAACAATGGCCCAAACACCAAAAGAAGAAAGTCATGAAAAATACTGCGCTACACATTTCGATTTCGTTCCGTGCCCGGCTGAGGAGGCTTTTCTAATGACCGTCGTAAACCTATCGCTAAGTGAGATACATGATCTCGCACTAGAAGCATTCACCCAAAATGGATGCGACCCTCAAAACGCCGGGGCCCTGACCCGGACGGTTGTTGCTGCTGAGCGAGACGGGTCTCATTCCCACGGCTTGTTCAGGGTGCCCGGATATGTGGCATCCCTACGTAGTGGGAAGGTCAACGGCGCCGCCGATCCGCAGATTTCCAACAAATCACCTGTAATTGTTAACGCGAATGGCGACGATGGGTATGCCCCCTTGGCAATCGAGCGAGGTATTCCAGCGCTGGCGAAAGCAGCGAGTGAGTTCGGTATCGCAGCAATGACTCTTACCCACACGCATCATTTTGCCGCCCTTTGGCCAGAAGTTGAGGCATTGGCCGAACAAAATTTGGCAGGGATGGCTTGTGTAAGTTATATGCCAAATGTCGCACCACATGGTTCAAACAAGCCTTTATTTGGTACCAATCCGCTCGCTTTTGCCTGGCCACGGAAAAACAAACCACCATTTGTATTCGACATGGCAACTTCCGCAATGGCCGGCGGCGATGTAGCAATTGCCGCAAGAGATGGCCATTCGGTCCCCCTTGGAACCGGATTGGATGAAAATGGCAATGAAACCACCGATCCGGCAGCAATCTTGAAAGGCGTTTTGCTTCCCTTCGGAGGGCACAAGGGTTCTGCTATTGCAACGATGGTTGAACTCTTGGCGGCTGGTGCGACCGGTGAACGGTTTAGCTATGAAGCGCAAGATGCCGACAACGGTGATGGTGGCCCTCCCCGTGGGGGAGAGTTTTTCCTGGCATTTTCGCCATCACTACTGGCCGGTGAAGGTTGGGAGGGCCATTGCGAAGAGTTTTTCGAAAAATACGAGGCAATTCCGGGATCTCGTCTGCCGGGCGCAAGGCGCCACAACAACCGCAATGATACAACCAACCGTGCCATAGATGCGAAACTTGTCGCCACCATTCAAGAGCTTTGTAGTCGTCCCGATTCGTGAATCAGGCACAAGATCGCCATTTGGTTGCCTGAGTTGTCTTTTGGAGGGTGTCGCATTTGATCGCGTTTACCCGCCCGATACGCAAGTATCGGGCACGCGTCCGCCCACCCGGGCGAACGCCCAGCACTGTAAGCGATACTTGAACTGCGACTCCTATTGGCGTTGAAGGTGATTGACGAATTGGAAGTTAATCGATTAACTTATGAGCATTAAGCGTTCCAGAACATGGGATTCGGCATTGCCCACATCAGCGTTGAAACTGGCCGGTTCCACGAACTGGGTGCCAAATGGGCACCCATGCCATAAAGGAAAAGAATGCCATGAGGTACTCAGGGCTAAGAGTCATTAGAGAGGCCTTGAATGGCCAAAAAGGTTGGAAGCCTGCTTGGCGCAATCCGGAACCCAAACCCAATTACGACATCATTGTCATTGGCGGCGGAGGCCACGGGTTGGCGACTGCACATTACCTAGCGACGAAATATGGTGAGAAAAGCATCGCAGTGGTCGAAAAAGGCTGGATTGGGTCCGGCAATGCCGGGCGTAACACGACAATTGTGCGTGGTGACTACACTTTGCCTCCAAATACCCGCTTCTACGATCACAGTGTTGGCCTGTGGGAAAAGATGGAGCGGGAGTTGAACTTCAATGTCATGCACTCACAGCGTGGCTTGTTGTTCGTGCACCACAACGACTCAGAGAGGGACGACCACTATCGCAAAACCAACATCATGCGGATGCAAGGCACAGATGGCGAAATTTTGGGGCCTGAGCAGGTGCGCAAGATGTACCCCTCGATGAATTTCGACGGACGTTTCCCTATCACGGGTGCCTATCTTCACCGGCGCGGTGGCACCGCCCGCCATGACGCTGTGGTCTGGGGATATGCGCGGTCGGCCGACAGGCGCGGAGTAGATATCCTTCAGAATTGCGAAGTTATGGGGTTCCGGATTGAGCAAGGTAAGGTCCTGGGGATTGAGACAACCCGCGGGTTCATCGGCGCAAGGAAGGTTGGTGTCTCGGTAGCTGGAAATACCAGCCGAGTGATGGACATGGCGGGCATTCGTACCCCAATCGAAAGCCATGTTCTTCAGGCTTTCGTGTCTGAAGGGCTCAAGCCCATCATTCCCGGCCAAGTCAATTATGGCGCAGGTCACTTCTATATTTCGCAGTCGGACAAAGGCGGCCTGGTTATGGGAGGCGACCTGGATCAGTACAATTCCTGCGCCCAGCGGGGCAACCTGCCGGTCTTTGAATCGGTGATTGAAGCCGCTGTGACCTTGTTCCCAATGCTGTCGCGCGCTCGTCTTTTGCGGGCATGGGGCGGTTTGCAGGATATGTCCATGGATGGCCATGCGGTGATCGACGAAACGCCGATCAAGGGTCTCTATTTGAACGGCGGCTGGTGCTACGGCGGATTCAAAGCAACACCCGCAGCCGGCGAATGCTTTGCTCATCTTCTAAGCACAGAACAGCCGCATGAACTTGCCAAGCCCTATCGTCTTGACCGGTTCCGGACCGGCTACCTGCTTGATGAAAAGGGCCAAGGCCCGAACCCGAACCGGCAGTAAGGAGCGGTCAAATGATTATCAATCACCCTCTTTTGGGGCCGCGTGACCGGCAGGAATTCACCTATCTCGGCGATGCTTGCCTGATTGACCGTCCCGACTGGCAGGCCGGGAACGCGATGGATCAGTTTTACGAATACGTCTACCTGCGTGATGATCCAGCCGGGGAGCACCGCGAGCTTTGGTATCACGAGCATGGCGACCGCTCGTGGCTAGTCGTAACACGCAACACGGTGACGCATGAAATCACTAATGTCGAACTGGCCAGCGATGTGGCCCGCAAGCAGGGGCGCAGCAAATGACCCAATCCAACCGTTTGAATGGCGGCCTGATCAACCGCGGAAAGCCACTGAACTTCAATTTCGATGGGCGTGCCTATCTGGGGTATGAGGGCGACACGCTGGCGTCTGCCCTGATGGCCAATGGCGTGCGTTTCCTGGGTCGATCGTTCAAGTATCACCGTCCGCGTGGTATTTTCACCGCTGGCTCCGAGGAGCCAAACGCGCTGGTCGAATTGCGCAGTGGAGCCCGGCAGGAACCAAACACACGCGCTACAGTAGCGGAGCTGTACGAAGGGCTGGTTGCTTGCTCACAGAATTACAAGGGCAGCTTACGTTACGACCTGCTTGCCCTGAACGATTTGTTCTCGGATATTCTGAGCGCCGGTTTCTATTACAAGACGTTCATGTGGCCGGCGGCTTTCTGGGAGAAAGTCTATGAACCCATCATCCGCTCAGCTGCAGGCCTTGGTCGCCTGTCTGGGGAAGATGACCCGGATGAATATGAAAAGGGCTTCCTCCATTGCGATCTGCTGGTGATTGGGGGTGGGCCCGCTGGCCTGATGGCGGCACTGACCGCGGGCCGTGCAAGCGCAAACGTCATCCTCGCGGATGAAGATAGCCGTTTTGGCGGGCGCCTGAACGTCGAACAGGAAGATGTCGACGGAAAGCCTGCGGTCGAATGGGTTGAGCAGACTGTGGCCGAGCTAACCGCGATGGACAATGTGCGCCTGATGCCGCGAAGCACGGCGATGGGGGCCTTTGACCACGGGGTTTACGGTGTGGTTGAGAGGGTGCAGGACCATCTGCAAACCCCTGTGGCAGGGAAGCCGCGGCAGACATTGTGGCGGGTTTATTCAAAGCGCGCGATCCTTTGTGCCGGGGCAACCGAGCGTCCAATTGCTTTCCCGGACAACGACCGTCCGGGGGTGATGCTGGCAGGATCGATGCGGGCCTATGCCAACCGCTGGGCTGCAACCCCCGCGCGGAAGGTGGCGGTCTTCACCAACAATGATGATGGCCATCGCACTGCGGTAGACCTGATGGCAAAAGGTGTTGATGTCACAGCCATCGTCGATGCCCGGCTGGATGCGCCGACACTGACGGATGTGCGGCTGATCAGTGGCGCGCATGTTATCGGCACCAAGGGGCGGCATGGCCTGAGCAGCATCCGGGTCCGTCAAGCGGATGGCCACGAGGAAACGCTAGCCTGTGGCGCCTTGGGCGTGTCTGGCGGCTGGAATCCCAACGTCCACCTGACCTGCCACCAGGGCGGCCGTCCTGTCTGGATTGAGAGTATTGCAGCTTTCGTTCCCGGCCGGAACATCCCAGTTGGCATGTCGGTGGCGGGTGCGGCCAAAGGCCTGTTTTCGACTGAAGACGCATTGCGCAGCGGGGCGGAAGAAGCTGTGGCTGCCCTGGAAAGCCTGGGTATCGCCGCCAGCGCATTGAAGCTGCCGCGCGCCGATAACGGCGCCTATAACCTCCAGCCACTTTACCATGTGCCCCATGGCAAGGGCCGGGCTTGGCTGGACCAGCAGAACGACGTGACCGTCAAGGACGTTAAGCTGGCACATCAGGAGAACTACCGATCGGTCGAGCATCTCAAACGCTACACTACTCTCGGCATGGCCACTGACCAGGGCAAAACTGCTAACGTCAATGCTTTGGCAATAATGGCCGAGCTGACCGGCAAATCGATCCCCGAAACGGGAACGACGATTTTCCGGCCGCCCTATACACCGGTTGCACTGGGCACAATCGGCGGGCGCACGGTGGGCAAACACTTCCACCCGACGCGCGAAACCCCGACTGACAAATGGGCCAGGGAACACAATGCGCCCTTTGACACTGCTGGCGACTGGATGCGGGCGCGTTGGTTTCCGCAGCCGGGCGAGACCCATTGGCGCCAGTCCGCTGACCGAGAGGCCTGTAACGTGCGCAAGAATGTGGGCATCTGCGATGTGACCACACTGGGAAAAATCGACGTTCAGGGCGCGGATGCCGCGTCATTCCTGAACAGGGTCTATGCCAATGGTTTTGCCAAGCTGGCAGTGGGTAAGGTGCGCTATGGCATCATGCTGCGCGAAGATGGCGCCTGTTACGATGACGGCACCGCTGCACGGTTGGCGGAAGAACACTTCGTCATCACGACCACTACAGCCAATGCCGGGGCGGTTCTGAGAAACATGGAATTCGCCCGTCAATGCCTGTGGCCGGACATGGACGTGCAGCTGATCTCAACCACCGAGGCCTGGGCGCAGTTTGCTGTTGCCGGACCGAAATCGCGCGAGCTGCTGCAGCGGATTGTGGACTCTGAGTTCGATATCTCAAACGAGGCATTCCCGTTCATGGCCTGCGGTTCCGTGACGCTGTGCGGCGGCCTGAGGGCACGTCTGTTTCGGATCTCATTCTCGGGTGAACTGGCCTATGAATTGGCTGTTCCCACCCGTTATGGAGATGCGCTGTGGCGCCGAATGCTAGAGTTGGGGCAAGATCTTGGAGTAGCTCCCTATGGTCTTGAAGCGCTCGACATCATGCGCATTGAAAAAGGCCACCCGACGGGTCGCGAACTCGACGGCAGGGCCACCGCACTGATGCTGGGTATGGGGCGCATGGTGTCCCGCAAAAAAGACAGCATCGGCAGCACAATGGACCAGCGGGAGGGGGTGACTGATCCCAATGGATTGCGCCTTGTCGGTCTGAAGCCCGTGAACCAAAGCGAAGTGATAACCGCCGGTTCCCAGTTGGTGAATGAAACTGCGCCTGTTCATATCGACAGCGAACAGGGGCATGTGACATCAGCCTGTATCTCGCCACATCTGGGGCACTCCATCGGAATGGCCTTTCTCAAAGGCGGTGATCAGCGCATGGGCGAGATTATCCGCGTAGTCGATCCCGTGCGGGGAACCGATGTAAAGGCTCAGGTCATTCCCACACATTTCTTTGACCCGGAAGGAGGGCGCCTGCGTGCTTGATCTTCAATCCATCACCCCGCTTTGGGGAGAAACGCCGCGTGTCGACCGATTCAATGGGCTGACAATCACTGAGGTTCCGAACCGGGCGCTTGCCTCGCTTGCATTGCGTAGGGGGCGCGAAGACGAAGGCCGGAAAGCGGCCGAGGCCATGCTGGGATTAGCTTTGCCTGCGGTCGGGAAGCACGCCGCAGCGGGCTCATACGCGGCTAGCTGGTTTGCGCAGGATCAGTGGCTGATCTCCGCAGAAATCCCGGAGCATGAACTTATGTCCTACCAACTCGCGGATGCCGTGGAGGGCCTAGCCTCGGTAACAGAGCAAACAGACGGCTGGTGCCGTTTTGATCTGGAGGGTGCGTGCCGGGGTGTGTTTGAACGTTTGAGCGGCGTCAATCTGGCTGCGATGGAGCCCGGGAGCGCCACACGCGCGCTGCTGGAGCACCTTAGCTGTGTGATCATCTGCTTTGAAACTGCCAGCCACTACGCGGTTCTTGGCCCGCGCTCTTACGCGCGCTCTCTGCACCATGCTTTGGAGACTGCCGCCCGTTCGGCCCTTTGAAATATCGGCTTACTTTCTGAACTAACCCGCCGCTACTGCGACCGCGGCGGAACCACGTACAGGAGACTTCCCATGACAACTGCTTGATCTTTTGGCCCTAGGTACCAAAGCTTAGGGTTAACCACGCAGTTGTCCAGTTTCGGCTTCGTCCGCGACTTGTGAATTCCACGTGTGATTCTCGCTGCAGCCTGTATGAATGACCGTTGCTTCCGCTGCATAGCGGCACCGAACTTGTTGCTCACTTGGCATTCCTGACGCTGCGAGTGCAAGCAGCGAGAAAATCCAAGGAACAGGTTGGGCTCTTCTTCCTCCTTCGTCGAAAAGAGAACGAACGGCTGCTATCCCATTTGCCTGCGCCGGCAGCATAGAACCAAAACGACGAGAGTCGTGAAGCCACTGCTGACTTCCTGCTTACCGCTGTCGCAACACTCTGACAGCAACCGGCCGCCTTTGATCCCCTGTCTTCCGAAACTGAACAATCACGTCAATCATTGAGCGACAGTATTCGAGGATCTCCGAATATGTCAGCCCGGTATCCGCTTGCAGAACCATCAGCGCCAATCGTGACAGGGCGGAGTCCGGCGAGGCCGCGTGCAAGGTGGAAATGCCGCCGGGATGACCAGAGTTAATCGCTGACAGAAAATCATATGCCTCAGACCCGCGCAGCTCGCCCATGATGATCCGATCCGGCCGGAACCTCAGGCAGGCTTTCAACAGATCGCGGCTGGTGGCATTCTTGTTCACGACCAGAGACACGACGTTGGGCTGACTGGGCCGGATTTCCAGCACGTCCTCAATGGTCATGATCCGCTCAGCGAGATCAACCTCGGCAATGCAAGCACGCAACCAGGTCGTCTTGCCGGAGGATGTCCCACCCGACAAAAGGATGTTCCACTTGGCCTTGACCGCCGCGCGCAGAAAATCTCCAAACCCGCCATTGTCGTAAGCTTCGAACACAGCGGTGTCAGCAGGGTTCACACCGGATTTCAGATCTTCCATGCTGGCGTCCAGATCCGGCAGGCCCACCATCAGATCATCAAGCGACATTTCCTTGGCAACGGCCCGACGCAACGCAAAGGCAACGCCATCCTCAACGGCGGGTTTAACCGCGACCTGGGCCCGCCACAGCGAGTCCTCGATTTCAAATTGAGAACCGGCCAGTGGAATTTTCGCAGAGATGGGGTTTTCGCCGGCCAGATCCTGCGCGAGCGCCAAGGCGTCATCCTCACCCATGGGATCGTCAAGCGGGCGCATAGCAGGCTCACCGCTGCGCTCGATCCAAACCCGGCCGTCCGGGTTCAGGACGATTTCGGACAAGAGCGGATCGGAGAGCAATTGCTCTCCGAACACGCGATTCAATGTCGCGACAAGGTGGCGGCTCACCGAGTGATCCCCCGATCCCCCTTGGCGCGATCGGCACGTTCCCGACGCAAGCGCTCCTGTATTGCAGGGTCACGATCAATCTGTCGATCGATGTTCTTCACATCCCAGGCTTTGCGGGTGACATTGACGCGCTCGGGCTCGTCCGTCTCTGGGTTTCTGCGCGAGCGGGTCACCTCTTCTTTGCCCGCTTCGACAAACGTAACCTTGTCACCGATGGAGATGTTGTTGCGCGCCATCTGGTCCTGCAGGGCGGTGCCCCAGATCCGCTGTGGGTCTTCTTTTCCTTTGACCTTCATATCCACATAGAAAGATTTGCTGCCGGGATCGTCTCGACGTACCAGGCTTTCTTTCGCGTCAATGATGACGCCGGTGACGCCGGTTTGCGTGATCTGCTCGACACGCTCGGTGCCCTGCCCGATCTGTGGGGGTGTTCTCGGCCGGAATTGGTCGCGCAGAGCGTCGCCATTGGGCTGCAGCTGCTCGCCCGTGTTCTGCGCTCTGTCTGCTTCACGCGGCGCGCGGTCGATATCGGTGGCCTTCCATGCCCGGCGCCGCGCCTCGATGTTCTTCTCTTCACCTGTTTTCTGGTCGCGCTTCGTCACAGTCACAACCTTGTAGCCGTCATGGGCCAGCGTAGCGGTGTCGCCTACTGCGAGGTCCTGACGATTCATCATGTCGGGCAGGTCGACACCCCAAAGCCGGTAGGGCTTGTCGTGCCCGTCCAGTTCCAGATCGACATAAGGAGACTGGCTGTCCTCGTCGTCTTTGTCAAAGAGCGCAGAACCGGTGGCAACAACCTGGCCGCGCACACCAGTCTTGAGGTCAGGCCGTGCCGATGTTGGTGTAAATGTGCGATCACCGGCATCATCAGCTTGCCGTTCCAGACCCGGGCGCGCATCGGCAACACCATGATCCGGCGCGCGGCCAGTGACACGTTCCTGTACACGATCTTCAATCTCAAGCAGACGTCCGCCAATGGCAGCTCGGTCAAAACCCTGCCCCTTCATGGTCTGGATTTCATTCTGAACGCCGGTCTTGACCTTCTCCTGCAGGAAGTCCTCTCCTCTGCCCTCTGCAAAGGCACGGTTGATGTCACGGATCTCGCCTCGGGCATCCCGGTAGATTTCAGCGGCATCTTTGTACGCAGCCTTCATGTCGATCCGCGCCTGGCTCTCGCTCAGCGAATACGCGTTCGCCAAGGTCCGCACGTCCCGTTCAAACCAGTTCTCACGGGTTTGCCGGTCTACATCAGCGCCATTGCGGATGCGCGACAACACAAGATCGCCATTGATGCCCATGGCTTCGAACCGCTCAGCCACCTGCCTGTCGGCATCCTTCAGCACTGCCTTGGTCGCGGTACCGAGTGGATCGCTTGCATCGGCACGCTCCCGACCATCTGAGCCTGCCTGCTCCCGTCCGATAGGTTGGGTGCGCGTGGGATCTGTTGCATCCCGTTCGGCAGCCCGGCGCTGGCGCGTCGGATCAATGTCAACCTGACCGACTTCAACCTCATCGTCCCGCTCCAGGCGCGGGCCAAAGAACGTCCTGGTCTCCTCATCCATCAGCGGTTCATAGTCCCGCAGAACACGGGATATCGCCGCCTCTGTCTGGCTGCGCTTGTCCTCATCCTCCATCGCATCGGCCTTTTCCGTCATGCCCTGGATAAAGCTGCGGATGTCGCTGCCAATCGCTTTGATCTCACTGTCAATGGCTGACGCCTGAGCCGGATCTAATTGTTTGTCGACTTGAGCATTCATGTCGATGTCCTCTTTCTCAAGAACCCCGTCCGGCAACAGGGTTTTGGCTGCGCCGAGAACAGCCGTTACAAGGGTGTCCAGGGTCTCGGCCCGCCCTGGGTAATGGGTTGTGAAAATGCCCCGATCGAGCCCGGCCTGATGCGACCGGAGGGTTTTACCGAGGGCGACATAATCTGCGTTCCGCTGATCTTTCATCTTCCGAAGCTGGTCCGGCGCGACCGGCTGTTGGCGACCAACCCCAAAAAACGGAAACCCCGCCCGGCGCTTCTGGATGGACCGCTCGCGTAGATCGCGGCCATCGCGGCGCGCGTGAACGCGGGCGCTGCTTTCGCGGTCGGGGCGCAGATTGCGGCTGAATCTGCTGGTGGCTGTCAGGACAATGCCAACGTCCCGTGCGGTCTCGGCTTGCAGCTCGCGCAGATCCTGGGGCGTAATGCCGTACCGGCTCAGCTGGAGGGTCCTCCCCAACGCCCCTGCCCTGCTGATGACCAGATGGGTATGTGGATGGCCGGTGTCGTCATGATGGGCCAAGACGTATTTGTATCGGTCGCCATACTCGCCGTTTGTCAGCCGTTCCGCAAAACTGCGGGCGGCCTGCTTTGCGGCCTCCCGGTTTGTGTCCTTCGGATAAGACACAATGACATGATAGGTGTAGTTAGTGGTCCGAGGGTCCATCCGGGTCCAATCTTTGGCCCACTCACTCTGCAAAGCCCGCAGAGCGTCCATCCCCTGCGTGAGCTCTCCGGTGTCGCCGCGCTCCATTTCTACGGTGCCCTTCCGGGTGATGTAGGACAGCTGGCCCCCTAGGCGGCCGGATTTCGCGACGCCGCCACCGCGGACAACTTTGACCACCGCCTGGTTGGTCAGCAAAGCATTAGAGATCATCCCGGCCGGTCCGCCCGACTTGCTTTGTCGGTGCGCGGACCGCCGTCCCATGCGCCTAGGGTTTTGACCTGGTCGCGGTTTCAGGTTTGGAATGAGCTGAAACTCACCAAACAAGGCCTCCCAGGCCGGGTCATATGCTGTGGTCAGGCTGGTCATCCCCTGGCCTTTGCTTTGGGGGACACCCGCGCTGCCCGCCGTTTCTCCGCCCGCCGCTCGATCTCAAGCGCACGTGTAAACGATCGCTCGCGGGCCGCATCAGCGTAGTCTTCGAGCAGCTGACGCAATTCACGGATCTCGATCTTCACCGCCTCGATCTGATCCTCAGTGCGTTTGTTGAGCCGCAACTTTCCGGCATTGGCGGCACGTGTCATCTGGTTGAGGTCGTTTGCAATGCGCACCAACTGAACCAGATGGGCTTCGAAGTGCTGGGTCCTGAACTCTTCTTTGGTTGGGATTCCAAAGGCCACGCGCAGGCAAACGCGCACCAATCCGGTCACACTGCGCAGCTGCATCGCCTGGCTGCGTTGTTTGAGGAACGCCAATTCGTCCTCATCAAAACGCATGGTTGTGGTGACGGATTTAGATTGGCCGGTCGGCATCGGGGCGGTTCTCCACGATCAGAAATCGTGCGAGGCCCCGGCAGACCGCGCGTTGGTTAATTCAAGTGTAAGTTGAAGATAGGGCCGACTGCAAGTCCAACAGATTGTCGATAGCACAATCTGTATTATCCCGCAAAGTAAGCGTAGGATGTAAGCGGGCTGTCGGGGCAGGCGCCATCATTGTCGCTCACCCGCGTCGGCTGGTCATAGGCCAAATGGCGCAACACCGGGTGCCATATGGCAAGTGGCAGGCGGCACTTGGTAACTGGCCGTCGCCATCTGGCAAGCGGTGTTGACCCGATGACATATGTCACACGCCACAAACCATAAAACAAAGCGTCAGATGGCATTTGCTGATTGCTTTGAAACGCAATAGTGTTGGGATCAGCGCGGGTGCCGGGTCGCGCGATAGTTTGAAAACGCAAGCCCGGTTATGGCATGCCTGTGCACGGCGTGACTTTCGGGCGCAGACCCGGAGACCAGAATGAACATCTATGCCGCTGTTAACTCCAAGGGCGGGGCTGGGAAATCTTCCATGCTCGTTGCCTTTGCCTCTGCCTTGCACCATCAGGGGAAAAGGGTGCGTATCCTCGATCTGGATTCACAAGGCACGCTCTCGGAATGGTTGAATCCCGATAATGGGCTGGAGCCAATCCCTATTGATGAGCTTCTGATCGAGGCTGGGCAGTTTGCCAAGGAAGATGCAGAGAATGCCCGACTGGCCTATGCCCACATCCTTGAGGCTGAAAAGACTGGTGGCTACGACTACCTGCTGATCGACACCAAGGGTGAGCCCAGCATGACAGCTGCCGTGACTATGGCTGTGGCGGACATGGTGCTGTGCCCGTCCGATGGCTCGTCGGCGGAGTTCAATCCGATCATGGTGACCTACAGGTCGTGCGAAGCTGCATTAAAGCAGATCGGCAGCACAGCCAATCCGCAGGGCAAGTTCCGGATCGTCTTCACCCGGCAAGCCATCGCGCAGTCATCCGGTATTCAGAAGGGCAAACAGGCATTGGAAAAGCGGTTCCGTTGTGTCGGCGGACTGGCCGACACGGCCGCAATGGATGACGCGCTACGGACAGGGACAACGATCGGGAGGCTGATGGGCTTTGCTAAGGAAGCCATGGAACAGGCTGAGACTCAAACCGCCCGGTCGAATGCGCGCCGCATGGCGGATCGCTGCAGAAAGGCGCTGAGCAACGCGGAGTTTGTGCTGAATGCCCTCAAGGAAAGCGAGGTGCAGCATGCCCCGGCCTGATAGCATCGAAAACCTGTTGTCGGGATCTGTGTCTGACATCGCGCCGACCGTAACCGATCTGACCAGGCAGGGGCGTGACGAACCTACCGCGAAAGCACCGTCGGCAGCCAAGCCACAGCCTGCGAAACCCAAAAAACTGAAACCTGTAAACGAAGGCCAAAATCAGGACAGGGAGTCTGTAGCCAGCCAATCAAGCGCTGCCGGTCAACCGATCAGAATTCAGATATCCACTTCTGACGGCAGTGAGATTGCGGCAGCGCTGGAAGAGGTTCGCAGCAACATACCATCTGCGTTCCAGAGGAACTTTAACCTTGGGGCGTTCTTCAAAGAGGTCCTGCGGGAATACGATGCAGAAATTGCCGCGATGATCCGGACAAAAGCGGGGCGGAAGTAACTATGTGCGCGCAACCCGGCCAGGAGCCGGAGCATAGGAAAGGGCGACGTGTGCCGCCCTGCCCTTCTGTCACTCGGTGACCGGATCATTGTCGTCCCGTTTCGGGAAAGCCACCATTTCAACGCCGGGGAACATATTGTGTTTCACGCTGATCGACTTGATTTCGCCCGTTTGCTCATCGGTATGAACGAAGAGAACGCCGCTGCGGTCCCAGTAGGTTTTGCCGTCTTTTTCACCGGTTTTGACTTTGAGGGTGATGTTCTGAGTCGCCATTGTTTGATCCTCGCTATGACGTGTTTCGATGAACATGGCTTTTGCGAGCATTAAGGGGATGTCAGCGGCTATTTTGCTTCGCGATGCAAAGTCGGGCCTGCCCGACGGCGGAAAATAGTCGTTGAAGCTCCTGATCTGCTGCCTGATCAGGAGTGCCATTCCTGACTGCTCGCATATGTTCATCTTGAAGAAACACAGGCTGCGAGGATCATCGCTGGCTACGGAACGCATCCTCTCGGATCCGCGAAAAGTTAAGACCTGCTGGGGCTGCTGTGCCCAGGACACCCAACTAATTTTCCTCGATGGGTGTCAGCGAAATCATGGAGATCGGACGCATGCACGTCGTTCCGACCCGAGAGCAGGTGGTTTTCCAGAAACCGGATCACCAACCTTTGATCAGAGACACTGCACAAGTCGCCCTTTCCTGTCAGCGGAGGCGCCGGGCCGGGCTTATCCAGTCGCCGCCGGTCCGACTTGCTCCGGCCGCAGTAGCGGCCGTCAAAGCGAAGCGACCAGTCGCGTCGGCACGCGGGGCGCAGGCCCCGGGTGCCAAGGGACAACTTGAGAGCTTCGACGCCAGGACATCGGCAAAAGAATGGCCCACCGAAGCGGGCCACAGGTTTAACCGAAGGAAAGTCTCGAGGTATTGAATACAAGCTAACGCTTGCGCGCGCGATCGACAACTCCGTCGGTCGTGATCGTGGCAATGCGATCCTCGGTACGCCGGGTCATTTCCACCCCGTCACCTGTCATATGCGCCTCGGCAAATTCGGTGAATTTGAAGATGCTGCCATCAGCTTCAACATGGGTTTCATCTTCTTCTGAGCGGCGTTTCACCGAGCCATCATAACGGATTTCAATGATCGTGTTGTCGGCCATTCGGACTGTCACGGAATGCTCATCCACGGCAACACCCTGCCACCACATATCTGCATCGCGGCGCACAACAATACGGTTTGGATGCAGCTTGATCTGTACATCCTGCGCGGTCTCCGGATCAGCGGCTTTGACAACAACGATGGCCTCCTGCGCGCTGTGGTCGCTATGGATTGACGCGCTCCCGTTTTTTGGTGGCCAGAGCTTTGGCTGCGTGCGCGGTTTGCCTTTCTGATCCGTATGAAACCCGACAAACATCTGCGCGGATTTCCAAACGCGGCGAATGGTCTTTTCGGCTGTAGAAGTAGCTGCATCGGTAGACATGGCGGGTTGCCTTCTAAAACAGTTAACTCACGTGCATTTTCGGGGTGAGCGTAACACCCACAGCGCTCAGCACTTTGAGGATGGTGCCAAATTCGGGATTGCCGTTTTCGCTAAGCGCACGATAGAGGCTTTCCCGAGACAGGCCGGATTTGTCGGCTACGCTCGACATACCTTTGGCCTTTGCAACATCGCCAAGAGCTGATGCAATCAGGGCGGTGTCACTGGTTTCAAAAGCCGCTTCAAGATAGGCTTGAATGGCTTCGGGGCTGTCCAGATAGTCAGCCGCTTCAAACTTCGTTGTTTTGACACCCATGTTTTTCACTCCAACTCTTTTGCCATCGCTTTGGCGGTTGTGATGTCCAATTGCTGGGATGACTTGTCTCCCCCGCAAAGCAAAACGATCAAAACGTCACCGCGCGATACGTAGTAAACCCGATACCCCTTACCCTCAGAAATACGCAGTTCACTGACACCCTCACCAACCGGCTTCACGTCACCGGGATTGCCCAGGCTCAACCGCGTGATGCGAACCAAAATCCTGGCTTTTGCCCTTTGGTCCTTCAAGCCCTTGAGCCATTTATCGAACAGGGCAGTCTTGCGAATTTCTATCATACCTAAATGTAGCCTACAAGCTACATCCTTTCAAGTGAAAGAAGCGTAAAGCATTGAATTAAAACAGAACAACGCGGCTGACAGGCAGGGCACTAAGCGCCCTGCCCTGTTGGGTTCAGAAGCAATCAGGAACCCAAGCTTCGATCCGGGCTTTCTGCGCCTCGGTCACGCCCAGAGCCACCTGATGTTCATTGTCATTGAACAGCTTGTGCATCGCCTCGTTCTTCGCGCCTTTCTTGGATTTCGCGAAGGCCTTGAACATGTCGGTATCGACCTGCAGGTCCAACAGGTCCTTGTAGAGATCATCCAGCTGCCAGCCCTTCAGGCGTTTGAAACAATTCTCAGCCGAAGGGGTCCAGATCGCGCGGATGTCCGATCCGATCTCAGCGTCGATCTCAGCCATGAACTCCGGGCGTTGGGTCAAAAACCGCCGGGCCAGAAAAGCTGTGATCTCTCCATTACGGGTCTTCTTGCCCAGATCGCGAAACGCTTTGAACGCGTCCACGCTGCCTTGTGCGGCCATCTCCTGGAACTGGTCATAGGCTGCCTCCGACGCCTCGTCCCGCTCCCCGCCAAGACGCGGGTCGAGGATGAACTGGTCGTCGATCTCAGGCGTGTTCCGCTCAGCGCCACCATAGCCAAACCCAAACAGGTTGCTGGTCAGACCAGACGCCGGGGTTGCGAAGAAGGCAAACAAGCTCAACACATAGTCAGGCTTGTCCAGCAGGGCCGTTTGAACCGCCGCCAACCGGATCGCCACCATGTCGTCGATGAACTTCTGCGAATAGGCTGGTTTTGGTGCCTCTTTAACCTCTGGCTCTTTGACCGGGGCCAGAACACCGGCCTCAATGGCGGCCTGCACATGTTCCGCCGCGACATAGGCCGAGGATGTTTTGATCTCGCCAGTGTTGCCGACATAGACAAACACACCGGACAATTTTCGCTGATCGTCGGAATAGAACGGCGCGGCATAGTCTTCGAGCGCGGCATGCTCCTTTTCGCCAGCCTCGTCCAGAGCCTCAGCCTCATAGAGTTCGGCAAGCTCGTCATAACGCTTAGACTGTTCTTCGGTGAAGTCCCGGCTCACCATGTCCAGGCGGTGCATGCCTTCACTTCCCGAGAACCCATAGGGAATATAGCTTTCATCATGGGTCTCCACCCAGTCCCAGCCTTGCGCTTCGCGCAGCTTCTCTGCTTCTGCCGCCAGCTTTTCAGCAAACAAGTGGTCCAGTAGTTCGCCTTGATTGAACAGGGTCTCATCGGCAAAGAGATCAGCGGTGACGGTGCCACCCGCCTCAACATAAGCCTTCTGCCCGACAAACACGGCCTTGCGGTTGGTGCTGCTGACAGCCTCAGATGTCAGGGCCTGTTTGACATCATGTTCGCTAAACCACCGACACTCTTTTGCCTGTTCCAGCACTTGCAGAATTTTCTCTTCCTCGGTGCTGACTGTCATGGCCTTGGCCAGCCCCATGCTGATCTCACCCGCCTTGAGCGCATCCAATACGGCGGCGGGCAGACCAGCCAGTGCGAGGCGGCGGCGCACATGTGCCTCGGTCACACCGAACGCATTGCTGATCTTGGCAACAGACAGGGATTTCTCCGCCATCTTGCCATAGGCGCGGACCTCGTCCACCGGGTCCAGTTCCTCACGGGCGGTGTTCTCCGCATTGGCCCATTGTTCGGCCACAAACGGATTGTCAGTGACCTTCACGGGAACCTGTGCCAGATCGGCCCGCTCGGTCACGGCGATGTTCAAAGCCCGCAGGCGGCGACCACCGGCAACGATGGCGACTTTGCCATCTGTATCCCGCAGACCACTGAGGTTCTGGATCAGACCGCACATGACCAGACTGTCAGCCAGCAGAGCGATACCGTCCTCACCAACCTCCTGACGCGGGTTCAGATCGGACAGGTAGAGATCGGACAATGCAACGGTTTCGATGGTTTCCGGTGCGGTGAATGTTTCGACTTTGCTCATGGGGCAAATCCTTGTTTGAGTGTTTTGCTTCGTGTTAAGGGTGCCCTACCCCTTCCGGGGTAGAGCGGGGCCGCTTAGGCGGCCGCGTGTTGTTTCAAGAAGCGGAGCGCAATGTTGGCTGACAGGCCTCCCTTCTTGAGCAATTCCACAGCTTCACGTGTTCGCTGTTCGATGATCTTTGCGGGCATAAATTCACCTCCTTTCCTGCGCGGGATGCGCGTGCAGTCCCTGCCCTTTTGGGACAGGGCTGGTCTCAGTATTCGCTGGGGCACATGATGGTCAGGACGCGGCGCGTCACTGCGGGATCAAACGGGCGGTCGGAACCGTATGTGTAATCCGTGTCGTACAGATCGATTTTCCAGAACAGCTTCTGGCCGCTGACCGTCACCGTTCCGAATGTGTGATCGCCATAAGGGTCATTGCCCTCGTCAAACTGGTCATCCGACGCCACTGCAGCCAATGCCGCGATCTGAAACTCCACCCCTTCGCCCGATACGCCCGGCGTGACAAACACCTGTCCCTGAATGCCTTTGGTGTGCATCTCGATTGCCGCAGTCGGATCGATCAGGGCTTTCCGAAACAGGTCATTCTGGGCTGCGATCTCTGCCGCCTGAAGGCTGGTGTCATTTTCGATGTCTTTTGTTGCTTCACTGTTCAAAACCGTCTCCTTTGTGATGCGACCTCCGGGGCTGATCCCTTTTGGTGCTGGTTTTGAGCCGAGCCCTGAAAGGGCGTCGTCTCTAAAACCTGCCCCGTGGCGAACGCGGAGAGGGGCGAGACAGGACAAATCGACAAGAGTGGTGCGGCCCGCAGCGCAGCGCGCGAGGACACGGTCTTGTCTATTTGTCTTGTCCGAGGGGGGAGGCCGCGCCTTCCCCCTGACATCGGGTGGCGTTTGGCTTGTCCAAATCCCGCCTGACCAACAAAAAAGGAAAAGGATCTTCGATCCTGCGGGAGCGCAAAAGGGATCATCACCCGAATGGGCAGATCATCACGGCATGGACCGACCATGACCCAAAGCCCCTGCCCCGGCTCGCAAGAGACGGTTCAGGGGTTACTGGGACAGGGAGATCATGCTGGGGTGTTCTGGGTGGAAGCCGGCTCGCCGGCTGTAACCTTGAGCCCGGTCACGAGACGGCAGGCTCGGGAATTGCTACGGAAACAGATTGCAGCCCGAGGTCACTCTCCGACCGGAACATAGCCTCGGCGACGTTTTTGTCTTTCAAGTTTATGGAGCGCGTCAGCAGCCTGGGCTTCGTCATCATACGTCACCATCATGGCTTGCCCGTTCGTGCCAATACGTCCCCAGGTGCGAAACACGGACACTTCCCCAAACAGCGTCGGCTGCAGCTCTATTCCGTAGTACCGTGCCATGTTGACGTCCGGGTCCACATGGATCAGGTGGACAGGTGTGGTGTCTGACAGCTCCATGCCTCCCAGTATTGCTTGGCACAATCCAGCTGTCCAATGACATTGCGATATCTATTCTCTGGGAGCGATTCATACCCGTGGTGTGAGGCGGCACGGGTTTCACCCGGCCTTATCAATCTGGTCGCACCATATGCGAGCTGAAGATCTTTGCAGTCCCTCCGTTCGCCGGATCAGGGTTGACGAGCCCGGCCCTTGTCGCGTCCGCTGTAGTTATGGACATAGATGAGAACAAGGTGGATGAAGCAGTCCTGGCGCTGCTCTGGTTGACGCTGCATGACGAGCGCCGCGCGTGGAAAGGTTTTGACTGGGACGCGCTTGATCGCCTGCACCGCAACGGGTTGATCCTGGACCCGGTTGGGAAGGCAATATCGGTGGTGCTGACCGATGAAGGCCTTCGCCGCTCCGAAGAACTTTTTGCAGAGCTTTTTGGGCGGGAACCGAAGAAATAGCATTCGCCGCGACGAGACCATCAATGTAACGCAGTTCTGCACACGCTTGTGGTCTGGCTCGCGGTTGCAATCTGCGCTAGATCGCCCCTGTCCGGCGAACAGGGAGAAGGTGAAAATGGCGACGGGGAACGATCTTGGTGGGCTCATCGGGTTTGTCACCGGTGACGAGATTTGGCACGAGCGGCTCGCGGACGTGTTGGACGAGCATTTTCTGCCAGCGCTCGAGGCATTCGATCTCGATTTCGAGGATTTGGGCGACCTGCTGGGCGATGACTGGCCAATGGTTCTGTGGGGCGGTGGCCTAGAAGACTTGCTGGGCAGGACATTCGGATCGGGCGCCGAAAACGCTGCAGATGCTTATCTGAAAGGGAGTGGAACCAAGGAGAGTGCGCAGACCCGCGCCTATATCAAAGGATTGCGGGACGCGCCGGTCAGCCTTTATGAGGTGAGCGAAATAGACCCTGGCAGATCCATGGTATTGCGCGACGCGCTTTCGGACGCCGAGCCGGTCACCGTCCAGGAACACAGCGCAACGCAGATGCTGCAGAGGTGGGACCGCATTGCGGCTCGGGTTGTCGCGCAGGGAGGTCATAACGTGATCTCAGGGGCTCTGCTTCCCTTCGAGCCAGAAACCGTCGCGTTTTTTGAAGAGGGGCTCCGCTCCGTGTTGAAATTGAACCCCGACGATGAGCTGAGACTGACACAGCATCAGCTACACCGCTCTGCACCCCTCTTCACCAATGCCTGGCTCTTCGCACATTTGCCGAACTTGCTGGACCCGGAACCACCACAAATCAGCAACAGCGATGGCGACGACCTTCTCTTTCACGAGATGCGCTTCCCGCTCGCCAGTAAGGTGACGCAAAGCCAGGTCTCGCAAAGACTGTCCCAGTCCGCAGAACTCGTGGTCTCAGGTCGAAATGACTGGACCTGGCTTGCCGTCGACAACCCGTCCGGCAACAAGCACGGCACCGGCCTCGTGTTGGACAAGTCGATGTCAGGGACCTCTGTGCTTGGGTCCCTGAACCTGAAAGGCAAAACACTCACGCTTTCTGTAAACTCTGCAGCGCGCGCCGAACGCGGCGAAGCCCTGGTCCGGGACCTCCTGGAGGATCTGGTGAAGTCACCGTTGACATCAATCCAGACCGTCGAGCAAATGATGGCGGATGACAGCCTGGAGGGCGGAGTGGCAGAAGAAGAGGACATCCCCCCTGCCCTTGCCCGTCAGATTGCCCACGAACATCTCGAACAACACTACCGCGACACGCTTGACCAGCCGATCCCGACCCTGGATGGCAAGACACCACGCCAGGCCGTTCGCAGCACCGCAGGCAAGAAAAAGGTGATTGACTGGCTGAAGACAATTGAAAACCGCAGCGCCCGTCAGACTGGCTCCCCTGTTGCAGACTATGATTTCAGCTGGATGTGGGACGAGCTGGACCTGTCAGACCACCGAAAATGACAGATAGACTGAACAATAGAGCCATTCAAGTTTCACTCAAAACCAGGCAATCGCATTTGTTCAAAGCGTAACCATGCGACTGATCGTTGGCATGCATGCCCTACTGCCCGCCTGCAATGTTGACTTGGCCCACAATCTTCGCACCGCTTTGGCATATCGGCGGCTAGTGTTTTTGCTACAGAAGACGGTGGCCAGACTTGGGAGCGGCGCAATTTCTTCGCACGAGTCAATATTCAAGGTGTATCATTACACTTGGCCAGCGACCTGTCGTTCGTAATCCACGGCATCGAACCAGCCTAGTGAATTGGTGATACGACAGTTTTCGTCCAGTTCCCATTCTTCCCAGCCGCTGGCCTTGACGAGGTTACCCGTATCCGAATGATGCCCTTCAAGCGTCCAACCAAAGATGGCGTGATCTCCGGCAAAACGAACAAAGTCCCTTGTAAGTTTCAAATCGGGAAAAGAAGACATGAAACCACCCGCCATGGCAATTATCGCGTCGCGCCCAAATTGGTTTTCCCCTCGGTTGATCGTGATACCCTTGTCAGGAGCATAGTGATCGGCGACCGCCTCGGGATTTCCCGAGTTCCATGCCGTAGTATAAGCCTCGGTCATTCTTTCGAACTCATTTTTATTCAGTCGCATGCCAGCCTTCCCGTCTCCAAACCCCAAGCCAACTTAGTTGGCGCCCCACTCTTATGTCCACAAGCCAAATATGGCGTTATTCTGTAGCGATTTGAGCAAATTCGCAGTCTGAGGAATACTCGTTGCCCAAACTGACTTAATCGGGAACACTACGATTCTCAAACCCTCTTAGAAGACCAATTACCCTATGTCCGATCTCATTGAATGGCTGACACGAAGGAAGCTCCTTAATCTGGAAGCGGTTCTGGTCGAGAATGAGATCGATCTTGATGTCCTTTATGACCTAACGGATGAGGATATGCGTGAGATCGGCCTTTCACTGGGTTCGCGCAAGCGGTTGCGAGCGGCTATTGAAGCAGTTGAACCTAATCAATCCCAGTCTGACGCGACAAGTACAACGGATATCAAGCGCGAAGCCGAGCGTCGCCATTTGACGACGCTGTTCGTAGATCTTGCCGGATCAACAGCAATGTCAGCGCGGTTGGATCCCGAAGACATGAGCGAAGTGATCAAGCGCTATCAAAATACCGTTGCCGGTATCATCACCCGCTATGAAGGGAATGTGGCAAAATATATGGGTGACGGTGTACTGTGCTATTTTGGTTGGCCGGTGGCGCATGAAGACGACGCCAAACGCGCTGCGCGCTCTGCGCTGGAAATTATCGGGGCGATCGCCGAATTGCGTTCGCCTGATGAACAGGCACTATCTGTTCGGGCCGGAGTAGCGACCGGCATGGTCGTCGTCGGCGACCTCATAGGGGAAGGAGCATCAAGGGAAGAAACCGTTGTTGGCGACACGCCAAACCTTGCAGCGCGTCTTCAGACATTGGCTGAGCCGGGGCAGGTTCTGGTTCCAGAATCGACGAAGCAATTGATCCAAGACTCGTTCGAGTTAGAAGAGTTAGGCTGTTTCGACATTAAGGGATTGGACTCGCCAGTACCGGCGTGGAGGATCGGAACCGAGCGCAGCTTGGAAAGCCGGTTCGAGACCGAAGATATCAGTCCTGTTCTGCCGATGATCGGGCGCAACCATGAACTGGGACTGATCATAGAGCGCTGGCATCGCGCAATTTCCGGGGAAGGCCAAGTCGCTGTTCTGATCGGTGAGGCAGGCATCGGCAAGTCCAGACTGACGCGTGCCGTCATTGATGCGGTCTCGACGCAGGATCACTTCCGGATGAACTATCACTGCTCGCCCTACCACACGGATTCGAGTTTCTTTCCTGTTATCCGGCAGCTTTCACATGCCATGGGCCATCTGGAAACTGACACTGCCAGCAAAAAAATTGCAAAGCTTCGCAAGCAACTCCGGGCCGCTGACCCAAAGATTATTGCTGAACTCCTGCAGATTGAAACTGGTCCATCTGCCGAAAATCCCGATCTGACACCACAACAACTCAGAGTTCGGATCATGGAAGAAACCTCGGCAGAATTGCAGGCGCTTTCACGGGAAAAGCCAGTTCTCCTTGTCGTAGAGGACGCACATTGGTGCGATGCCTCGACGCTCGCGATGCTCGAGGCGTGTCTGGATCGAATTGCTACCGAGCGGGTAATGATCTTGATTACCGGTAGACCGACTTTCCAGCACGCGTTCGGAGGTCATCCAATCGTATCCAAGCTTACCCTAAACCGATTGGGGTCCGAGCAGATCGAGGCTGTTCTCGCAAAGATATCAGGTGGGAAAACCCTTCCCGACGAACTGACTAAAGAAATCATCCACCGAACCGACGGCGTTCCCCTGTTTGTCGAGGAACTGACAAAAACCATTTTGGAATCCGGCGACCTGATTGAAGCCGAAAACAGCTTCCAACTTGCCGGTCCTATTGATCGGGTGACTATCCCAGCGACCCTGCATGATTCCCTAATGGCCCGGATCGACCGGCTTCAACCCGTGAAGGAAATCGCCCAGATGGCCGCCTGCATCGGGCGAAGTTTCGACCGTGCGTCGTTGACAAAAATCGCCCGGGTCGATGATTTGGCGCTTGACGATGCGCTGGGGCAGCTTGAACGCAGCGAGCTCGTGTTTCGACGGGGGATACCTCCGGATGCGACATATGTCTTCAAGCATGCGCTGGTTCGGGATGTAGCCTATGAAAGCTTGCTGAGACGTCGACGTTTAGAAATCCACCACAGGCTCACGGATCTGTTTGAGGCCGACCCGAACGCGCCCTCGGAGTTGATCGCACATCATGCGACTGAGGCTGGGTTGGCGGAAAAGGCTATTACGCTATGGGGCGACGCTGCCAGAAAAGCTCAGGCCCGGCCGGCTTATGTCGAAGCAGGAAATCATCTGCACAATGCCTTGACGCTGGTTGCAGGCTTGCTGGACAAACCGGAATGGCGCGAACGGGAACT
This sequence comes from Ruegeria sp. CDSB117, assembly GCF_059611005.1. Lineage (NCBI taxonomy): Bacteria > Pseudomonadati > Pseudomonadota > Alphaproteobacteria > Rhodobacterales > Roseobacteraceae > Ruegeria > Ruegeria sp. CDSB117. The sequence goes on from NZ_JBXWOS010000010.1 coordinate 87,919, forward strand.
GGCGCTTCTGGTGCAGCTTGCTCAGGTACATATCGCCAAGGATGGCTACGCCTCAGCCGAAGCCAGCAACGCATTCTCACAGGCGCTGGAAAGGATAGAGGCAACCACGGACCCAGAACTCAAGGTTGCAATCTACTATGGGACGTGGATCGCGCCTTATATCGGCAACGATCTGCATAAAGCGTTCGGTCTGGTTTCGAGACTTGTAGAAGACATGGCGAACGAGCGCGCTCCGATCCCGAAGCTGATCTCGCGCCGGATGCGGGCTGCGACCCTGATCGCCAAGGGCCGCTCTGCTGAAGCACTTCAAGATCTCGAAGTCGCTTATGAACTCTATCGGTCGGCCGAGATCATAGATTTTTCGACGAAATTCGCCCAGGATCCAGGAGTGCAGATCTGGTGCTATATGCTCCTTGCGCAGTGGATGTGCGGCGACGAAGACACGGCGCAACAGACCTGCGTCAAGGCCCTTGCTCGAGCCCGCGAGCTCAAACACGCCAACACAATCTGTTACGCTGGTCTGCACGCTGTCACCTTATCGATCTGGATTGGCGACTTGGAAAGTGCAACCGAGATCAATGAGGAAATGCGACAGGTCTCAAACGAGCACGACATGGCGTTGTGGAAGAATTTTGTTGCCATTCATGACGCTGTCCTGGCTTGCATGACGGATGCGCCTGGCGCCGTCCATCAATTGGACAAGGCCTTGGAAGAGTATCGTGCAAAAGGATGCTGGCTTTGGGTAACGCTCTATTTGGCTGAACACGCGAAAGCCCTACTCAGGGCCGGTGATCCCAGCGCGGCCCTACAAACAGTGGTTCGCGCTTTGCGAGAACAGGATACCACAGGAGAACACTGGGCAGAGGCTGAGTTGCTGCGTATCAAAGGAGAAATCAGAGCAGCACAAGGAGATACCGATTCAGCGAGTGCCGCCTTTGACCAGGCTATCTCGGTTGCCCAGACTCAAAAGGCCCAAATATTGATCGAGCGCGCGTTTCGTTCAAAACAGATTCTCCTCGACGCAAACGGCTGAGCATTCGGGTTTCTCGCTCGCATCTTGGAGCATAACCCTTCTATGCAAACGTTTAAGGTCGTCATTTCCATTAGATGCAACTTCGATCATACTGAGCCCTCTGCCACCAATAGATCAGCTGCAACATTTGCTACGATTGGTGAACAACGCGTTACAGGGTCGGCCCAAAGCCGCCGTCCGCCGAAGAAATTCGATGCTGCGGTGCGGCTCGTCGAACCAGCCATTCGCTACGGACAAAAAAATCCTGAAACTGCCGAACTCACAGAAGGCGGGACGGTGCGTCCGTTTGATCTATCGCTATTGGGCGGCTCGAAACATCGGAAACAGGGGTGGGGCTTGGTCGGTTTTGATTAGACCCATCTCTTGGAAACCATAGCGCTTATACAGTGATAGATTTGTAGGGTTTGTCGACTCTAAGTAAGCCGGTCTTCCATCTTCGTCACAACGTTTGAGGCAGCATTCAAGCAACGCGGACCCCAACCCTTTTCCTTGGCGAATTGGATCGACCGCAATAAAAGCTAAATGCCAGCAGTCCTCATCGGGATGATAATCTTCCATCTGCCCGAATGTTTCGAACAACGCATCATGCTTTTCTGATGAGACCGTCTGCTCAAAACAGGCGACAAGCCGTTCTTCGTCAGGGTGAATGCTTGGCGGAAGCCAAAGTGCGCCAGCAGTAAAATCATCGTTTCGAAACGCGCTACCCTGTTCAAATGCACGCCCTCCAAAGAAGTCCATTACTCGCGGGAAGTGGGTAAGGAAATCGGCAGGTTCAGGATACAGCCAACGCATGAATGGGTCGGCAGAAAATCCAAGAGCAAGTCCGCTAAACAAACTTTCTGCTTCACTTCGGGTTGATGATCTAAACATGAAATTACCTTTGGTCGTTCCACCTCGATTTTCACGTTTCAGCATGTGGGCCGCAAATACTTGTTGTCAAATGCGCAATTTATTGTCCTGCTTAAGCAACGAAGGATGACTGCGTCGAGCTCCCAGCAGACCTCTGAGGCGACGCAGCATCCTGTGATATTGTCTCTCGTCAATGTCGGGTTGTCGTTGTGGGAGGGTATGGCGGATCGGAGGGTCAGTCATGGAAACCCAAACTTACCTGCCATTCGCGCTTCGCCCAACCTGGAACAAGGGACGTATCGTCGGTCAGAAGCGGCCGCTAAAACCTAAGCATGTCTGGGCGATCCGAGTTCGACTTGAACTGGCCGAAAACCACCGCGACCTCGCGTTGTTCAACATGGCAAGTCTCACGGCGCGAGGGCATCGATGACGATTGACGGCCTGCACATCATCGCAAGCTTTTTCAGTTACTTTTGGATTGTCCCTCCCATAAAGTGCGTTGAAATCAGAGTTGGCGGTGATCGAATGAACGGCGCAGAATCGTTAGTCAAAACCTTTCTTCACAACGGTGTGGATACGGTTTTCGCCAATCCAGGCACGTCTGAAATGCACTTTGTTGCGGCTCTCGATCGACATCCCGAGATGAACTGTGTTCTATGCCTTTTCGAAGGTGGAACGACGGGCGCCGCTGATGGCTACTACCGCATGAAACGGGACGTCGCCGGCACTCTGCTGCATCTTGCACCGGGGCTAGGCAACGCATTTGCCAATCTACACAACGCCCGAAAATCAGGATCCGGGATCGTGAATGTGGTGGGAGATCACGCAACACATCACCTGCGCTATGAAAGCCCACTCAGAGGCGACATTATTGGCGTAAGTCAGGCCATAAGCCATTGGACACGAGTTTCTGATCAGGCCACAAGCGTCGCATCAGACGGGGCCGCAGCCATCCAGGCCGCCCGATCTCAAAACGGCCAGATCGCCACTCTTGTTCTTCCCGCCGATACTGCTTGGGATTCAGCGACTGGCCCTGTGACGAATAGCATTCTGGCCCAACCACTTCATCGTCCGTCCTTGGAAGACATCGAGGCCGCAGCCATGCGTCTGAAGACTGCAAACGCGGCTTTGATGATAGGTGGGTCCGCGCTTTTTGGTCCACTTCGTGTACTGGCTGGAAAAATTTCCGTCAAAACCGGATGCCGCCTGTTGGCGGATACTCTAATCCCTCGAATTTCGAAGGGGGCCGGGGCTGCCAAATTGGATCAACTTGTGTATCCAATTGCACCCAAGATCGCTCAGCTTGAACAGACCTCGTCAATCACTTTGATCGGCGCCGACCAACCCGTTGCCTTCTTTGCATACCCGGGGAAACCGAGCACACCCGAGCCCGCCGGTTGCACGGTCTCAAGCCTCTGCACTCCGACGGATGATATTGCCTGGACTCTTCAATCACTGGCAGACACGGTTGGTGTTTCGAGCAAGACACAGCTGAACACATACGCTCTCGACCTGCCTCCAATCCCAACCGGAGATCTCACCCTAGCGAATGTCGGCCAGGCGTTAGCGGCCCTCATTCCCGAGAATGCTATCGTTTGCAATGAATCCGTGACGTCCGGGTTTCACGTCATTCCTCCGACTGCAACGGCGCGACCACATGACTTGCTTGGGGGAACCGGTGGGGCAATAGGGCTTTGCCTACCGTGCGCAACTGGCGCAGCAATTGCATGTCCAGACAGAAAAGTAATTGCTCTAACAGGCGATGGATCCGCCATGTACACGTTGCAATCTTTGTGGACGATGGCACGCGAAAGCCTGGACGTTACGGTGATTGTATTTGCCAACCGCGGCTATCAAATCCTTCGGGATGAGCTGGCAAATGTCGGTGTTGAGAGTTTTGGCAAGAATGCGGAGGCAATGTTTGATGTGGAAAACCCAACGCTTGACTGGGTTGCGCTCGCTAAAGGGCATGGGGTTCCCGGAATACGAATTGAAAACACCGATGGCTTTGTAAATGCCCTTTCCGCGGGGCTATCACGTGACGGCCCTTTCTTGATCGAAGTTATGTGCCCGCCAGCATCTTGAGCACAAATTCTATTTGAAACGGACGGCCCTTTCCTGCCGTTGGCCACGGTAATTCGATGCTGCGGTCGCAGCCCAATTTTCGGACATTCGTCGCAGGCGCAAAACTTCGACGTCAGCGAACTCACGATTTGCGGGCCAATCCGCTATTCGCGGGACAGTCGGTCAATGTCCGCCAAAAGGCGGCAACGTTTTTCTTTATTGGTGAAGACTGCGTTCCAGTGCCTCCTTCGCCTCGATAACGATTTCTCGCACAATATCTCCAGCGGGTTGAACTTTCTTAACCATTGGAACGCCTTGTCCTGCCCACATTGAGATGGCTTCAACATCGCCCGTTAAATCCGCACTGGGCGTCTTGGATTGATATCGTAAAACATCGCCTTTCTTTTCAGAGAATGCCACAACGTCACCTTCTCCGGGTCTTTGGCCGCTTTTCGGGCGGCCTGCATTCTCCCACATTTGGGTTGTGCTGTTCTTCAAGACCCTATGAGGTGCATTGGGCCAGTCGATGTTGAACAAGTTGTCAAAATAGGCCGTGTCATTCTCAGACGCCGCTAAGAGGTGTGACAAGTAGTCTGTGTGAACATACGCCTCAGAAGCTGCAAGAAATCTCGTTCCCACCCATACTGCCGAAGCACCGAGCGATAGCGCCGCCGCCAATCCACGCCCGTCTGCAATTCCACCGGCTGCCACGACCGGCACATGACCAACCGCATCAACAATCGCTGGAATGAGCGCCATGCTCCCAACGGTTCCACGGACGTGACCTCCGGCTTCCCATCCCTGAGCACAAATCGCATCAGCGCCAAGGTCTGCTACAGCCTTTGCATCAGCTGCATCACCAGCGGTGTAAATGACTTTGGCGCCTCCAGACTTGGCGTGGGCGAGCATATCCCCAGGCGCTTTCCAAAAAATAGAAATGACCTCGACGCCTTCCTCCAGGCATATGTCGAGATGCTCAATGCTCGGGAAATCCATGTTCAGGTTCACACCGAATGGCTTGTCAGTGAGTTGCTTTATGTTGCGCACCGATTTTCGAAGCTCGTCTGCGTCAACGTGCCAAAGAGGTGCCAAACCGAGCCCACCTGCATTGCTGACAGCCGCAACCAAGGCGTCGGAGACTACCCCGGCCATGGGTGCCAAAACCACTGGGTAGTCAATGCCAAATGTTCGGCAAAATTCCGTTCGCATAAGTTGTTCTCTCTGAATATAGGTGTTTGATTACAGTATTGTTGTCGCTTCAGCGCTTTCTGAGGATTTTGATAACGGCCGCAGTCTCCTGGCTTCCAAAACCAGCGTCCTGCGCTCGCCTAACCCACTCATGCATCAGCGTCGGGAGTTCGCTGTTAATACCCATAGAAATAGCGTGATCGTACAATCCAGTAACCGCCTCGCCTGCGACATCGACTGATGCTCCACCTCCTGAAATCTTGTCGAATGAACCTGCGTGGATCGTTTCGGTCAGCGGAATTGCTCTGTCCCCGGGCGGCAGTATGGAGGTGAACTCTGACACAGGCACTCCTTCAGCCTCGCATACCAATGCGCCGTGAATGCTCCCAAAGATAATACCAAGAAGGCGCGAGAGAAACGCAAGTTCCAAGGTCGCAGCAGAACGCACATTTGAACCCAGATAGCGCATGTCGCCAGCGAGTACATTGAGATCAACATCGCATTTTGAAAATGCGGTACTATCCCCAGCGACCGCGATCCGCCCCGATGGCTTTCCAATATTTCCGGGCCAACACATAATGGTGCCATCAAGGTAACTGGCGCCCCACTCATTGAATTGCGCTTTACTGTCCTCGGATTCCTGCGGGGATGATGTGCCGAGCTGAATAATATTACGTCCGGCAACTGCTTTCGAAACTATTGGAGTTTCAAAGAGAGCATTTGTCGTTGAGTAGTTGAGAAGGCAGATCACCGTTTTTGGACTTGCAGATATAGCTTCACTCAAATCAGAGGCTCCCTGTGCGCCTCTTTCCTGCAACGGCATCATTTTGTGTGGTGAACGGTTCCAGACGGTCACGTTACGCCCCGCATCCATGAGCGCGGTTGCCAATGCCGATCCCATGGCTCCCAACCCCACCACCGTAATATCAGTTTTCATAAAAGACCCCCCAACATGGCATTTGGGTTTTAGAACCCATGCAAGCGAACGATAACACGTATCGTGAATGGTGGGTCTTTTTCTGAAGCTCCGTTACAGGATCATCCTGGGCCTTGGGTTCCCGTAGGTTGGTAAAAAAGTGTCCCCCGCCATCCGCGCGATGCTGCGCAGTTCCTCTTCGCTGGCATGAGCACGGGACGCGATCTGAATGCCGTCGTTCAAAGCGGCAACAAAACGAGCGAGTTCGCTCAGCGTGCGCTCTCTGTCGAGTTCTCTCTTGCCTGAGCTTCTATTCAGGCAGCCCCACTGCACGAAGCCCATCCAGGATTGCGTCCCACCGTGTGGGATCCTGAAAATGGAAACTGCGCAGGCCGCTAATCCGGAAGTCCGGATCTGATGCCAATAGGGCATCCCGCGCCCTTTCTCCTTGATCAGATAGACCAGCCTGACCAGCCGCGCTGGCAAGATACAATTGAGCGACTGGTAATCCCGGCGAGTTTTGCAGCGCTCGATTGGCGTTGGCGATGGCATTCTCGAAATCACCCATAATCAGATAGGTCTGGGCTAACGCTTGTGGGACACGGTGATATATCCGGTTCTTGGCCAGAGAAAACGAGCCCTTTTTGATAGACTTCAGCGCAAGCTCTGGTTGGCCCATCAAGTTCTGGATCCAGCCAAGTACCATATGCCCCTGGGCAAACTGCGGACTGATTTCGAACCCACGTTCAACACACCGCACCGCTGCATCCAAATCGCCGGTAATACCGTAATGAAAAATCCCCCGGATCAGGTGCACGTAGTCGCTTTGGTCATTCAACGACACCGCCTTGCTCAACCCGGCGTCGGCCGCTTCGATATCCTCCGTGCGTATCGGACGGTAACCCCATACCAATTCGCCGATCAACGTGTTCGCCTTCATCCCAACGGCCATAAAATTGCGTGGCTGGACCGTCAGGATCCTGTCCAGCAGACGTCCCGCCGCCTCCCATTCTTCAGGCTGCGATCCCATCATGTAATGCCCTGCAAGGTTCAGCATTGCCTCAGGATCGTTTGTCTCTGTCTCAGCCGCGCGCTCAGCAATTCGTTGCAGAATCCCGTATCGGATGGTTGTCGCGATTTCCCCTGACAACAGATCTTCTGCCAAGAAGGGGTCGGAAAGATCACCGTTCATCCGCTGGGTCAGATAGGTTGCCGATGTACCCGTCTCGCGCAGCTTAAGGGTGGCGCGGACCTGATTGCCGGAGGCATGAAACACCGCCGTGGCGATATGGTCCGGGCCCGCCTCGAGTGCGATCAGATCCAACCCTGTAAGATTGGCAAGCGCCGCCTCTACCGTGTGATTGCAAGCTTCGGCCAGCATCTTGGCATCGTCATTGTTGCCAAGGGTTTCGAATGCGGCGAGGGCTATCGTTGGTTTTTTGGATGTAACCCCGATGGACGGCGTGGTGACACTGTTCAATGCACCGCCATGGTCGGGAGGCCAGACAAAGGCGCGGATCGGGCGCGAGATGTTCTTCAGCGTCAACTCGCCCACATCCGTGAACAGCCCGTCCATTACGCCAACGATCTGGTCACGGACGGCAGCGGAGATGCAGATCCCGCCGGTCGGGGCTGCGCCTTCTAAGCGAGCCGCGAGATTCACACCGTCGCCATAAATGTCGCCGTCATCGACAACCACGTCGCCCAGATGAACGCCCATGCGGTAACTGATCTGCCGATCTTGAGGCACGGATTCTTCCTCTGCGCGCATCGCTTCTTGTGCCGAAATCGCGAACCGCACCGCTTCCACCACGCTTGAAAACTCGGCCAGAAATCCATCGCCGGTCGACTTAATGATCTTACCCCCAGCCTGCTCGATGCCGGGGTCGAGCACGGACAGGCGCAGTTCTTTCTGACGCGCGAGCGTGGCTTCCTCGGCGGATTCCACAAGCAGCGAAAAGCCTACAATGTCGGCTGCCAAGATCGAAGTGAGTTTGCGTTTCACCCTTGGGCTCGCGGGTTCAATGGAATCCAACCGGTTTTGTCCGGTTCGGGCACAACGACCCCATCCCCACCAAACGATGTCGGAACCGTCTTCCACTTCGGCAGGCCATCGGCCATGTCGAAAACACGTTCGCCATAGAAGATGTGAAAGGTCGGCTCAAAGCTCAAATCGGATTCGGCCAGCGACATCGCGTAAACCGCGACGATGTCCTTACCAGGTTTGATATTCACCAATGCACCACCGCATTTACCACAGGAAACACGATGGCTCTCATCATTCTTGTCCGATTGAACCGTCGGCCCTGACAATGAGACCTTGTCTGCCGACCAGAGACACCAAGCATTGACCGGCGCTGAATGCCACTTTCTACAAGAGTGGCAATGACAATAAGCCATGATCATCGGCTTACCGGTGGTAGAAACATTACATGCGCCGCAGTAGCAGATTCCTTGGTAGGTTTCAGAAACGCCGCTCATCATCTTTTTCCCAAATCGATCAAGGGCGCTCTTTGTAACACACTAGGGACACCCGACTTCCTCAATACATTTCTACACATACATCCCTATTGTGCTGCCCCAAAGTGGCTTCTTCATCTCCGCTGCTGAACTTCGAACGATATCCTGAAAGAGCCTTTGTCCGGTGTCCATCGCAATCACTCGATTTCGGGGTTTCAGCCAGTTTAATATGTCACCATGCCAAAGGTAGCGACAACAACCGAAGATCTTGCAACCCGGATCATTGCTGCATTTGACGGCCTTGATCCACCTGCTGATGGTGAACTTCTTCACCCCGAATGTATGGATGACGTGGATATTCTTGAATTCTACGGCGGGGTCAAATGGCACGAGATGACCGATCAAATGATCATATACAATTACGCTGCCCCCACGGCTTTCAGCGCCAAAGCCTTTCAGTACTACTTGCCCGCATATCTGATTTGGACGCTGCTAAATTCAGACAGCCGGGAATATGCCAGTGAAAGCATCCTACTTGCACTCGACCCCGGCACATCGAAAGAAATGCTGCATGAGTTCAGGAAGTCCAAGTTCAACCAATTGACGCCTGCACAGAAAGAGGCCGTGTTGAGGTTTCTGTACTTTTTCAGCGACCATCCTGATCTCGGTGAATTTGCGGAATCCGCTTTGGTCAATTACTGGATTGACCAGGGCGTGCGGTCGCCGGGTCGATGATTTTTACGTATTTGATGTGGCTCTTCGCAACTCTGTTCGTCGTAACCGGTTTACCGTTGGCATGGACTGAGGATGAGCAATGGCAACGACTATGGGGGGATCCAGTGCGCTGTCACTTACCCTTTTTGCTATATCGATTGCAGCGGATAGTTTGCTTAGAGGCCAGATAAGAATTCATTTTTCGATTATCCACTGCTCCAGCCAACCGCGTTTGTGCTTCAGCGCAATCGCATTGGTGTTCGCTGCCGGTACCGGTGCCATCATTGCTGCTATCTGGGCAGTTTTCTTTAAGGATTGGTAAGATTTGCCCAGCACGGAGTGACTTCAGAACCAATGGGCCGATTTAGACTGAATGAATACGACCATTGCGATTTCGTTGTTTCGTCAGTTTTCCAGGCTTTCGAACCAGTCGAGCGCCATCGTGCCCCATTCTTTTGGGTAGCCGTGCCCACCGTCGTGCAAAAAGAGTTCAAGACTACCGTGTTCGCATTCCCACCGTTTGCGCCAAAGATTGGCCGTCACTTCGTTTTCTGTCGCGTTGTGTTGGCATTCGTTTCTTCGGCGCCACAACGCAAGACCCTCCCAGACATCGGCCTGGGTAATGGTGATATCGAACTCTTCATTGTGTATTGATCTGCCCTCAAGCGGCACAACCTTGTCAGCAAAACCGTGAGTATGAAGCATATGAACGGGGCCAAGACACTCCTCGGTCATGGGAAGCCAGAAGCCACCGGACGCAGGGGCATAGCCACGCGCCAGGTCAGGCGCGAGGCACGCAACTTCCCACACCATGGAACCACCTCGTGAGAACCCTGTCAGCAGCACCTGGTCCGGGTTTACGTTTGCACGGGTCACGAGATCCGCCAGCACGTCACGGAGAAACCTGACATCAGAGCGGGGATAGGTAATCCACCCATCCCTAACCGACCAGTCAGCAGGTTTTCCTTCCAGCCATGGCAATGCGGTCGGTGCCACAAACGCATAACCCCGCGCGGTGAATGCTTCGACGAACTGCTTGTTTTTAAGTACCTTTGCTCCGGACCCGCCATAACCATGCAAGTGCATCACGACCGGCCCGCCCCGCCATTCATCTGGTAGGGCGATGTGGTATTCACCGGTGTCTATTTTGCAGGGATTGGATACTTCGCCGCAATCAAGCGCAAAGGCCTGCCCCGAAATCAGAAACATGGACAATGCGATTGTTACCTTTTCGAGCATATCTGGGTCCCTCCCGATGTCTGACCGTACCATATTACGGAAAGGGCTTTTTTGAGACGGCGGTGGTGCAGAATTCAACTTTGCTGAGCAGCCTCACCTGACTGATCCAAAAAGATTGTTAGTGCATCAGCGGCTTTTACTCCATTGAGATGATGGTTTGAGTTGCTGGCGGACGATACACGAACTCACATTTCGCGGGACTAAGCGGACGTACGCCGCACTAAGGCAAGTGATCCCGGAAGGATTGAGACCTAGTTGCAAAAGCCACTTAAGACCAATTTAGTTCGAGACCAATCGAAACTGGACAGATACTAGATCCGCTGCCGTCTTAGTCCGGGATTTCCACGGTTCCGACAATATGAGTTCGCCTCAGGGGCAGCGCTTGGTATGCTGAGGCGATATCTGTTGTCGCTATGCCGCTGCCAGTCATTCCTTCGTAGCGCCCCGTCCCGGTGACGATTTCCCAAGTGTTTGCCTCGCCTTTTTCCCCGGCCTTCCATCGCATGATAAAAGTGTCATCACCTTCACCGAAAACGCATATTCCATTGATTGAGTTGGTGCCGTCTTCAAATCCAAATCCAGAACCCAAACATCTGGCAGGCCCATCATCCATTGGACCCTCAATTACTTCGAAACCACCCCGATTGTCTGTTAGGTGAAAAATGTGATCCCCAAGGTCAAAGTTCTCTTGATTTAGAGGGTAGACATTGTTGATTTCGATGCGTTGCTCGTCAGCACTGGCGGGAACACCGAGTGTCGCCAAAAGCAGGCTAATCCGTAGGACTCTCATCTGGTTCTCCAAAGAATGCCACTCATCTTAAGGGCCTTCAAAGCATTTACAATCAGCAATAACTCTGCGGACCCACCACTAATGTTGTACGGGGTTACGCGGTTCCAGCCAATTGATGGCGGACCAAATCGGGCATCGGCAAGGGCTTGATGACGCTGCGGTGCAGCCCGCAGAAAAAGAATTTCGCTGCGGTTGCCAGTTGCCCGGCCAGATGAGGTCATGCTCAGGGAAGACACCCTGTCGTCGCCCTAAGGTTCACAGGAGACCCAAGACAATATAGATTTCTATGAAGATTTGACAGCAATAGGCGTGGATCAGAATGGCGCGACAGTTCCCACTCGAAGGTGACAAGACCTTTCTAGTTTATGCTGGCACTGGCACAGACCTGATATTTAATCATGGGGTTGAGCTACCCGGTTTCGCGTCGTTTCCATTGCTGGAAGAACCTGACACCAGGGCAATACTGGCTGGTCAAATGCAGGCACTTGTCGATCTCGCCGGTGAAATGAGTGTCGGATGCATCCTTGATGCGCCCACATGGATGGCGAACGCCGACCGAGCAGGGCCCTTGGGGTACGATGCAGAACGGCTCGTTGAGGTGAACAAGGATGCGGTCAGTCTAGTCGAGGGCGTGCGCCAAGCTGCCACTCGCGATGATGTACTGGTGTCAGCATGTATTGGCCCGCGTTATGATCCTTACGCCAACATTCCGCCGGTACCCGTCGAAGATGCACGTCAATACCACGCCGCTCAAATGCACAGCCTGAAAGACACAAGTGTCGACCTGGTCACCGCTTATACATTCAACCGCCCAAGCGAGGCAGCGGGATGCATCCTCGCCGCCCGAGACGCTGATCTGCCGATCATCATGTCTCTGGTTGTTGAGACAGACGGGTGCCTGGCAGATGGAACCAAACTTGTGGACGGAATTGACCATATCGACGGGGCAACCGACGCAGCGGCGCTGTTTTTTATGGTCAACTGCGCTCATCCTACCCATTTCGCCGGAGCGCTTGGCAACCACCCACGACTTAGAGGCATGGTGGCGAACGCTTCGAGCTGCTCGCATGCGGAACTTGACGAAGCAGATGAACTGGACGAAGGCGATCCAATTGAGCTTGGTAAACAGATTGCCGCGATTGCGCAGCAGAATCCATCGATTCAAGTATTTGGAGGATGCTGCGGTACCGACATGCGCCACCTGAAATCGATGGCCGGCGAATTGGCGTAATCAACTTGGTACAATCTGAGCGATAACGCTGATATCTAAGGTGATACCGTGATTTTTTTCCGCAACTTGTTGGGAGGCGGCCCATTCCTGCCCATCACTGATTGGTCAATATGCTGCGCTTGAGCCCGCACAGCCGCCGTTCGCTGCGAACGCAGAGTTCGCGAAATGACAAATGCCGCCGCCGTCGCCACTGGTTGCAAATAGAACAATACGTAGGTTTATTCCCAACGCTTGTGAGCTGGCTATCCGGCGGAATTCGACCAATACATGTATGGGTTGTTGAATTGAAATCACTCGTCTGGTAGCACACGGAGTTGGAAACCCTGATACAGGAGAGATCAGATATGATGAATTGTCAGACTTCAATGCTTCGCGCGGTAGTCGCAGTAGCCCGTTAAAGCGGTCTGACAGGTTTCCGATCTGAAGGCCGCCTCGTGAGCGGCCTTTTTTGTGTTTTCCTCATGTGGCGGCTTTCCATCATTTCATGGAGAGAACAATGCCAAGCTTATCACTTTACATTCCAATCAGCCGGTCGCGTGGCCTCTTACTGCGGCTAGCGGCAATCTTCGCCCATCGACCCAGCGTGGAACGGCCTGTTCTGCGCGGAAGAGCCGAGTTGCCGGCTCACCTGAGAAAGGACGTCGGCCTTCCGCCGGAGGTTGAACACCCACCTCCCTCGCATTACCGGTTCCCCTTTTAACGAACCGACCAAGCAAGGGCATTAAGCTGCCCTTGCTCTTGACTATTACGCCGTGTGCGGAGTGATGCGTATCCTCATTCCGCGCGATAAATGAACCCTGTTGCATACAGTTCCTTTTGACGTGTGTTCAAGGCCGCCAGAGAGATCATTTCACACTCGTCCTGCAACTTGCGAAGACCAAGCCGGCTGGTCCGAAGAAAAGCTGGCCAAACTGGAAGAGGAAGTCCTGTCCATTCATGAACGGCTCAGGCCAAGTGTCGAAAGCGGCAGCGCCGTCGAGAACACCAGCATGTCCGATGTAAAAAACTGCCGTTGAAGTCGCATCGACCTACGAAGGTTTTCTGGAAAAGCCAGTCCTTCTTTTCAAACCCAATAAATTCCACTTCACGTCATGATGTTGCGTGTTTGCTTGCCGTGCCGGGTCGGCAAGACAACAGGATCAGGACCAGAAAGGACAGGTTTAGTACGACGTTGAAGGGCGCCCCTACCAAAATGGAGCCTGAACTGTCGACGCAAAACCAGGACCATGCCGTAATCTGAGCGGTCTTGGTCGCGGCCACCGCCGATACCGGGGCAACGTATGTTCCCAGCGCCCATTGCATTCCTCCCAAGCCAACCGTCAGGCCTCCAGTGATCACCAGCAGTAAAGGCGACGGAACCATCAGTTCCGCGGGAACATCGTGAATTGGCCAATACGCGATTTGCAGAAAGATATACGCAACGGGATGAAGAAACTGAAACGCGGCCAGCGCAAAAAGCGCCCCGGTTGCAGCAAGAACACCGCCTGAAATTCGCATTGCTGATTGTTGTTGGGTCATGAGCTTCTCCTTTCGATATGCGCCCTTCATGCAGCTTGCGGCGGACGCAAATCAATTACCTCGGAGGTAGGTGAATTCTGTTAGGACCCTTGCTAAACTCAGGTCATGACACCCTATCCCGGCATGCTGAAAGAGTGGCGAAAGCGACGCAGGATGAGCCAGCTGGACCTTGCAGTCGAAGCCGAGGTCAGTGCGCGACATATCTCATTTCTTGAAACCGGGCGGTCCCGGCCGAGCCCGGACATGATCCTTCATCTGTCCGAGGTCATGAACCTTCCGGTCGACACTCGAAATCAGATGATGCGCGCCGAAGGATTCGCGCCGCGTTTTGCGGCAACTCCGATTGATGACGCGGCGATGTCGCCCATTCGGGACGCGGTCGAATGGACTCTGCAGCAACATGCGCCTTACCCTGGAATGGTGTTGGACCGGCTCTGGACGGTTGTAATGCTCAACAGCGGTGCCCAAAAGCTGTTCAAGCCACTGGGGATCGGCGAGGGGCAAAGCCTGCTGGATCTGCTGACCAGCCCGTTGATGCCTGAGCTTGTCGAAAACTGGCCCGAGGTCGCGCATCACACGATGTTGCGGCTGCGCGCTGAAAGCGCCAACGCAGGCGGCATACCCGCACTGGACGCCGCAGCGCGCACGTTGTCGCAACAGGGGCACGCCCGAAGTGACGCGGTGATCGGGCCGACAATTTCTACGATCTACCGCTTTGGTGGTCAGCGGCTTTCCCTGTTTGGAACCATTGCGCAATTCAGCACGGTCACGGATGTCACGCTGGACGATTTGAAGATTGAGCTGTTTTTTCCGGCCGACGACCAAAGTGCCAAATTTCTGCGTGATCTTGCCCACGTGGCTGCCAATTAGATGGTGGTTTGACTAGAGCCCACCACGTCCCGGCGAACCCCGTTCATTCCTGACCTTGGAAGGGTTCCTGCCATTGCGGCCCTAACCAGCCATTCATCAGATCAGGCGACGCCGCAATGCAGCTTCACCGAACCGGACTTTCGCCGAAAGCGCAGAATCCAGCGGCGGAGTAACTCACACTTCGGCGGACAAACGAAACTTTCGCTGCGCAACGCGTAAACGTCCGATTTCGTCGTTTCGCGCCTGCGATGAATTACACAGAGGCGGAAACCTGTCAGTCGCTGTTCGTGGTGAAATGCACCGCATTCCCTCTAGAATGGCGCAGGCGATCTCTGTTTTCGAAGGATGAATTCACACTCGGTTCATTTTCCGACCACTCGTTCAAGTATTCAAGAAGTAGCGGACTTGCCTTTGAACGTGTTCAGGTGTGCATCCAATTCCTTCAGGTAAGCGTTGCGTTGAGCTTCAGATATCCACGATCCAACGAATGCGTTCCTCATGAACTGGGTCATTTCATCAGCCGAGAAGTCTCCTTGTTCCTGAACGGCGTTGAGCATGTTTGACATGTATCTGCTGGCAAATTCTTCCGGGTCATCGGTATTGAGACAAGCAGGAACGTTCAATTCGAGCATTTTGCGGATTGCTGGAATTCGGCGCGGCCCCGGATCCGCCAGACGCCAGGTCGGGCACATAGTCAACGTGACCTGACGTTCCTTAACATCTGCGATCAGCTGCGGATCATCCATGACATGTACGCCGTGATCAATGCGGTGTACGCCAAGATCATGGATGCATTGGCGCGCGTGCTCAACGGCATTTTTCTGATCGCAGTCGCAGTGAGCCGTTAGCTTGAAACCCAGCTCTCGTCCACGATCATAGTATTCCTGAAATTTTGCCGGCGGATTTCCTTCTTCGACAGAATCCAAACCCAGGCCAACAATTTCGTCCTTGTAGTTCTCCGCCAGTTTCAACGTTTCGAGCGCGCTTTCAAGCGAACGGTCCCGGTTCATGCACATAACCAATTGAGTCGAGACCGGAGAATCTTTTCGCGCCTTGTTGAGGGCATCAATCAGCTCGCCAAACTCGATCCCGCGCTCCAAATGGCCTTGAGGGTCGAATGAAAGCTCCACGTGCCGGGTGTTTTCTATGACGCATTTCTCCAAATAGTCCTGGGTGATTTCAAAAATATCCCGCCCAGTTCGAAGTACATCCGAACACATGTAGTGATATTTCAGGAAATTTTCCAAGGGAGGCGTGCCATAGTTTTGCGCCTCCAAAAGCTCTTGCTCCGTTTTGTATTCAATGTCGACGCCATTGCGATCCGCCAATTCCAGAACACGCCTTGGAGAAACTGTCCCTTCAATATGGAGATGCAATTCTGCCTTTGGCATCTCTTGAATGAACTGCTTCATATCCATTGAAAAGCTCCTTCCTGAGTATTCTAAATTTCGATTGAACAGACGAACCTTGGTAGTCCAGATGCCGCAATTCGGTTAATGCCTAAAGTGTGGAACCGGGAGACGAAACTGGGAGGAAACTGTTTCGCCTCCCGGTTCCGCCGGGCCGAGATCCTGAGCCCGCCGGATTAAGCGAGAGTAAGCAGGTAGTAGGCCAAAGGGACGCACATCACATACAGGAACCAGTGCACCTCTCCGCCGCGCCCGGCAAACAGTTTCATTGCAGCCGCAAGAATGATGCCGACACTCAGACCTGTCGCGATGTTGAACGTAAATGCAGTCATGATGACCGAGATGATTGCCGGTATGAATTCAGTTGGATCATCGAACTTCATGCCTTCAAGCGTCGTGAGCATGCTGGCTCCAACAAGGAACAGAGCTGCACCCGCTGCGGCAGCTGGCACCATCAAAGCGATGGGCGTGAACAACAACATCACAGCGAAAATGAGTGCCGTGAATATGGCAGTAAGACCTGTACGTCCGCCTGCTTCAACACCGGCGGCTGATTCAGTGTAAGTTGTTATTGTGGTAGTTCCGATAAGTGTCCCGGCAGTTGTCCCAACTGCGTCCACCATGAAAACCTTGTCGGCCTCTTCGAATTCCCCATTTTCATCAAGCTTCCCCATTTTCCCGCCCACAGCATAAAGTGTGGCGGTGGTGCCAAAGAAATCCGATACGAAGAAAGCAAAGATCAGCGGGATGAAGGCCAGGTTCATGGCCTCTTTTAGATCTAGCTGGAAGGAAATAGGTGCAATGGATGAAGGTAACCCGATCAGGTTATCTGGAATGGTTGTCACCCCGAGCGGTACACTGACGGCGGTAGCTATCAGAATGCCATAAACGATTGCTCCTTTGGACTTGCGCGCCTGAAAGAACAAGATCGTAACGAAGGCAATGCCAGCGACAATAGCATTAGGTGTGTGTATATCGCCCAGAACCATAGAACGGCGACCGTGTTCAAGAATGCCCATGTTCATCAGACCGAGCAAACACAGGAACAATCCAATCAGCGGCGCCAGTGCAAATTTCATACCCGCAGGCATGATATTCACCATGAACCTCCGAATTCCCAATGCTGTGATAACGATGAAGATTACGCCTGAAATGAAGTTGACGGCCAAAGCACCCTGCCATGTCGCCAGTCCTGCACCTACAATAGAAAACGCAAAGAACCCATTCGCCCCCATACCAGGAGCAAGCACGAAGGGCATTTTTGCGTATAGACCACAGGCAGCCGTCACGACCACCATAGCTATGATTGTTGTTGTGGTCAGGGCGGCCTGATCCATTCCGGCATTCGACAGAATTAGCGGGTGCACAATGATCACGTAGGCCAACGTCATGAAGTTTGCCAACCCGCCCATGGCCTCTGATCCGACCGTCGTGTTGTTTTGGCTTAGCTTGAAGTACCTCTCAAGAAAGCCCTTCGGCGACTTAGTTTCGCCAGCTCCTAACCGATCCTCGACAAAATCATTCATGGCATCTCCTCCTATATGCCGGTGACAATTGTGCTTTCCTGCATGCCTCCAACGCTGGAAACCCAAATTTGATCTTATCTCCGAGCACGTGATGCAAAAAGGACAAAGATCGCAGCACATCGTTGCGATTTATGCACCACTTGATACACTTTGGATGAGCCTTCCAAACTCGAAATTCTTATTCAGATGGGGCAGGAATGCACGGAATAGCTCTGAAATATATTGATGCAGTCAATCGACACGGGTCGATCCGTGAAGCGGCGCGAAGGTTGAACGTATCGTCGTCATCCATCACACGTCAGCTTCAAAAGGTAGAGTATCATTTTGGAATTCGGATTTTTGAACGCGGTACAGAGGGCGTTCGCACAACTGAATCGGGACGTATTTTGCTTGCTCACATTGGCAGCACGCTGCGGGATTGGGAGCGCACACAGATCCAACTTGAGGCAACAGCTGGAAAACGTACAACAGTAGTCAATATCGCCGCCACCGATAGCATCGCTTCGTCGTTCCTACCCAATTTGCTTTCCGACTGTCTTGAAGAAAACACGGCTGTGCGCTTTCACACCTTGTTGAAACAATCGCCCCAAATTTGCGAGGCGGTGATCCTGGGCGAAGCAGATGTTGGCATCACGTTCTTGTCCAAGGATAATCCGAGGGTGACTACTAACGCAGAACACCATTTGCAGGTTGGTATCCTCGCCTCCCAGGAACATCCTTTGGCGATACGTGACTCAGTTAGTCTTGGTGAAGCGCTTGAATATCCCATGGTCGCATCTTCTGTGAGAGCACCAATTTATCAGGAGATCGGAAAACAGCTGGGGGAAAGGTATGAAAACTACGAGCCCTGGATCAAAACAGATTCCATCACAATGCTTCACGCGCTTGTTGATTCCGGCAGGTTTATTTCCTTGGGGACCGTTCTTTATACGATCAAGAACCGTTCAGGAGCAAAAGAGCTTTTCAGGATTCCCATTTCAGGCTCAACGCTTCCGGATGATCGATTGGTCCTTGTGACCAGGAAAGAAAATCCGACTGATACGTTAGATTGGTTCGTAAGAAAATCTACGGATTTTCTCGACAGGAGCTTTGGCGGCAACCCGTGATCCCTAAACCGAAATTTGGTACTTCAATATTGTCTTTGATGCATGAACTGAACTGGACTAATTCCGGCACAAGCAAACCGCGAAAGTAGCGCCCAGTGCAGGCTGTTTTTAATGCAGACGACTGCCACTATCACACGCTTCGCGCGCATTCGTCGGATGTGCAGAAATAGGCTTTTGGGGCTCTTCAGGCACCTTCGCCGCATGATCCACCAACCGCTGGTCTGAGCAGGTCGCCATTCGCTGTACCTTGCCCGAACTGGTAAGAGGCGGACGAAGTGAGAATTCGCTGCGACTGCACTGATGTCTGCGTTGGCATTCGTATGAGATAACCGATGAGCCATAACGACAGCCAAGGTTGAAAAAACTGGCTAAGCATTGCCGAGAAAATGTGTTCGCCTGGACAGTAATGCGCACAACGCAGTGTTCGCCCAGGCGTTCATATTGCAATACGCATTCGCTACGCGTAGTCGGGCGCATCCAGCGTTTCGCCACTCATGTTGGCCTCAACAGCAGCGACATAGGCTTTGGCGGTGTCGGAAGCAGACAGACCAGAACTTGGATCCATGCCCATCTTCTGCATGGTCTCTTTGACAAACACCGGGCTGACGGTGTTGACGCGAAGATCGCGGTCAAGCTCAAGCGCTGCTGCTTTAGCGAAGGATTCCAGTGCGCCGTTTGCCAAGCTGATGACAACAGAGCCGGGCATCGGTTCACGAGACAGGATGCCCGCAGTCAGCGCGAACGAACCGCCGTCGTTGACATAGTTCTGCCCTACCCGAACCAGATTGATCTGCCCCATCAGCTTGTTACCGAACGCCAGCTCATATGCGTCATCATCTAATTCATTGAAAGGGGCAAATCCGGCCAGCCCGGCAGTGCTGATGACGGCGTCAACTTTGCCAATGGATTGGAACATCGCCTCAATGGAGGCTTTGGAGCCGAGGTCAACTTTCACATCGCCATCGCTATAGCCCGCTCTGATGATGTCATGTTTGGCGGAAAGGGCGTCTGCTACTGCGCCGCCGATCAGGCCTGTTGCGCCTACGATAAGGATTTTCATTGTGTTTCTCCGTTTGATGGGGGGGTGGCGCTGCCCGATAGAGTGTGAGGCAGCGCAGGGTGTTCGACGGTGATTACGGCTTGGCGCTGTAATCTAAGTCCAGCGGTGCAGGTCCTTCAGCAGGTCCGACCAACTGTTCAATCTGAAGGCGGAATCGCTCGACCAGATCGCGTTTCAGCATGAAGCGGTGGAAGTCTGCGGGCGAGGTGTTGTAGTGGTGAACTGATTGGTATCCCTCGGGAGAGGCGATATCCATGCGGGCCGGGAATTGCAGCCATTTGCCTTGAAATTCTTCGGACAGCATCCAGTTCAAATAGAGCTTGGCCGCGGCCTTGTTCTTGGCATCGGTTGGAATGGCGGCCACCTGGAACCATGTCAGGAAAAAATCCTCTTCCGGCAACACCAAGCGTGTATTGCTGCCTTCCCACGGGACGAATGCCCAAGATGTGGTGAAGCTTGCACCATACCAGCCATTGTCAATTGCGACATAAGGCATGGATGTACCGCGCACCCATGTGGGTTCTGTTGCAATGAGTTTCTCCAGAAACTCCCAGCCGTATTTTTCCTTCAGGTTCCAGAACTGGTACAGCACCGCGTCATCGGTATGCGGATAGGTCAGGATCAATTTGCCCTTCAGCGCCGGGTCAAGGTAATCCATCGCATCGCGTGGGGCATCCTCGTCTGCAATGACGCTGTTGTTGTAAACATTGGTGAAGGCTACGCCAAACAGGCCAACCCAATTGCCATGCGGGTCTTTGTAATCCGGATAAACCTTTTCCCAGTTCTTCGGCTTGTATCGCTCCAGCAGGCCGCGCTCTGCGTAGTAGTCAAAGTCATGCAGGGTTTGCAGTTGAATGATGTCCGGCACATCGACCTTATCATCTTCTTTGCGCGCATTGTCATAGCGCGAGGCGTGATAAAAACTCAGGTCTACGCTGTGAGTGACATTGATCTCTGGAAAGCGTTTCTTGAACATATCCAGATAGTAGTCTGCCTGATCATCCTTATCGCCACCGGCGCGGATGACGAGCTCCCCGCCTTCGGCAACGGCATCGGCATAAAGCTGATCTAGTGACTTGGTTTCAATTTCTGTTGCGAGTGCAGAACAGGCGAAGAGCATGCCTGAGACCGCACTAATGAGTGCACGTTTCATTGGAGTATCCTTTCTAAAGGGGCAGAGGTTACGCAGCGAGTTCTTGACCGGTGGCATATTCGTAAGACCGGCCAATTATCGACTTGATGATGACCAGCTCTGCCGCATCACGGGGGGAATAGACCATGACCAATCCAACGGGACGGCGCCCCAGATCGACCAATGTGTGGTGTTCGCCCCAGCCCTTCGCGACCACTTCCAGCGCGTCTTTTTTTGGCAGTTGCACATGCATGCTGCCATTGTCGGGCTTGGGATGGATATGAGCGATCTCGCGACCGATCATGAAGGCGTCGTGATTGCAGGCGGCAGCGTCATGCATGACCATCGCGCGGGCACCGGGAACCGACACCAGACTGTGTGCCTCGTCGACACCGGCTAGCGAAAACGCCCAGTCGCGCATCTGGTCAACGATGTCATCGGGGCCATGCTGCGTGACCTGTGAATGGGGCAGACCGTGTGTGGTTTGGGGCTTGGGTCCAACACGCTGCGGTAAGTTCAGGGGCGTAAGCATTTCGTGTCTCCGTTTCTGTGTGAACAACAGATAGCTTGACCATCACCGCAAGGTAATTCACAGTTTTGGCAAGGAGAGCTTGCATGAATGCACAGAAACTGGACTGGAGCGATATCCCCTTTGTCCTTGCCGTTTGCGAGGCTGGCAGCCTGTCAGGTGCTGCACGTCAACTGGGGGTTAACCATTCGACGGTGTTTCGTCGGATTGAGGGCGTCGAGGCACGCTTGGGCGTCACCCTGTTCGAGCGTTTAAGCCACGGTTACGTCATGACCGCAGCTGGAGAGCACTTCTTCCGAAATGGGCTTCTGCTGCGCGACGGGATGAACAGTATCCAACGGGAACTGGGCGGACAGGACCTGCGGCTGGCCGGTGCGTTGACGGTGACGACAACGGATTCACTGCTTCACTGTCTGACGCCGGTGTTTTCAGCGTTCCAGAATGAGTACCCGAACATTGCACTGCGGCTCTTGTCCGACACACGCCCGCTCGACCTGATGCAGCGTGACGCTGATATTGCTTTGCGTCCGACAAACTCTCCCCCGGAACACTGGATCGGGCGCAATCTGTCGAAGCTCGCCTATGCGGCCTATGCCCAAAAAGAGTATTTCGAAACTGTACAGGACTTACCTGCAACAGCACACCGATGGATCAGATTGAATGACAGTCTCAACCAATCGCCAATGAGCCAAATTACAATAAAACACAAACCAGAAGACGCGCCTGTAACGATATCCAATTCTCTGATGGGCGTGTTTGAGTTGGTTCGCAGCGGCCTCGGGTTTGGGGCCTTGCCATGCTATCTGGGAGAGGCCTACCCAAATCTTGTGCGTGTTCACGATCCAGAGGAACAGTACAACTCAGACCTTTGGATGTTGGCTCACCCCGACATCCGTCGGAGCGCCCGGGTCCATGCTTTCTTCGAGTTTGCGACGGCAAGAGTTCGTGACGAGTTCGTGGGCATTTGCTAAGTTTGCGAACTGCGGAACAGACATTTGTTCACAGTGCAGCATCGGTTGTGGGTAGGCAGTTGGATGCTGGATAAAGCTGCCCTCAGATGATTTCACGTGAATTTCTGCTATTTTACAAAGGAACAGTCGTCTCCGAGAATTCATGGCAGGTCCGTCGCGACCTACAACCCGGAAATATACGCTCCATGTCCGACACAATCCTCGCAGCTGAGCCGACCATCCGCCTTGTTGCCTTTCTGGGCATTCTGGCGGTCATGGCGCTATGGGAAGTTGCAGCACCCCGGCGGCGACGGGAAATACCACGCGTTGTGCGTTGGACAAATAATCTTGCGCTCGTTGTGCTCGACACCGCGATCCTGCGGCTGACCTTTCCGATCCTCGCAGTTGGTCTCGCGGTGATGGCCGAGAAGCGCGGATGGGGGCTCTTCAACAACATCGATGCGCCGGTTTGGGTCGCCATCGCGGTCTCAATGCTGCTTCTCGATCTTGCGATCTATCTTCAGCACGTAATGTTCCACGCAGTGCCGGGGCTTTGGCGGCTGCACCGGATGCATCACGCCGATCTTGATTTCGACGCGACCACAGGCTTGCGGTTCCACCCGTTAGAAATCCTCATCTCGATGGGGATCAAGCTCGCGGTCGTTGCAGCCTTGGGTCCCCCCGCTGTCGCCGTGCTCTTGTTCGAGGTCATCCTGAACGCGACCGCGCTTTTCAATCACGCCAACATCGATCTTCCGCGCCGGCTAGACCGTATCCTAAGATGGATCATCGTCACCCCGGACATGCACCGTGTGCATCATTCCGTTGATCCATGCGAGACCAACTCGAACTTCGGCTTTAATCTACCCTGGTGGGATCGGCTCCTGGGGACTTACGTCGCGCAGCCTGCGAAAGGGCACAAGAGTATGGTGATCGGCATTAAGCAGTTTCGCACGCGCCGCGACCTCTGGCTCGACCGGATGTTGATTCAACCTTTTCTCGGTCCAGCGAGCGGTGGCGCGCTTGACGCCCGGAGCCATCGGAAGCGATCTTCATCCACCTCATCCAAGCCGGGCGGCGACAAATAGATCCAAAGCCGTGAACTAATGATCTTTTGCGGCCCAAAGAAGATATCCAGGGCACCGCTCGGATGCCGCATCGGCAGCCCGCATTGCCTCCATTCGCCGCACGCGCAATATCAGAGACTGGCTGAACTGACGCTATGCGGGACATAGCCGCCTTTTGCCAGAACTGATATTGCTGACGCAGAAAATGCTCGCGGGCGCGGCATGGTTCTCGCTGTGAAGCAGCATGTGTCGTCGGAGCGGTCATTGAATGCCAGTCTAAAAGGCGAAATTCAATTCAACATTTCGCCGCAATCGCTACTGACAAACGAGGAGCGGACAAAGGTTGAATTTGCTGCACCTACCCCGAATGGCCGCTCCTCACCTTTCGCTACCAAATAGCAGTCAACGCTTTCTGATCATCGCCCAATCGCATAGGCCTGCATCCCCCTAGCACTGGCGGACCCTGACAACATCCCTGAAGCGGTGATCATGGCGCTGCAAATCCACCCTTCCGACCAAGGCGGTGCTGTGGTGACAACATGGCCACGCGCAGTCAGTGCGGCAACAATCTCGCGGCTCGCGCGGGCTTCTATCTTCATATGTCCGGGCTCGGCGTTGCGCGGGTAAAATGAGCCGGGCCAATGGGTTGAGCTGAACCCGAGCGCATCATTGGCCTGTTGCGGGGACATGCCGCACAGCAGATGACGGACCAGAAATGCCAGTTGCCATTGATCCTGCTTGTCGCCACCCGGTGTGCCAAGCGCCATGTAAGGCTTGCCTGCATCGTTCAGAACAATCGTTGGCGACAACGTACTGCGCGGACGTTTACCCGGCGAAAGCGCGTCTGGCGCGCCCGGTATCAGGCTCATCATCTGCAGCCGGGTGCCCAGACACACGCCAAGCTCGGGGATCACGGGTGAGGATTCCATCCAGCCACCCGACGGAGTTGCAGACACCATGTTGCCCCAACGGTCGACCACGCTGATCTGGCAGGTGTCGCCGGTGGCGGGCCCTGGATCACCGCTGCCGTTGTCGCTCTTGGCTGTCGGTTCGCCCAGACCCATCGCGGCCAGCGCCTCGGCATCGAATTCCTTCGTGGCGGCGCTGTGATAGTCGACGGGATAGCCAAATCCGGGGATGTCGCCGGGTCGCCAGAGGTTGTTCGCCTGATCGCCTACCAGTTTTGCGCGGCTTTGCGCGTAATCTCGACCCAGCAATTGCGCCATTGGCACCTGCACCACATTCGGATCACCGTAATAGGTTTCCCGATCGGCATAAGTCAGTTTCATGATCTCAGTCAGCGTGTGATAGAAATCAGCACTGTTTGGGTCGCGTAGGTGATCCTCAAGCTGTTCGGCCAGCGCCAATCCTTGCAATAGTACTGGGCCCTGACCCCACGGTCCGGTCTTGCACACGGTGTGGCCGCGATAGTTCAGCGTAAAAGGGTCTTCATAAAAGGCCGACCAGCCCACCATGTCGTTACCGGTCAGCAGCCCGCCATTGCGCTGCCCGGTCACATCCAGATGCGTGGTCGTGCGGCAAAACCGATCAATGCTTTCAGCAACAAAGCCGGTTTTCCAAACATTGCGTGCCGCTTCAATCTGATCCGACCGGTCTTGCGCGGTACCCGCCGCCTCATGCAAAATACGCGTGTACATATCCGCAAGAATGGGGTTTTTCAGCGGCTTATCCGCCGACGGAACTTCCCCATTATCGAGGTAAATCGCCGCGTTTTCGGGCCATTCAGTAGCGAACCATCCCCGCAACTGCGTGATCGACTTGATCAGCTTCAATGTCATCGGCACGCCATGCGTTGCATAGTCGATGGCTGGCTGCATCACCTCTGCCAGATCGAGGGTGCCATAGTCGCGCAGCATCAGCATCCAGGCATCAAACGCACCCGGGATAGCTGTCGCCAGCAGCCCTGTGCCGGGAATCTGGTCAATCCCAAGTGCGCGAAATGCGTCAATCGTTGCACCGGCAGGCGCGGGGCCTTGCCCGCAAACCACGCGGGTCGCGCCGCTGTCGGCGTGGTGCAGTAGTATGGGCACCTCACCCAAAGGACCATTCAGATGTGGCTCGGCCACTTGTAAAACCAGCCCACCGGCCACTGCTGCATCAAAAGCGTTACCGCCAATCTCAAGCATACGCATCGCAGTCTGACTGGCCAGCCAGTGGGTTGAGCTTGCGATCCCAAAATGCCCGGTGAGGTCAGGCCGTGTGGTGAACTCCATGTCTTGTCCTTCCGATTCTGGCGGGGCATCATGTGTGGGCGAATGATAATAAAATGCAAGAATTTTCTATATCAGTCTAAACTCAGGTTATGTTTCACACGCGGCAACATATTGAAACGCGCGCTCCTGAGCGCTGAGCGCATCGCTTACAAGCTGTTGCTGCATGGACTGAACCAGGCGCGAATTGGACCTGTGCCTTGGGGTCATCAGCACGATGTTAAAACCGATATTCTGGTCCAGAGGGCGCACGACGACTGTGTCCGAAGGCCTTTCAAGCGCAGTCATGGCGTCCACGATAGCCACACCGGCGCCGTTCATGGCAAGTTCCATCGCGGTCTGGGTTGTAAACACCTCTAACCGGCGTCGCTGAGACGAGATCAGTTGGGACAATGGCTGCGGCAATGCCAGATGCAATGGGTCGAAATTCGAAGGAGCGATCAGATCGTGACCCGCCAAATCGTCAACCTCGATGCGCTTGCGCCCGCACAGCGGATGCCCCTTGGGGCACACACAGACTAGGGGCAATTGCAACAACGGGGTTTGTATGACCCCCAACTCATCCTTCCGGAAAAGACCCAAACCCAGATCAGAGCGCCCGGCGGCAACAGACCGCGCGATCCAGTCGGTGCTACGCGCGACCAGTGACAGCGAAACATCCGGCCTGTCTCGTAGAAAATTCGCGGCTGTGCGCGGTAACCAGCCCTGTGAAAGCAGCGGCATTGCCGCCACGCTGAGCATCCCACGCCGGCTTTCGCGCAGATCCTCGGCAAACCGGTCCAGTTGATCCAGACCCCGGTACAGGATCTCGGCCTGCTCAAACAGGGCAGTGGCCTCATCTGTGGGATGTAGACGGTTTCCGTTGCGCCCAAACAGGGTAAAGCCCACATCGTCCTCTAACAAACGCAACTGTTTGCTGATTGCAGGTTGGCTGACATGCAATCGTTTTGCGGATTCTGTTACCGACCCAGTCAGCATAACCATCCGAAAAATCTCGACTTGTCGTGCATTCATAACTTTTTCTCTGTTTGGGGGCAAAACAAGTTATTTGAGATTATACTAAATCAATCGCAAACTATCTGGCAATGTCGATAATGAATGAACATGCCATGATCGAACTTGCGACTGACTTGACTACCCCAGCACAAACTTCGGGCCATTGGCCGGGCGAACTTGCGTTTGATGCCTCTGATTTCACCGCTCGGCTGCACATGATACAGGCGGATCTGTCAGGCAGGGGTTTGGATGGCGCCTTGCTGTTCGACCCCGAGAACATGTTCTGGCTGACCGGTTTTCAGACCATCGGATATTTCACCTTTCAATGCATGTTCATCCCCAAAGAAGGGTTGCCCACCGTTGTCACGCGCGTCGTCAACCGCGACATGGCGCTGGCCCTGCCAACCATTGGCGGGGTCGAGGCGGTTCTGGACACGCAGGATCATGTCGATGTCCTTTGCGGATTCCTGGAACGGCTGGGTGCACGTCAGATCGGATTGGAAACGGGCACGCGGTATCTGAACGTCCGCGATTACAGATGCCTGTCGGCGTTGAATTCGGTTGCGTTTCAGGATTGGGACGGGGTGATCGAACAACACCGCCCGGTCAAAACGCCGGCTCAGATCGATCGGATGCGACAGGCCGCTCGTGCGGTCGAGGCGGGCATGGATGCCGCGCTGAGCACCATCGCGCCGGGGCGCACCGACAATGATGTCGCGGCGGCGCTCTATCAGGGGTCCATCGCGGCAGGTAGTGAGTATATCGGACATCCGCCTATGGTGGTCAGCGGCAAACGCTCGGCCCTTTGTTTTGCCTTGTGGAGACGCAAGGTGATCGAGCGTGGCGATGTGGTTTTGCTTGAGGGCGCGGGCTGCGTCGACCGGTATCATGTGATGATGTCGCGTTCGGCCGTGGTTGGAAAACCCACGGATGAACATAAGGGCACTGCGGATGCGCTGATCGGAATTCTGGAAACCGCGATTGACGTGATCAAACCGGGTGAGACCGCGGGCGAAATCGACCGACGCTGCCGGGCCGGGATCGAAAAACTGGGGCTGGGCAAGTACTTTAAAAGCCGCGTCGCCTATGGCATCGGGATCGGTTTTCCGCCCAACTGGGCCGAGGGACACATTTATGCCATCCGCCCGGACGACCCGCTGATGATCCAGGAAAACATGACCTTTCACATCATTCCGACCATGTTCCGCGAGGATTTCGGCATGGCCATCAGCGACAGCATCCGCGTCACCGCGACCGGTTGTGAGGTGCTGACGCAATACCCCCGCGATCTGGTGATCGTGGACTAAGACACAAACATTCAGGGAGATCAAAATGCTTGGAACATACATGAAAACCGGCGGTGCAGCGCTTGCGTTATCGGCAGCAGCGACACTGGCCCAAGCGCAGGAAAAATGGGATATGCCCGCCGCCTATTCGGGCAAAAACTTCATCTCACAATCTTACATCGCCTTTGCCGAGGACGTGACCGCCAACTCAGGCGGTGCGCTTGAGATCGTCGTGCATCCGGCAGGGTCGCTCTATAAAGGGTCCGAGATTCTGCGCGCCGTACGGTCCGGGCAGGTTCCAATCGGGGGCCGTTACATGGGGGCACATGCCAAGGAAGATCCGATCTTCGGCCTCGACACCGTTCCGTTTGTCGCCACCAATTTCGATGAGGCATGGGCGCTGTATCAAGCCTCAAAACCCGCGATTGAGGCAGCACTGGAAGAGCGCGGCATGAAACTGCTGTTCATGCCAGTTTGGCCGCCGCAGGGGCTGTTCTCGGCCAATCCGGTCGAAACCATGGCGGATATGGATGGTGCAAAGTTCCGCGCGGCGGATGCCAATACATCGCGTCTGGCCGTGCTGATGGGCGCGACACCGACCAAGACCGAAGCGACCGAGATCAGTCAGGCGTTTTCGACCGGCGTGGCCGACAGCATGATGGGATCGGGTGCCATCGGTGTATTCCAGAAGATGTGGGACTATGCCGATCACTTCTACACCGTGAATGCCTGGATGCCGAAAAGCGCCGTGATCGTTAACTTGGAAGCCTGGAACGGCCTGGACGAGGCCACGCAGAAGGTGGTCACGGATGCCGCCACAAAGGCCGAGGCTGATGTCTGGGCCGCCGTGGCAGGCGTGACCGATGGTTATAACGCCACCATGGCCGAAAACGGCATGACCGTTGCGGCGCCTTCCGATGAACTGGCGGTGTCGTTCCAAGAGATCGGCACGACGATGGCGCAGGAATGGGCGGACAACGCCGGGGATGCGGGTGCTGCGGCGCTGGATGCCTATAAGGCCGCAAAATAATCAGGCAATTTCAACACCAATTGGCAGGGCTGCCCCGGCTGCCCTGCCCTTAGGGCCGGAGGAAACATGCAAGACCTTATCGGACGCAGCATTGATGTCATCAGCCGCCTGTGCGGCGCGCTGGCCGCCGCGGCGATCATCATTCTGACCGGCCTTGTCGTCACCAGCGTCGTAAGCCGCACACTTGGAATTTATGTTCCTGGCCTGACCGATTATGCAGCCTATTGTCTGGCCTCTGCCGGGGCGATGGGCATGGCATACACATTTGGTCAACACGGGCATATCCGGGTGGAAATGATCATCGATCAGCTGTCCTCGGGCCCACGCTATGTGCTTGAGGTGCTGGTGCTCGCGCTTTCGGCCGCGATGACCACATACCTGGCCTATTTTCTGGTGCGGATGGCCCATACGTCCTGGCTGTATGAGGATCGTAGCGACGGCTCGGATGAAATTCTGATCTGGATCCCCCAAGCCCCCTTTGCCCTTGGGTTCTGTCTGTTTGCATTTGTACTGGTGCTGGCGCTCATACGCGCGCTGATCCGGCGCGACCTTCAGGGTCTTGCGGCTGAGCACAAATCCGAAAGCTGGGAATAACCGATGACCGAAACAACACTTGCCATATTAATGGTCGTTGCCCTTTTGGGCTTGCTCAGCCTAGGCGTCTGGATCGGGCTGGCCCTGATGGGGGTCGGGTTCATCGCAATGGCGCTGTTTACGTCGCGCCCGGTCGGTGACGCGCTGGCCACCACAGTCTGGAGCCATTCGGCGCTTTGGGGGCTCGCCTCGCTGCCGCTGTTTATCTGGATGGGCGAAATCCTGTTCCGATCCCGATTATCCCAGGGGTTATTCAACGGGTTATCACCCCTGATGCGTCATCTGCCGGGCGGGCTGATCCATGTGAATATCGTGGGTTGCGCCACCTTTGCCGCCATTTCAGGCTCGTCTGCCGCCACGCTGGCCACCATTGGCAAGATCACCGTGCCCGAGCTGAAAAAGCGCGGCTATCCCGACAATATGGCCTATGGCACGCTGGCCGGTGCCTCGACGCTGGGCCTGTTGATCCCGCCTTCAATCATCATGATTGTCTATGGGGTCACAGCGCAGGAATCCATCACACGCCTGTTCATGGCCGGGATTTTTCCCGGGCTGATGCTGGCGGTTCTGTTCATGGGCTACATCATCATCTGGGGCATGTTGAACCCCGCTGGCCGTGCCCTGCGCGAAGACCGCGCCTCTTGGTCTGAACGGGGTCGGGGCATTCTGCAACTTGCCCCGGTTGTTGGTCTGATCTTGATTGTCATCGGGTCGATCTACGCCGGTGTCGCCTCTCCGACCGAGGCCGCTGTTCTGGGCGTTCTTGGCGCGTTGATGCTGTCCATTCTCGAGGGGTCGCTAAACTGGGATAAATTTATCGACGGGTTGATGGGCGCCACAAAAACCACGGCGATGATCATGCTTTTGGTTGCCGGATCGGCCTTTTTGACGCTGGCAATGGGGTTCACCGGTTTGCCACGTGCTCTGGCTGAATGGATCGGCGGCATGAACCTCAGCCCCTGGATGCTGATCGCGGCGCTGACGCTGTTCTATGTGGTGCTTGGGTTCTTTCTTGACGGTATATCGTCCATCGTTCTGACAATGGCCGTGGTTGAACCTTTAGTGCGTGGCGCGGGGATCGATATGATCTGGTTTGGCATCTTCGTGGTGCTGGTCGCCGAGATGGCGATGATCACCCCGCCCGTCGGGTTCAACCTGTTCCTCGTGCAAAGCATGACGGGACGCGATCTGGGGTTCATCGCACGCTCAGCCCTGCCCATGTTCCTGCTGATGGTGGTAGGTGTCATTCTGCTAACCGTGTTCCCACAAATCGCGCTGTGGCTGCCCGAATACCTGACGTCGAAAGGATAACAGATGCCCCGACACATTCTGGTCGCCATCGACCTTTTGGACAAAGACTGCTGGGCCATGCTGCGCCCCGAGGTCCGTGATCTGGTAAAACCCGGCACCCACCTGCACCTGATGCATGTCGTCCCGGAACAAAAGGCACTCAGCCCGTTGGCACAGTTTATTCCCGAAGGGTTCGAAGACGCCCACCGGGCCGAAAGCCACAAGGCCCTGGAGGCGCTTGCTGAGGATCTGCCGAAGGGCACAGATGTGCATTTCCACCTGCGCAGCGGCAATGTCTATGTCGAGGTTCTGGAAGCTGCCGAAAAAATAGAGGCCGACCTCATCGTCGTCGGTTCGCAAAGCCCAGATCTAAAGGATTACCTGCTGGGGCCCAAAGCAGCGCGGATCGTACGACATGCCGAATGCTCGGTCCTGGTCGTGCGCGACAAAGGCAAGACGTAAATTACCTGTTCGAAGTGGATATGATCTGAATGGCTGAGTTTCTCATCCTTGCGCTAGGGCTCGGTCTGGCCGGTATCCTGGCAGGGTTTCTGGCCGGATTGTTCGGCATTGGCGGCGGTGCCATTCTGGTGCCGATCCTGATCACCGTGTTTCCCTATCTGAATGTGAACCCTGATGTCGTCGCGCATATGGCGGTGGGCACGTCCCTGGCAATCATCATCCCCACCGCGATCCGATCCTATCGGTCCCATCGCAGTCACGGCGCAGGCAATGCCGAACTGCTAAAGGCTTGGGTGTTCTGGGTGCCGTTCGGTGTTGTGATGGCTTCGCTGATTGTCGGCGGGGTTTCGGGCAACGTGCTGCGCGTGATCTTTGCCGCCGTTGCCCTTCTTATCGCGGTCAAAATGCTGTTCAACCGCGCAAGCTGGACACTGAGCAACCATCTGCCACCCCGTCCCGTCACCAACGGCGTAGGGTTCGGTATCGGATTTCTATCGACCTTCATGGGGATCGGCGGCGGCAATCTGAATAATCTGTTCATGACCAGCTTTGGCCAGTCAATCCATCAGGCCGTAGCAACGTCCGCCGGCTTGGGCGTACTGATCGCGATCCCGGCAACGCTTGGCTATGTCTATGCCGGATGGGGGCTGGAAACACTGCCGCCCTGGACATTGGGTTATGTGCACCTGTTGGGTGCCGCACTGGTCATACCGTTTTCAATGCTGGCCGCACCGTTTGGTGCACGATTTGCGCATAAACTGTCTCCCCGGAAGCTGGAGATCACATTCGGCATCTTTCTTCTGGTTGTCATCGCCCGAATGATGGCTGATGTCTTCGCGTAACCAAATCAGCCCATCGTTACAGAGATCGTTGGGCGTTCGGCATGAGCGGAAGTCACAGATTAGACTTGCGTGTTGCAAGGTTTGCTATCTACAGCATCACTGACATTAGCATTGGGTGCAGCATTTTGCAGTTCCGGGCTCAACCGAACCACTGCCGCGTTGCGACCTTAGGTCTGGTCTGGATTGGCGAACGGCAAGTGCCGCCCGCCAACTTGGTTCAAATGTCGATTTGCTCGGCGATGTTCAGCGCATCTTCAAGTTCGACACCAAGATATCTGACAGTGCTGTCAACCTTTGTGTGTCCGAGCAACAGTTGAACCGCCCGGAGATTTCCGGTCTTGCGGTAGATCTCCGCCGCCTTGGTCCGGCGCAGCGAATGGGTGCCGTAGCCGCTGGGTTCCAACCCAATCGCAGCCACCCAATCCCGCACAAGTCGGCCATATTGGCGGGTTGAGATATGTGGGCGGTCATGAAACCGGCTAGGAAACATGAAACGGCAGCCGATCATTTCCGGCGACTTGATCCATGCGGCAATGGTGTCCCGCGTGTTTTCAGAGAGTTCGAACTGAACGGGCCGCCGGGTTTTGCTCTGGATCACAGACACCCTCTCGCGAACTCGATCATCTCTGACCAAATCGCTGACGGACAGTTTCACCAAATCGCATCCGCGAAGCTTGCTATCAATCGCCACGTTGAACAGCGTGAGATCACGCAAATTCCTGGCCAATTCCAGCCGCGCGCGGATTGCCCACACTTGTTTCGGCAACAGCGGCCTTTTCTGGCCGATTATCCGGCCCTTGTTCCAGGCTCTTCGTTTTGGGGTTACAGCGGGAAGTTGGACTTTTGGCATATTGGGCCCTCCAATCCTCCCACTAGGCCCAGACATCAGCACCGCGCTGACACCCGAATTTTACTGTTGGTTTGAATGGCCGTTGTCCGATTGCTTGTTCTTCGGGAAATGCTGCGGGTGCGTTGGGCTGGTCTGAGCCCTTAGTAACGAATGCTGCACTCGGAACCAATGTCAGTTACCGGGTCAGTGTGCCTTGCATCGGGTGGGATTGGGCGGCAGTGATATGTAAGCGCTACATTACGTATAGAAAGTCGTCGACCCGTGCTAAGGTCAAGCCTCCACAAGGAACTAATCTATGTACCGTGTCCGACTTTTTGCCACCCGCCACGCACGCACATTTGAATGGATCTACAAGCGTGTCGAGCAGGTCATGGTGGCGCTGGACCCCTTTATCGCAAAAATTGGCTACAACCGTGTCGAGCGCCCGATTGCCCTTATCGAAAAGGGAGTGAAGACACTTCTTTTCGATTGCAAAATGTGCGGCCAATGCGTGTTGTCCTCAACCGGCATGTCCTGTCCGATGAACTGCCCCAAACAGCTGCGCAATGGCCCCTGTGGCGGGGTGCGGCATGGAGGGTATTGCGAGGTGAAGCCTGAAATGAAGTGCGTTTGGGCGCTGGGCTGGGACGGGGCCAGCCACATGAAAGACGGGGCCGCGAAGATCAGGGAGGTTTTACCACCTGTCGATCGTAGTCTGCAAGGCTCTTCCTCGTGGTTGCGCGTAAGCCGCGAAATGGCGACACTGAACCGCGAAAAACGGGATGCGGCCCGCATGGCCCTTGCTGACGCCTTTCCAGAGGCACGATTGCAGGAACCAAGCTCGGCTCCTCTGGCAGACGAGCCACCCAAGGCCACGACCTCGGGGCGCGGCACATGAGCGATACCTCACCCATCGAAAACACCCTGCTGCCCTATGCCAAGCCGCCTGAGGGTCATGTCTCTCACAGTCGGCTTGAGCGTGTTTTGCGCTCGGGCCGCTTTGCCGTGACGGCTGAATTGAACCCGCCCGACAGCGCCAATGCGGCGGATGTTTTTGATGCGGCCCAGCCCTTGGGAGAGGTCGCGGATGCGATCAATGCCACCGACGCATCGGGGGCTAATTGCCATATGTCCTCCATCGGCATTTGTGCTCTGCTGACCCGCGCGGGCTATTCCCCGGTTTACCAGATTTCCTGCCGCGACCGGAACCGCATCGCCATTCAGGGCGATGTTTTAGGGGCAGCCGCGCTGGGTGTCAGCAACGTGCTTTGCTTGACGGGCGATGGCGTGGGCGTGGGCGATCAGCCCGGCGCGAAACCGGTGTTCGATTTTGATAGCCTCAACCTGCTGCGCACCCTGCGCACAATGCGCGACGAAGGTGTGTTTCTGTCGGGGCGAAAACTGTCCAGCCCACCGCAGCTGTTCCTCGGGGCGGCAGAAAACCCGTGCATCCCACCTTATGAGTGGCGTGCGGACCGCCTGACCAAAAAGGTCGAGGCCGGGGCCGATTTCATCCAGACCAACTATATTTTTGACATTCCCCTCTTTGAGGCATTCATGGAGCGAGTGCGTGATGCCGGCATGGACAAGCGCGTGTTTGTCATCGCCGGGGTCGGCCCTCTCGCCTCGGCCAAGGCGGCGCGGTGGATGCGCAGCAACGTGCCGGGCATTCACATCCCCGATGCCATCATCGACCGGTTGGAGGTGGCGCAAAACCCTTCGGATGAGGGCAAGAAAATATGCATCGAGCTGATCCAGCAACTGCGCGAGATTGTGGGCGTCTCAGGCGTGCATATTATGGCCTATCGGCGCGAACACCTTGTCTCCAGCATCATCCTTGAATCGGGTGTTCTGGCAGGACGGCGCAGGCGGAAGAAAGGTTAACCTGTCTGGTCGGATAACCATTGCTTGTCGTCATTGAACTTTCGGAACAGCCGACCACTTGCAGCGATTGGCAGACTTCTAACCGTGCTGCTTTTCGCTGCAGACGCAGCATAAGCCCCTGCCCTGCCTTCCACTACCTAGCCATCGGCCCGTAGGAGACATCGGCCCTTAGCCGACATCCACCGGCTTGTCTTGATGCTGCAGTCGCAGCCCGCATAGCCGCCGTTCGTCGCGCGTGCGAAATCCTGTAGAACGGTAACTCACAGTCTGCGGACAAAGGGTGAATTCGCTGCGTTTGCACCAAGGTCTGCAATCTCGAGTAACCGGCCGCACGTGTGCGGCCGATCTTTCGATTTTACCGATCTGTGAGGAGATTTTCAGGTTGGTTCCGCTTCACCGGGGGGTGGAACGTTCAGCCGGTTTCACCAAATCCTTTCGGTACTGGCAAATCAGGCAAGGTTGCCGCTCGTTTTTGCAGGGCCCGCCCGATAACTACACGGCTGATTTCGGTTGTCCCGTCCACAATCCGCAGCATTTGTGCGAGGCGGGACAAACGATCCAGACCATAAGGCTGCAGCAGACCCATACCGCCCAACACTTGCGTACAGGTGTTCGCAACCTTCACTGCGGCATCTGGCACAAACCGTTTGGCATGAGCGGCCATCAGAGGGCCTTCGGGTGTGCCAAGGGATTCTGCCGCCTTTCGATAAAGCAGCTTGGAGGCTTCAAGATCGGTCGCAACCTCACCCAGCATCCACTGGATTCCGTCCAGATCGAGGTTCTTGCCGCCAAACATCTTGCGGTTCTTGGAATAGGACAGAGCCGTATCCAATGCGGCTTGCATCAATCCACAGCATCCTGACGCAATCGACACACGGGCGATATCGATCGCCATGAGCGAGCCTTGCAAGCCCTGACCGATCGGCAGGATGATGTTGTCTTCGCTCACCACCACCTTGTCCATGTACATCTCGGCCAGAGGCAAGAAGCTGTAGGACGGGGTATCATAGAGCGGTCCAAAGCTGAGGCCCGGCGCGTCGGCGGGAATGGCGATCATCGCCATATCCTTGTGGCCGGGTGCGTCACTGGTTTTGACCACGGTGAAATAGACATCAGCCTCACCGGCCAAGCTGACCCATGCCTTCGCACCGCTGATCGTCCATGTGCCGTCGTCATTGATCACGGCCCGCGAATACATGTTTGTGGCATCCGATCCGGATTGCGGTTCGGTCAGTGCAAAGTTCGCCAGTTTGCGGCCAGAGGTCAGGTCTCGCGCCCATTTTTCCTTGAAGGCATCTGTGCCATAGCCGCAGCCCGCGAACGTACAGATGTTATGCATCGACAGGGCAAAGGCATAAGCGCCATCTCCGAGCCCCAGCTGTTCGTAGACCTGAATGCCCTCTGAAAGTGGCAAGCCCTGGCCGCCAAACTCCTCGGGGGCGTAGAGCCCCGTCAGGCCAACGGCCCCGGCCTTGTCTGACGCATCACGGGGCCATGTCTTCGTGGCGTTCCAGGCGTCCACATTGGGCAGGATGACCTGCTCGGCGTGGTCGCGTGCGGCCTGGAGTATGGTGGCGAGTTTGTCTGACATTGATGGATCCTTTCAATGGCGATTGTTCTCAGATGACGCCACAACCCGGCAATCGTGGATGGCCGGACTGATGAGCTATGAAGGCGAAACTTCAGCTGAAAATGCTTCTCTGCGGCAAGACTTAGCGAGCCAGCCCGTTAAGCTCTATCTCGTGTGCTGACAGATAATTGTCCAAAAGTGACAAATGGCCGCTTATGTATGTGATTTGCGATATGCGCTGGGTGTACTGCCGGTCCAGCGTTGAAAGGCCCTGTGGAAATTGGCAGCCGAGGAAAAGCCGACATCATGTGCGATGGCCTCAACGCTTTTGCGTCCCGCTTGTAGATCGCGGATCGCGATGTCGCGCCGCAGGGCATCCTTGATCGCCTGAAACGACGTCCCATCCGACTGCAACCTGCGGATCAGGGTGCGCGGGGTCATGTGCATTGCGGATGCTGTCTGGGTCAGGGTCGCCGCGTCCCATCCCGTTTGGCCCAGATAAGTGCGCACCCGCAGCGATTGGGTGTGTTCACGCGAAGAGGTGAAGATCCAGTCCCGGGGCGCGTTTTGCAAAAACCGGTCAAGATCAGCTGTACTTCGAGTCTGCACTGGACCCAGTGCATTCGGGTCAAACGCGATGGCGGTGGCGGGTTGGCCAAACCGTAGCGGTGCGGGAAAGATGATCGCGTAATCCTGATCAAAGTCCGGGCGGTCAAATGCGAAATCGACGCCCCTGACCGGAACCTCGTGCCCTGCCAGCCAAGACATGAGCCCGTGGGCAAGTTTGAGGATCAGCATATGTCCAAACCGCTGAAGCGGCACTTCGCCTTGTGGTTTCAGGGTAAGCACCAACGCGTTGTCGGCGTCCTCCAGATCAAACTGATAATCATCCAGCAACAAGTTCCAGAACGTTGAAAACCGGTAGAGCGCCGATGCAAGAGACGTGGCTTCCCTGACAGTGGTCAGAAGATGTTGTAGGGCCCTCGGCCGGACGGGTCTGCTCCAAAGCCCCATCATCTCATCACCGGTCTCAACTGCGGCAAGTTGATAGAGGCAAACGATCTGATCCAGCGTGACGCGACCATTCGGCGAGCGCGTATCCGCGTTCAGACCGGACCGGCTAAGCAGCGACGCCATCTGCGCCTCTGGGCACAGGGCACGCAGCGCCGCCAGCCAGTCATCGACAAACTGGCTGGAAACCGTGGAAAGGATCGTTGGCGTGACATTGGTCATAACGCCTCAGGAGGTATCACCAATTCCGGTCGACATGAAACGCAGGCTTGCAGATGGCGGCCTTCGCAGATGACAGAATGTCAATGTCTCAACCAGATAACGCTCTGCTTGAACTCATTTCAGTGGGGTCAGGCGACTTCGAACAACGCTGCGGCCCCCATGCCTCCGCCAACACACATGGAGGTCACCACGTATTTTACGCCACGACGCCTCCCCTCAAGCAGAGCGTGCCCGACTTGTCTCGCACCTGTCATGCCGTAGGGGTGGCCAATCGATATCGCACCGCCGTTCACGTTGTAGATTTCGGGATCAATCCCAAGGTGGTCGCGGCAATAGAGAACCTGGCAGGCAAAGGCTTCGTTAAGCTCCCAAAGGCCGATGTCTTCGATGCGAAGACCTGCATTCTTAAGCAGCTTTGGAATGGCATAGATCGGGCCGACCCCCATCTCTTCCGGTGCGTTTCCTGCAACAGCCATGCCGCGATAGATACCTAGCGGTGTGAGACCCTGTTGCTCAGCCATTTTGCCTTCCATGAGCACACAAGCCGAGGCCCCGTCAGAAAGCTGGCTTGCGTTTCCGGCAGTGATCAGTCCTCCTTCGACAACCGGGTTCAGCTGGCCAAGTGTTTCGGCCGTCGTACCCGGCCTGTTGCCTTCGTCTTTTGACAAGGTCACTTCTTCCAGGGTTTCCTCTCCGGTTTCGCGGTTCTTGACCCGCTTTATCGCAGTGATCGGAACGATCTCGTCATCAAAGGCGCCAGCGGCCTGAGCCCGGGCCGTCCGACCTTGGGAAAGTGCAGCGTATTCATCCTGGGCGTCACGACTGATCCCATATACCTGCGCCACATTTTCCGCCGTCATCAGCATCGGCATATAGGCATGTTCAGATTGGGCGATAACGTTTGGATCTTTCTCATCGCCCGCCCATTTCAGATAGGCATTCTGCAGGATGGAAATATTTTCCTGCCCGCCTGCCACCGAGACATTCTGACCATCCACAATGACCTGCTTTGCGGCCGTCGCAATGGCCATCAATCCCGATGAACATTGCCTGTCGATCGTCTGTCCTGCCACCGTATTGGGAAGGCCCGCCGCCAGCGCCGACAAACGAGCGACATTCATGCCTGCTGTCCCCGCCGTAAGGACCGATCCGATGACGACATCTTCGATCGAACCGGGGTCCACGCCTGCACGTTCAACAGCGTGCTGAATGGCGTGCCCCATCATGGTAGGGGATTTGATGTTGTTCAGCGCACCCTTGAAGGCAACCCCAATCGGGGTTCGGGCGGTTGAGACGACAACGGCTTCTCTCATGATTTTTCCTTTTTGGCATCAAAATACGCGGTAAGTGTCACGCCCGAGGTTGCGAGTTCTTCCAGCAAAGGCGCAGGCGTGAACCACATCTCACCATAGGCACCAAGCGACTGCCGATAGTGGTTCATGCGTTCCAGAATCTGGCTTAATCCAAACTCGTCGGCATAGTGCATTGGGCCGCCGCGCCAGTTCGGAAAGCCATAGCCGTTGGTCCAGATCAGGTCGCAATCACCCGGGCGCGTTGCAATGCCCTCTTCAAGGATCAAGAAGCCCTCGTTGATCAGGGGAAACAGACACCGTTCAAGGATTTCCTGATCGTCGATGTCCCTGCGCTTCACACCATGCAGGTCCGCCAGATCGGAACTGATTTGAACTATCTCAGGGTCTTCGACCCGTGTCCGTCCCTCGTAGACATAGCTTCCACGCCCGGTTTTCTGACCCAGTCGGCCCAGTTCAAACAACCTGTCCTGCACAGCCTGGTATGTCGGGT
Organism: Ruegeria sp. CDSB117; assembly: GCF_059611005.1. Taxonomy (NCBI): domain Bacteria; kingdom Pseudomonadati; phylum Pseudomonadota; class Alphaproteobacteria; order Rhodobacterales; family Roseobacteraceae; genus Ruegeria; species Ruegeria sp. CDSB117. The sequence goes on from NZ_JBXWOS010000010.1 coordinate 127,620, forward strand.
CATGCGCGATTTCACTACGCCGTTCCTGACGCACGCGTGCGCCCACATCGACTCCGGCCAGATCTGCCATCGCATGAATGCCCATGGCCATGCCGAAGCCTTCAAGGACGTCATCCACCTGTTTCGGCGTCACCCCCTCAAGAAGCAGACGAGATCCTTCGCGGAAGTATGGTTCCAGCATCCGGTTTCCAACAAAGCCGTAGCACACGCCAACCGTGACAGGGAGCTTCCGGATCTTCTTTGCGACCGTGATTGCCGTTGCAATGACATCGGGAGCGGTCTTGGCGCCGCGCACCACCTCCAGCAAGCGCATGACATTGGCCGGGCTGAAGAAATGGAGACCAATCACATCCTCCGGGCGGGACGTGACCGCGGCGATTTCATCAAGATCCAATGTCGATGTGTTTGAGGCCAGTATCGCGCCAGGTTTGGCGTGCTGGTCTAGGCTCGCGAAAATTTGGTGTTTGACATTCATGCTTTCAAACGCCGCTTCAATGATCAGGTCAGCCTTCGCAAGGTCTGCATAGCTGAGCGTCCCGGTGGCGTTGGCGGCGATTGCCTCTGCCCGATCGGCACTGAGCCGCCCTTTTTGAGCCGCACGTTGGAAATGCTCCCGGACCTTTTCCAGCCCCTGTTCCAGCGCAGTTTGTGTGGTTTCCAGAAGCGTGACCGGATATCCCGCCTGCAGAAAGGCGATGGCAATGCCGCGCCCCATCGTTCCGGCACCGATCACGGCGACCGATGAAATGCTACGTGGTTGGTCAGCACGGGTAACGCCGGGAACCTTGGTGCATTCACGCTCTGCGAAGAACAGATGCCGCCCCGCGCGCGATTGAGGTGTGTCGAGCAGTTCAGCGAAACCTGCCTTCTCTTGTGCCAACCCCTCGGCCAGCGGCAATTCGCACGCGGCCTCGATGGATACCAAGCAGCGTTCAGGGGCGACAAGGTTTTTGGACGTGTGCGCTATCTGGTCTCGGAAACCCGTCAGATATCCCTTCGGATCAGGGTGTGTGACGGTCATATCCATGCAACCGCGTTTCGGATCGCCCTCATGGCTGACACGGGTGGCGAAACCCAAAACATGCGCGCGAAAATCCTGGTCGTTCTCAAATAGTGCGTCGACCAGCCCACAAGACAGGGCATATTCGCCTTTCACGGGATCACCCGAGAGGATCATTTGCGTTGCCGCTTCCAGCCCGGCAATCCGGGGTAGTCGCTGGGTGCCTCCGGCACCAGGCAGCAGCCCCAGTTTGATCTCAGGTAGGCCCATCACGGCATCCGGCGTGGCGACACGGTAATCACAGGCAAGCGCGATCTCCAGCGCACCACCCATCGCGGGACCTGCTATCGCGACGATAATGGGTTTCTTGCTGGTTTCAATCGTTTCACACAGGTCTGGCAAGTCCGGCTTGTCCCAAACTGCCCCGGTACGGAACTCGACGATGTCAGCGCCGCCGCAAAAGAGCGGCAGAGCCGAACATAGAACGATGGCTTTGACCTGTTCATCGGCGTCCAACTCGTGGATGGCCGAGGAAAGCGCCAGTCGCATCTTGAGACCAAGAGCGTTCACTGGCGGGGCATTCAGCTCAATGAAAGCGACACCCTCGGTATGTTTAATGGAAATCATGTTTGGAAACCTCAATTGGACTGTTTGGCAAGATCTTGTTCGATCTCTGCCCAATCGTCGAAGTGGATTACATTGCAGGGTGAATTCACGTTCTCGAGCCAGACAAAGACGGAGATGAATGGCTGGTCATAGACCCGGGTGGCGTGGGGATCGCCCGCCGCGTTCCAGATAAGTGATCCAGCCGGATAATCCTGCCAGTCACGGGTGCCAAACCGCCAACCAGATTTCTCGGAAAGGTTCAGGTACAGTTCTGGCGCGTCGTGGTTGTGGTCGCGATACAGCGTCCTTGGTCCCAGCATGAAAATGCCAAGGTTGAAATCGAGATGGTGATATCCACATGCATCCGGCCCGATCAGCAGAGTATGCAGGTTGCACCTTGTGTATCCCTCTCCCAAATCGGCACCGGGGGGATAGAATTGGGCGTTGTCTTCGCGCCAGATCAGATCATCCTTGGCCGCTTTCAGACAGCCTGCGATTTCCTGCAATTCCGGGGCTGCAATCCCGGCGACAGCGTTCTTCAGAACCTCATCATGCCGGGTTCCTTGGGGAGGTAAGTCAATGAGCTTCTCATCGGACAGATCCATGGCTGCCAGCTTGTCCAACGTCAGATCAACGCCGCGCGTGGCAGCTCTGTGAGCCTGCAGATAGGTGACAATCGATTGAATAAGCGCCTGAATACGACGTTGTTTGTCTGTCATGATTTTAGGTCCGAGCGCGTTGAAATATCTTGCCGCACGAGTTTCTTGTCGAGCTTGCCGACGCTGGTTTTAGGTAGGCGGTCGACAAAGATTAATTCGTCTGGAACTGCCCATTTTGAGATCTCGCCTGCGTCAACCCACGACTGGATTTCTTCCATGACTCTCAAGCGCACAAGATCCGGGTCGGCATCCTTTGCGGCTTGAGCGACCAACACTGGCCTTTCGCCCCATTTCGCGTGCGGCAGCCCGATTGCTGCGACGTCCTCAACGCCGCTGCAAGACGATGCTATGTTTTCCAGTGCCAGTGAGGATATCCATTCGCCGCCGGTCTTAATCACATCCTTGAGGCGGTCAGTAATCTGCAACGATCCATTCTCGCGGATATACCCAACATCCCCGGTATGCAGATACCCACCGTCCCAAAGCTCATCCGAGGCTTGCGCATTATCCAGATAGCCTTGTGTCAACCAGGGAGCCCGAGCAACAACTTCGCCGGTTGTTTCGCCGTCATGTGGGACGTCCTGCATATCCGGTGTCACAACACGAAGGTCGACAAGAGGGCCGGGAAAGCCGGTTTGCGCCTGCATCTCGGGGTCATTGCTGGACAAATCGGCCACCGTCAGAAACGGACAGGTTTCGGACATCCCATAGGCCGCATGTAAGGATATGCCTGCCGCCGCGGCGCGGTCCTGCAGGCCTCGCGGCAAAGCGGCCCCGCCAATGATCACTTTCCATCTGTCCAGGTCAATTTGTGGGCAGCCCGGATGGTCGAGCACCATTGACAGAACCGTGGGCACGCAGTGTGAAAAGGTGACGTTTTCGTCTGCAATCAATCGCAAGATTGTGTCAGGGTCATATCGACCGGGATAGACCTGACGCAGCCCCAGCATCGTTGCGGCATATGGAAATCCCCAGCCGTGGACGTGAAACAAGGGCGTCAGCGGCATGTAGACGTCGCCGCGATGAAATCCGGCATTCCCGGGCCATGCGCCGAAACCTGCGATCAAGCTCAATGTGTGAAGGACCAACTGCCGATGTGAATAGCTCACCCCCTTGGGATTGCCGGTGGTCCCGGTTGTATAAAACAAGGTTGCCGTTTGGTTTTCATCGAAGTCCGGGAAGTCAAAGCTGCCTGGGGCTTTGCCTATCCACTCTTCATATCCTTCTCCGTCTCCAATCGGCACGATGGTGATGTCCCGATCAAAGCCCGATTTGATACCCTCAATGAGCGGCATGAAATCGCGGTGCACGATGATCAGATCCGGTTGTCCATGGTTGATCGTATAAAGAACCTGAGCAGGAGACAGACGCACGTTGATCGTGAAAAGGGACCCGCCCATCATCGGGATCGCGAAAAAACACTCAAGATAACGGTGCGTATCCCAATCCATGACACCAACGCGCATACCCTCATGTATCCCGCTCGCCTTTAAAGAATTGGCAAGTTGGCGCACGCGTTTGCCCAAGTCCGCATAGCTCAACCGCATTTCGGTGCCGCTGACGATCTCTTGGCTGGCTGACGCGAGCTGGGATCCGGCCAGCAAGTGTTTAATCAGCAACGGATAGCCATATGCATTTGGCGAGGGTGAAAGTGGTGGCATGAAGGTGGAATCCCATAACATCTCTATCTGTTAATCTGGCATTTCTCACCCCGTGGAAGAATTGAAAGAAATTTCCTTTCATCAAGAAATTCTAACCGATCACATCGCACCGCGAATTGCGTGCTACCCCCTGACAGGTTATGAAAAAGAGTATCAATACCCTGCTATGTTCGCGCCCGTCGTCGGATAACTCTGCTTGAGGGTAAGCAGAATTGATTTCATCGAGGAGATGCAGCAATGACCACTCACATGCCCACGCTGGTTTCACTGCGCGCTTTTGAGGCGGTGGCGCGTCACAAGAGTTTCCGAAAGGCCGCTGACGAGATTTGTGTGACGCATGCGGCAGTCAGCCACCAGGTCAAAGCATTAGAAACAACAATCGGTGTTAAACTACTGGAACGCACAAGCCGTTCGGTCGAGCTAACACCGGCTGGCGAGCAATATTACCCGCCAATACGCGAACACATTCAGGGAATCATCAAAGCCACTCGGCGCATCCAGACACCTGAGGAACCGGACGTGTTGCTCGTTCAGTCCTACGCAAGTTTCAATACAATGTGGTTACAGCCCAGATTGGCAGACTTTCTTCAGGATAATCCGGACACACGCGTGCGCATCGTCTCTACTTTTGAAGACGGTGATTATGACATGCACCGGTTCGATGTGGGCGTGTTCAACGCGCCACCATTTGACAAACGGTTTGACTATAGCCCCTTGTTCGAAACGGATATCTACCCGGTATGTGCTCCGGAGGCCTTGAAAACCGCAAGCGGTGGAATGCCGCTGGAAGAGCTAAGAAATTTCCTGTTGCTGAGTGTCCCAAACACATGGAATGAGCCGGATGACTGGGACTGCTGGTTGGATGCGGCGGGCTTAGATCGCGAAACGATGAAATTTGGCTCTGTTTTCGACAATTACCCGCTGGTCCGTGAAGCTGTTCTAAAAAATCACGGTATCAGCGTCGCAAGAGCACCGTTTTGCACGCGTGACCTTGAAAGGGAGCGCCTGGTCAAACCGTTTGATATTTCGGTGCCCGAGCCAGGCAGCTGGTATCTGGCGACGCAAAAAGAACGTGCACCCAACCCAAAGCTCGATACGTTTGTTGACTGGCTGTTCGAACAGATCGAAGCCGACCCAACCATGCGGCTATTTCGGGCCTGATCTGATGAATTCCAGCTTTGTCGTCAGCGCGCGTCAGGACTGACGTGCGCCTGCTTCGGATGCGACGCGAGGGACGAGTGCGCGAACCAGTTCAGTCATATCCAGTGAGCCGACTGTCTTCTCCCCATCCTTGACAACATAGGCGTGTGACGTATCCCCGCCGGACCGCGCGATCATGCTTTCGAGCGTGTCGTTCACGTCCACTTCGCCATGGGCATCTTCTGGCACTTGGCCACCGACAAGCGGGGTCATAATCGAGCGGACCCGCAGAACCCGTGCTCGGTTGATGTCGCTCACGAAGTCTTCGATGTAAGGATCGTTGGGGTTCAACAGAATATGCTGCGGCTCGCCCTGCTGCACGACAAAGCCGTCTTTAAGGATCACAAGGTGATCGGCCAGCTTCAACGCCTCATCTAGATCGTGAGTGATGAAGATGATGGTCTTGTGCAGCTCTTTTTGCAGCTCGAGCAGCAGATCCTGCATGTCTGTTCGGATCAGTGGGTCAAGAGCCGAGAAAGCCTCGTCCATCAGCATGATCGGTGTGTTCGCGGTCAGCGCCCGGGCAATGCCCACACGCTGTTGCATCCCACCGGACAATTGCGCTGGATAATGGTTCTCGAACCCGCTAAGACCCACGCGTTCCAGCCATTTTGCGGCTTCACGGTCGCAAGTCGTCTCGTCCTCGCCGCGCACCGAGAGCGGCATGCCTGCGTTCTTCAGCACGGTTTTGTGCGGCAAAAGCGCGAACTTCTGGAACACCATCGACATCTTTTCCTGTCGAGCATGGCGCAACCCGTCCTCGGACAGTTGCATCACGTCCTCACCCTGCACGATGATCTCGCCCGCAGTGGGTTCGATCAAACGGTTCAAGTGGCGGATCAGAGTAGATTTCCCAGAGCCGGACAGGCCCATGACCACTGTGATTTCCCCCGCCTGCATATCGATGTTGATGTTGTTGAGCCCCAACACGTGCCCGTGCTGCGCCAGCAATTCTTCCTTGCCCATGCCATCCTGGACATGGTGCAACACGTCCTTGTCGCGGGCGCCAAAGATTTTATAGAGCCCGGACAGGCGGACCATTGGCTGTGTCATTGAACCGGCTCCTTAATGTTTGACTTGGGTCTTATCGACCCGTGTGAGAGCTGCCTTTGACACGCGGTCAAGGATCACGGCCAGCAGAACAATGCCGATACCCGCAACGATGCCCACACCCAGTTCAAGGTTTCGGATACCGCGCAACACGTTCACGCCAAGGCCAGGGGCCGAAACAAGAGAGGCGATCACGACCATGGCAAGGCTCATCATGATGGTCTGGTTGATCCCGGCCATGATGTTCGGCAACGCCAGCGGCAATTGTACTCGCATCAGTTTCTGGCGGTCATTCATGCCAAAGGCATTGGCCGCTTCGATCACATCCCTGTCGACAAGCCGGATGCCCAGATCGGTCAGGCGGATCACCGGGACAATCGCGTAAAGGATGATCGCAATCCCGTACAGTTTGGATTCCGTGACCGAGAACAAGAAAATCAGAGGGATCAGGTACACGAATGTCGGCAGGGTCTGCAGCAGGTCGAGCAACGGAACGACGCCTTTTTGCAGTTGGTCGGATTTCGACATGGCAATTCCAATGGGCACACCGAACAGCACCGAAATCGTCGTACACACAAAGACGATCGACAGGGTTTGCATCGCCACATCGTAGTGGTCTACGAGGGCCAGCATCATAATCGAGGCGGCCACGAAGATCGTCACAGGGCGCGAACGTGACGCGTACCAGGAAATCGCCACCAGAAGCGGGACCATGATGAACCATGGCGTCGCTTCAAACAGCCAAAGTGCGCCATCCAATATCCAGCTCAATGGCTGTGTGATCGGGTCCAGAACGGTTTTCAGGACCGGTTTGGCTGCCAGAAACCCTTCTTCGATCCCGTTGGTTACATCGCGCGACTGCCATATGCGGTTGCAGCTTTCGTGCAGATTATCAAATGAGGGAATTGGAATGAGCGGCCCAGAGGCCTCTTCTCCTCCTGCTTGCGCCGCAAGGTCCGCCAGCGAAAGAGGCGCTTTGTCATCTGACGTGCCACACCATTCGCTCAAACCCAATGCGCTGAACAACTTGTCATAGAAGGCCATTTATCCCACTTTCCGATCTACTTCAGTGCGTTAGGGGCATCGCTGAGGATGCCCCTGTCCATGCAGTTTACTGCAGCAATGCGGAAAGTTTGTCGCGCGCAGCATCGTTAAGCCACGCTCCCCAGACATCCTTGTAGGTCGTCAGAAAGTGCACCGCACCTTCATCGTAGGAGGCATTGTTGTCCTCGACCCATGCCAGCGTTTCGCCCATCTGTGCGTTGGTGAAGGACAGATTTGTCATCAGGTCAGACACTGCTGCGTTTTCGGCCATGAATTCTTTCGACAGAACTGTAACGACTTCACTGCGGGGGAAGGCGCTCATTTCTGGCGTCGCGCATTCCGCTGTGATGTTGCAGGCGTGCTTTTCAGGGTCATGGGGGCCCATATCGACCAGGGTCATCGGGTATTTGCCCAGTACCGATGTCGGTGCCCAATAAAAGCCGAACCATGGCTCTTTGTTTTCGTAGGCGGCAGCGATCGAAGCCGCAAGGGTTTCGCCTGATCCATGCACGAAGTTTTCAATGCCTGCATCAATCAGCCCGCCTGCCTTCATCAGGTTGGTGCTGACATTTAGACAGGTCCATCCCTCGGGGCAGTTGTGAAAGCGATTTCCGACGAGTTCGGGGTTGGCTGCGATGCCTTCAATTGTTGCCAGTTCCGGATGCTCCTCCACAAGGTAGTTCGGAACAAAGAACCCTTCGACACCGCCATCTGACAGAACTTCGGTCACAGGAATGATTGCACCTGAGTCAACCAGCCCTTGGTAAGCCGGCGCGCCGTTTGTCCAGATTTCAGTCAGAATATCGGGCTCTCCTGTCTCGGAAACGGATGCCAGCGCAGGGTTGCTCGAGAGCGGAACCGTGGTCACTTCGCAACCATAGCCTTGCTCCATCAGAAACTTCGAGACCGCGGTCACAATTTGCGCTGACCCCCAATCGGCCTGCATCAGTGATACTTCACCGCATTCGTTTGCCTGGGCCGCCGAAGCGGTGATTGCCGCAGCAAATACGCACCCGAGACCCGCTGAAATCTTGAACATTTCTTTCCTCCTTGTCATCGGCGAAACAGGGGCAGAGAAACGCTCCAAGCCAAAATTCGCCTTGTTTGTAGTGATGATTTGTACCGACAGGCCTAATGGCAAAAAACTGAAAAGAATTTTGGATCATGTACAATTGTTTACAGGTGGAGAATTGAAGCCAGGCTCGAATTTAGTGACCTCCGTTCCAACGAAAGCTTCTTAGATGTAAATCCATAGGTGGCTTATGCGTGTGTATTATTGCCTCTTCTCAGGAGTCGGCAGGAGGAGTGATCAAACCCGGGGACGTCCGTTCTGTGCTCATCACGCCCATTCGAACTAGCTGCAGCATCGGTAGATTGGGCTCGCAGCCGCCGTCGGAGCATCCGCAGCATCTTGCCGTCTGGTGCCTTTGCCCCACAGGTAGGGACGGCCCAGAGCCGACCTTGAACCTGGTCAAAGGATGCTGCAGCCGCAGCCCGCATTGCCGCCATTCGCCGCAAACGCGAAACTCAAAGCAGTTGAGGGTCAGGAGTTCGGTACGAAGCCGCCTTTGTCTCTTGCCACTATTGCTGAGGCAGAAAACCCTCGCTCTCGCGGTGCGAGATTTTGGAAGCGCAGCGAGCTACCCGTCTTCGGGTGGCAATTGCAGCGTCAAGTTTTGGGATGGTTGTTAGCTTGGAACCGTTCATGGCCAAACTGAACTTCCGAAAGTGGTACAGCCCATCGATCACGACTGGTTGCGATGCGAAGGACCAATGCTACCATGGGCGCTTCAGTCTTCGCAGGGTACGCGCGTGAATACGAACGCTCCGAGATCGGCGGGTATTGGCTCGGGTCTCTTGGTGCGCAAAACGCAAATTTTCGCGGCCTGTCCATCGATATGTCTGTATCCGACTATGCTCTCATAGAAAAAATCGCCATTGATCACCAGACACCGCATGGGCGCAACTCCGACGCACGGCACTCTATCGGCGGCAATCTCAAACACCAGTTTTTCCTCGTCATTGCCTGCATTCGCGCTCGGCACCGAAAATGCGCAGATGACCGCCATGATCGCAGTCGTCAGGCATCCGAAACATTTCGATTTGCTCATAAAAATACAGGTGCCTCATACTTGTTAATTGTACTCGCCGCAGTACCGGGTGCCGAAGCTTAAATGCTGCGACTCCAATAACTTAGTTCTGAACCAAAGAAACCCCCGGATGATCAGGTACAGGCATGTTCAGAACCTCTGGATTTTTTAAAATGGCTACGTCCAATACAGGAAGATCAGCGGTCAGTTTCTGATGTGCATCTTCGATCGCATCCGCCAGATCGGCGACAAGGCTGATTTCAACCCCATCGCGTGCCACAAGAGCGGCGACGACGGAAATCGTAGTGATCTGTCGACCCGGTTGTCCATAAGGTTCCATGTCAATCTCGGCCGCTTGGTATACCGGGTTTTGATTGAGGAACTCTGTAATGCTGGGGCCCGCGACAGATACTATTGTCGCCTCACACCTGTCTAATGCCTGTTGGATCAGTTGGTTGGGGTGCCCCATCACAAAGATACTCGCATCAATGCGCCCCTCGCAAAGCTCTTGCAGTGCATTGGACGGCTCCAGTTCGTAGGTCGTGCCAAACAAATCCAGCCCGAGCCCCATTTGGTCAAGGAAACTTCGAATAGACGCGTTCCTGCCGGACGCAGACCGCCCGATGTCCACAGCCTTATCGCGCAAATCACGAATTGTTCGGATACCTGAGTTTGGGGCTGCCAGGATCGTTACCGCCTCTTTGAACAAGGGGGTGACGACGCGTAGGTCGTCCATTGCGCCATATTTTGCGAAAAGGGTCGTGCCTTCGAACGCAGCCTGCTGCCAGTCGGACTGTGCGATCGCAAAATCCAGCTCACCAGATTGCATCAATTTCAGGTTGTAAACGCTGCCCGGAGTAGGCTCTGGACTGCATCTTCGCAACGAGTCGTCGCGCGCGTTGAAGGCATCGCAGATCGCACTGGCAACAGGGAAATAATTGCCCGCAACATTCCCTGATCCAATGCTGAAGACCTTGACCTCCTGAGCGGTCAAAAATCCCGGAAAAAAAAGGGAAATACCAAGGAAAACGCCGAATAATCGTTTTGTCATTGTTCCAACCAATCGTACTATTTCTAAGGTATTAACAAGTGGCAGAGATATGCCTGATTTCATTTATGACATCCCGACCCAAAGCTTGGCTATATGGTTTGTTTTGATCGCTCTTGCTGCGGTTGTAGTCGGGTTGTTTATCGTCAAACCCATTCTTCGTATTCTTCTCGGAACGGGGCCCGATTTCAACTCATCAATAAACTATGTGACGTCCGGATTCAGCTTGTTTTACGGCCTTTTGCTGGGTCTATTGACGGTCGCAGCTTACCAGAATTCCGAACGTACCAAAGAAAGCATTCTGCTTGAGGCAACATCCCTCGGATCGCTTTATGCGCAGCTGAACGTCTATGCCGAACCCTACCGCAGCGAAGTGAAGCTGATCATGCGGGACTATGTCCTCTACACCATCCATAGCGAGTGGCCGGCCCACCAAGAGGGTGAGATTCTGAACGGTGGATACAATCGCGCAGAAGCCATTCGCCGAAAGCTGGCCGAGTATTCCCCCGAAACCGGGGCTGAGCAAATCGTTCACACCGAAGTTGTGTCATCCTTTCAGGATTTTTCCGATGCACGGCAGTTGAGACTGGCTGGTGTTGGAACCGCCATTCCCGACGTGCTTTGGCAAGCTGTGCTGGTTGGCGCCGGGATCAGCATCCTGTTGATGACCATGTTTCGGATCAGGATCCGACAGCACCTTGTCTTGGGTAGCATCACGGCGGTTTTTCTGGGTGTTATCCTGTTCGTAATCGTGACGCTTGATCGACCCTTACGCGGTGGCGCTGCGCTGCAACCTGAACCCTTCAAGCTTCTCTGGAGTCGCCTGATGGTCTGGGATGAACCCCCGGGCGAAAGGTTCTGATATGGCCAAATTCGACGTTACAAATGTTGAGGGGATGCGCCAGTTGCGCATGCATCTGGATGAGGAGACGGTTCAGGCCGCCCGGGGCGCGTTGTCAAACTTTCGCGGTGACATATCCTTTACACCCAGATTGCCCGGGGTGGGCGATATCTTTCGCAACATCTTCGCCCGTGAATCCCGGATCAGGCCATATTACAGCGGGACCGGAACGATCCATTTGCAGCCATCGCTTGCCGGGTTTCACGTGTTCGACGTTCATCCTGACGAGAAATGGATTCTGGAACCCGGCGAGTACTGGGCGAGTGAAGGATCGGTAAAGCTTGGCCTGCATCGCGACCCGATGCTGGCCAGTTGGTGGGCCGGTGATGGCCTGATCGCCTGGAAAACAACATTGCGCGGTGCCGGCAAAGTAGCGATCAACGCGCCGGGTCCGGTGGAGGAGATTTCGGTAACAGATGGAGAACTCAAGGTGCAGGGTCGCCTCGTTCTGGGCCGCACATCAGGGCTGCGGTTTCGGTCTGTCCGGTCGGCGCGGTTTCCCCGGAACCTGATTTCCGGCCAAACCCGGCTGCGGTTGTTTGAAGGAACCGGAAAGGCGTTGGTGTCATGGACGCCTTACTGGAACGAGTACCTCCACAATCAGATGAGTGGTGGGGACCATATCCGGGGGTCTTTGTTTGAATAACCCAAGGGCGCTTTTGGCAGGACTCAAACCTTGTTGCCTTGATCATCGCAGCGGGAAGCCATCCGCGGTGATAGGACCCGTCTCTTCCACGATCCAACCGCGTGCGATCAGGTTGTCCTTTCCAGCGCGCCGGAAATAGACAGCGCTGCAACTGATCCCAATGCAGGCGCCAATGTCGTGCAGACAGCTGCTATCAGTCTGGATTTCATTCGTTTCCTTTGAAGGTCAGAGTTGTCTTGCCGCGAAGGTGTCGCAGCTATTGGGGTTTCCGGATTTGTAGCCCCTGTAGAACCAGTTTTGCCTCTGTTCGCTGGTGCCGTGGGTAAAGCTGTCTGGGACCACCACGCCTTGTTGAGCGCGTTGCAGTGCGTCATCCCCGATGGCAGCAGCCGTGTTGAGCGCTTCTTCGATGTCACCGGGTTCCAGCACCCCAAAGCGTTGATCCATGGCCCCTGCCCAGACACCGGAATAGCAATCCGCCTGAAGTTCGGCACGAACAGACAGGGCATTCGCATCCGCTTGGCTGGACTGTCGTTTGGCTCGGTTCACCTGATCTAAAATCCCCAGGCTGTGTTGCACATGATGGGCCACCTCATGGGCAATGACATAGGCTTTGGCAAAATCACCGCGCGCGCCCAGTCGTTGCTCCATGACCTGAAAGAAGGACGTATCCAGATAAACGCGCTGATCAACCGGGCAATAGAACGGGCCGGTCGCGGACATGGCCCGCCCGCAGGCTGAATGGGTGCGGTCTGCAAACAGGACCAACACCGGCGGTGTGTATTGAATGCCCGAGTCTCTGAATATTTCACCCCATATAACTTCGGTGTCTGCAAGGACGACGGCCACAAACTCCTCTGTTTCATCGTTAATCTGAACAGGCGCATTTGCTTGCGGAGGAGCAACCTGACCCCCGCCACTCAGAAACGGCGTGATATCTACACCAAAAAACAGGCCGATCACCAGGACCACAATCAATCCGGCGCCGCCCATACCGGCACGAGACGCCCCACGTGATGTGTGGCGTCGGTCGTCGATGTTTTTGCTTGTGCGTCGTCCTTTCCAGCGCATGTGGCCGCCAACCCATTCGGGAGTTTAAAACTAACTTCTGACGGCTCCCCGATCTACGAGGTTTGAACGGGGAACCGATCCGGAGTTCCAAAGTCTGAAGCAGTGACCGCCGATCCTAATGGACGATATCGGGTGTCACTTCGCCACCACTCAAATTGCGCTCAGGACTTTGGCGCTTCCGAATTCTTCAACCGTCGATCCCTGCTGTATCGCGTGCAGTCTCAGCCGGTGTACACCGGTTGCTGACGCCGATAGTCGCCTGTTGGACCTGACGTTTCGCGGCCTTTTCCGGTGTGCAATCCGGGTCCACCACGTCACAGCCAGCAAGCGCGACCACGGCGAGCAGCGTCATGCCTCCAAGTGCTTTCATCATTGTCCCTTCTCCTTCCTTTTTTGTTCAAAATCCGGCCAGCCGCTCGGCCAACCAGAACGCGGCAACACATCCGATGGGATATCCGAGGAATTGGCGCGACGGCACTTGTGCTACCGACCACCCCCAGACAATTTGCAGTGTTTTTTTCAGTGTCAGGAACACGCCCAATACCGCAAAGATGAAGGCCAGTTGCCCTGCCTCAACGCCGAGGTTGAAGGCCAGTAAAGCCGCTGGGATGTCCTGTTCAGGCAGACCAATCTCGGCCAGCGCTCCAGCAAATCCCAGGCCGTGCAGCAGGCCGAACCCAAAGGAAATCACCCAGGGGAAACGGCTGGCCAGCGTCTTTGGTTTGTCCTCCGACCGCAGCACTTCGGTCGCGAGAAAGACGATCGACAGCGCGATTATAGCCTCAACGGGCGGGCCCGGTACGTTCAACACGCCAAAAGTGGCCAAGCCCAGCGTGATCGAATGCGCGACGGTAAATGCGGTCACGGCCCAGATCAGCTGGCGCAGATTGCGGATCAGCACCAGCAGAGCAAAGACAAACAGCAGATGATCCCAGCCTTCGAGGATATGTTCAAACCCCAACACGCCGTATTGCCACAGCGTCTGAGCCAACCCTTGCTGCGCGGGCAGCGCGACGGCGGGCGCATCTGGCGTCAGGCGGAAGGTAGCCATGCTCACCGTGTCCAGATAACCCACCCGCACCAAAACATCCGTTCTTTGCGTCTCCAGCCTGTCAATCCGGATCGTATTGCCGCGCAGGTCTTCGGCGCAGGCCATGCGCCAGACCTGCGTCCAGGCGCGGCCGTCAAAGACCGGAGCGTCGAATGCGGGCGATGAGCAGCTCTGGGGCAGCGCGACGTCGATATCCATCGGTGCCCCCCGAACATCGGGCATGCGCCAGAAGACGTACCAATCGCTTTCGGTCTCCTGCGAGATTTCCAGATAGCCGGGCTCCAATGCATGGGCTTGCACAAAGGCGGGCACCAGCAGCCCCGCCATCATCGCAATCAAGAGCAGAAGACGCTTCATGACTCTCCCGCAGACAGGTCAGCTTCTCCGAGGTCTTGGATCACATAGGTGGATCGCAGATTTTCTAAAAAAGTCTCTGTCGCCCGTTCAGCGTGCTTTTCGCGCCAAGCAGCCAAAACGCGATCTCGGATCGCGCCAAACGGCGGCAAGACGGCGTCCCACCTGTTGTCGAGCCGAACCATGTGAAGCCCGAAGGAAGACTGAACAGGACCGCTCCATTCACTCAGTGGCAGGGGGTGCAACTGGTCGAAGAAACCCGTTCCGAAGTTTCCATCAACCGAAGCTCGGATGCTCAGATCAAATCCTGTCGGAAGCAATGACGCCTGACCCAACTGGCGGTGATCTTCCCCTGCAGCCAAACGCGCCTGCGTCTGGTCGATAAACCTGTCGCTGGGGTATTGCCCGAGATAAACAAGGCTGACTGCAAGCTGCGCGGGGGTCGTGAATGTCTCGGCATTGTCGGACAGGTAAGTTTGCAGCACCTCATCTTCAGGCCGGGCCGCGCCTGCCTCCGAGGTCAGAAGAAAGTTCATCTTCTGTACTAGGCGGTTGCGAATGATCTCATCATTTCCATCCAACCCCAGCGCTAACGCTTCGCGCACCAGCACTTCGCGGTTCAGCCAATCCTCTTTCAGCTTTCCCAACTCGTCAGCTGTCGGAGGGCGCCGCCACGTGTCTTCGAACTGACCAGCCAGAACATCGACCTGCCTTTGATCAATGATGATAACCCGCGCGTCAGGATCAATGGACCACTCGTCTGGTTGGACAAGTTTGAACCAGCTAAAGATCGCTATGCTGAGAAGCGAAAAAAGGACAAAAGGTTCCGTGATAATCCGGCGGAACAGGCTCTTTTTTCTTGTCGAAGATTCCATCATTTGTGGAGGATCTGTCGTTCGCCAGCTCACATTCATCAGCTCTTCGCCCATTTCCTTAACCGCCCTTGGGCACCAACAGTTTCAGCGTAAAGCTCACCGTGTCGGCCGCCGAAACCACGTCATCGTAAAAGTTGTGCTCGTAGGACAAGGACCACTGCCACGGTAATCCGTTGCCGCGGACCAACTTGGACACCTTGACCCCCAGAGGCAGGCTGCTGAAAGCGCTGGCCTCCCAGTCGTAGACAAAAACCATCTCTGATGTTCCGGCGGACCAGCCATTGCCGAGGTTGTAGTTGAAGACAGGCTGGACCGTAGACAAGTTGACATCAGGCCGGTTGTCATCCCCGGCGACCGTGAACAAGTTCTGGTTGAATAGGCCCCAAAGCCCCCACTTTTCCTGCTTTGCAAAACCGGCCGCTGGACCCAATGCCCATTTCTCCGCGCTCAGCCCGTCCTCACCTGTTGGTAACAGGGCTATGGCACCTACACCGAAACGACCCCATTGTCGATCAAACGTCACAAGGTCAAACAGTGTGGTGTCACTCAGTCCCGACTGCCCGGTGGCACTGTCCGTCACATAAGGCAGCGTAAGCCGCGCAATGTGGTTGGTTTGCCCCAGCGTGAACGGGATCGCGGCGCGAAATTGCAACAAACTGCTGTCTTCGGGCGAGTTGTGCAGATTGAACGAATGAAATCCCTGCAGCTGGAATGACATGATCGAAGCAGTCGGGTCATTGGCAGCCGATTGCAGCGATTCCGAATTGTCCTGCGCCTGAACACCTGAAGGGACCAAAAGAGCAGCCACCAAACACGACAGGTAAATTTTCTTTGACACGTTTAACACCGCGATTTCAATTTCAGAAAGACAGAGAGATCACGGCCGTCAGGATATCGCTTTCGAACCGCCGTTTTGCTGCAAACTCATGTGTATATTTGAGCTTTAGGGAAGCGTCGGCTCCCAGCAAAGTTCCGCCATCATAGGTGACAAGCGGGCCAATACCGCTGACCTGAGCCCGCAGGCTGCTGGCCCCCAGGGCGATCCGGGTGAGCTCGGCGCCTGCACCACTGTCATCTTCAAGCTGATGGTAAGTGTACCCGGCAAGGCCAACCCCCCAGCCCGAACGGAAGCGTTGCACAACGGCTCCTTCTAATTGAAATGCAGGAGCAGTCTGATAATCGGTCGCATCGTTTTCTTCGCTGAACAACAGGCTGGCCGCGCCTGAAACCTCAAAACCACGTTCCGGAACGAACCAGGTCGCGGCAAAGAAGGGCTGGAAAGACCAGACATTCTTGCCTGCATTCAATACTTGGACGCTGCGCTGCTGAATGTTAATAGATGCGGTATTGTATTCGCCAGTCGGGGCATAAACGGTCAGGCCCGTACTGTAATGCAGATTACCGCGGTGCCAACCCACCAAACCGGTCAGGCTGATGTCCCCGAAGCTGGAGAGCGTGTCGTCGATCATAGCGCCCTGCAGAGGAGGGCGGATCGCTGTGAACGTGAGTTCAGCAACAGGAAATGGAACAGTGAGGTTTATGGCAGGGGTCCCGCCAAATAGCTGCGCGTCGAAAACCTGAGTTACACCCAGTCGCCAAAGATTGAGCTCGAGGTCTGCGTCTGCTGCAATCGGAAGCCCTGCAAGCGAAACGCCGTCCACGCTGCCGTCCAGATGGTCGAATGTCAGGCTTGTGTAAGATCCTGGCTCGGGCACGAAACCGGCAAACGTATCTCTGGTTCCCAGAAAATAGGCGCCCAACCCTCCTTCAACCGCAATCGCTGGTTTTACCGGCAGAACTATAAGCGCAGCAATGGCCGTAGCACCCATCGCTGAGCACATCTCGCGCAAAAACATCTTCATTTGTCACCTCGTTCTAACTTCTTGACGCGTTTGCCGAGCTGTTTGCTCTGTCGGATCACGGCGTGTACCAGATGGGCGATGTATAGGCCCGATCCTGAATTGACTCGGGCGCACCTTCCGGGAGTTCGACGCCAAAGAACTTGCGGTCATAGGTCGTCCAGCGCGGGGTTGGTATTTCCAGAACCCGAACATAGTAGAACGCACTTTGCATTGGATCGAAATCCGGGTCTTCCCAAAAGCCACCCAATATGGCCTGACCGATATCGTTGGTATAAGTGGCCTCCCCGGGATTGACGGTATTGCCGACCAGACCGTCGCAGTTGCCTTCAATCACTTCGCGGCCTCCGCAAGAAACGTCATAGACTCTCTCGGATGTGGTCCCATCTGCGTTCAGCCAACCCTTGATGATCTGAACGCGGTCTAAATTGGCCCCGTCCGGGTCACGCAAGGCCCGCACAAGGAATCGCGGCGCGCGACTTTCGCTCTTACCCAGATCACCCCCCATAGGTACGCCATTGGCGTAGCCATGCGCCGCGAAGTCTGACCGAGGGAGGTCAGATTCTTCAAAATCGTAACCCGCAAATACACGAACACGGATGCGTGTGCCGGACGTTGCATAGACTTCTTTGCGCTGCATCGCATCAAATATGGCTTCGCGCGTATTCTCGCGCGCCCATACGGCGGCCAATCCAGACGCTGAGGTTTGCCAGGCCTTAATTGCGTTTTCAGGAGCGCCCAGCCTTCCTGCGATGGTCTCTTCAAAGCGGACCGGGTCAGCCGTTGGCTCAAGCTGGGCCACTTTGCCAAAAAAATTGTCTTCGCGCGTTGTCGGCAGTGACGTGTGTGCGTCGGTTGATCCAATCATGCCGAATTTGAATGGGTTCGCACCCAACTGCGCTTCATAAGCCAAACCGCGTCGCAACGCCGGACGTACATACTCATTCGGCAACATCTCGGGCGTTTTGGCATCAGCTCCAAAGTTGGCCGTATCCCAAGTTTCAAAATCAGCAAATGGATCATCTGGTGAAAGCATTGGATGCGCTTCGCCATCCCCCTTCATCTGGGTTACTTCGTACAACGGTTCCCACCGCGCCCGACGCTCGGCATAGGCTTTGTCGATGGGTTCATCCGAGTCATACCGGGTGTCATCGAACATCAGCCCGTTAGAAAGATTGCCGTTGTGCGGAATTGCCAAAACCCGCCCACCGGTTTCCACCTCCAGAGCCTCCATCCAGTCCCACAGAGCTTCGGGGTTTACTCCTGAGTCTGACGAAAGCGGAACGCGGCTGTTAGCGACATCCTTGCCATCCCTGTAGACAACCACGCGGTGCATATTGTTGCCGTTTGGTGTCGATGACCATTCGAACCCAATGATCGCAGAAAAAAGTCCCGGCTCATTTGCGGCATCGGCCGCATCAATGGTTTCTTCCCAAGGCCCTCGGGAAAATTCAGGGTTGTTCGAATATGGATTCTTGCCTTCGAACCGGGACCCGGCCCAAAGGTTCCATGCTTCTCCGGCGGCCTCGGCAGATCCATCCTGGACATACCCATGCAAAGTCCGACCAAATTCGGTATCCAGAACAGCAGGGTCGTCTCGTTTCAGCATCGGTGCTACGCCAAGCCCCTCAGCGTGGTCCGAAATCACAAGCCAGTCCAACGGGCGCACGAGACGAACAGGTACACCCATCGAAGAAACCACCTCTTCTCCTTTGGCGAATTTGAACGCCTCGGCGGGACCCAGGTTGTTTCCGATCATGCCCGCATCCGGCGAGTAGGAGGTGTGCAGATGGGTATCGCCAAACAGCACCTGATTGGGAAAATCCTGTTGAGGATAAGGTGAATACTCACGGTCGCCCGGATTCCACGGCGGCGCATCCTGCGCGAAGGCTGCTGAGCAGACCGCCATGGCAGATATAGTTAGTGCTTTCAAATACATGGTGAATTCCTCAGGATGGCGTGTACCAGATGGGCGAAGTGTAGGCGCGCTCCTGGATCGATATTGGGGCGCCCTCGGGCAGTTCAGTCCCAAAAAACTTGGCGTCAAAGGTGGTCCAGCGCGGGGACGGAATCTCCAAGACGCGCACGTAGTAAAAGGCCGATTGCGCCGGGTCGAAATTCGGGTCTTCCCAGAAACCGGCCAGAATGGCCTGACCGATATCGTTGGTCCAGGTCGCCGTTTCCTGATCCACTGTATCGCCCACCGGACCGTCGCAGGCTCCGTCAATCAGCTCACGGCCACCACAGGCGATGTCAAACACCCGTTCGGTAGTGGAACCGTCCGCGTTTATCCAACCTTTGACGATTTGGATACGGTCCAGATTTGCACCGTCGGGATCACGCAATGCCCGTACCATGAAACGCGGGGCGCGATCATCATCGGATGCATTCAAGTCCGCGCCCATAGGCACGCCGTTTTCATAGCCGTAGGCGTCAAAATCCGAACGCGGCAGGTCGGTTTCCACGAAATCGTATCCCGCAAAGACACGAACTCTCATGCGTGTTCCGGTAGTCGCAAAGACTTCACGCCGCATCATCGCGTCAAAGATGGCCTCGCGCGTGTTTTCACGAGCCCAGACAGCGGCGAGGCCCGAGGCCGAGGTTTCCCATGCTTTGATCTGGTTGGCCTCATCGCCAAGCCGGCCGGTGATGGCCTCGTTAAACCGCATCTCATGGGCCGAAGGCTCAAGAGCCGTGATCTTGCCAAAGAAGTTCTCTTCCCGCGAAGTGGACAGAGACGTGTGCGCATCCGTGGACCCGATCATCCCAAACTTAAACGGGTTCGCGCCAAGCGCGGCCTGATGTTGGAGACCCAAACGATAGGCGGAGCGCGCATATTCACGGGGCAGCATTTCGGGGGTTTTGACCTCGGTCCCGAAACTGCCTTTGTCCCATGTCTCGAAATCGGCAAACGCGTCATTCGGGGAAAGCGCGGGATGGGTTTCTCCGTCCCCTTTCATTTGAGTTACTTCATAAAGAGGCTCCAGACGCTGCCGACGCTCGGCATATTCGGCAGACAGGGGCTCTCCAGAGAACCGTTTATCGTCGAACATCAACCCGTTGGACAGGTTTCCATTATGTGGGATGGCCAGCAGTTGGCCGCCAGTTTCGACCTGATATTGCTCCATCCAATCCCATAGTGCTTCGGGATCATTGCTGAGCTCATTGGACAGCGGAATTCGGGTGTTGGCCTCTACCTTCCCATCCCTATAAACAACGACGCGGTGCAGGTTGTTGCCGTCCGGGGCCGAACTCCATTCATATCCGATGAAGGCGGTAAAATGACCGGGTACGTAGGCCTCTTCAGCGGCATCGATGATCTCTTCCCACGGAACCTTGGGCACATTTTGATCCGAAGCCAGATGGTTCGTGCCTTCATACGCGCGGCCGAGCCAAAGGTTGTAAGCAGCCTGGGTGCTCTCAATCGTCTTCTGACTGACCAGTTCGTAAAGTTCTGCGCCCAGGGGGTCTTCCAACAATGTCGGATCAGCGCGTGTCAGCAGCGGCGCGATGCCAAGACCGTCGGAATGATCGGATACCACCAACCAGTCGAGTGGTCTCTGCAATCTGGCGGGAATACCGGTGGACGCAACCACCGTTTCGCCCTTGGCGAACTTATAGGCGTCCGCGGGCGACAGTTTGTTAAAAACCAGCCCGGCATCCCAAGAATAAGACGTGTGCAGGTGGGTGTCGCCAAAGAAGACCTGATTGGGAAAACTCTGTTCCGGGTATGGTGAATATTCAGCCCGATCTGGCGCAACATTGGGCGCATCCTGCGCCATAGCCGAATGTGCTATTATGCCTGCAATGCAAGTTATGGCAGCGTAGTTGATCGCAGAAGTCGGGAATAGAATGCCACGAGAATACTGAGCGGAATGCATCTCCAATGCCCCCATAATATTGTTTATTATCAGGTAATTATGATATTGTAACGTAAACGCTATTGGGCGAAGCTAACAGAACAGTTTTCAAAATACCTTCCCAAATGGGGTAATTGCGATGAAGAAGAAATCTAAAGATGCATTTTTCCCTGTCTTTTCTTCTGCGTGGCTAAATGGCGTATCTCAAGGAAGCTTAGAAAAACTCGAGCAGATTTCGGAAATCGTTGCGTACAAGGATAAGGAAACGATTTACGCAATTGGCGGGCCCCAGAATTCGCTTTACGGAACTGTTTCGGGAAAGGTTCAGGTCCGTCTCACACTGACAGAAATGGAGCCGGTCCTGGGTCATATCCACCACCCTGGTGCCTGGTTTGGTGAATCAGAGTTGTTGCTTGATGTTGACGGTTTGGTTGAGATGAAGGCAGCAGGCGATGTCAGACTGGTCAGGATCGCGTATTCCCGATTTCGGCCACTGGCAAATGCGCGCCCTGATCTGTGGGAGGCATTTGCCCGCCTCAGTTCGATGAACCAACTGCTGGCCATGTCCGCGGCCAACGACCTTGCACAACGAAATACCCGAAAACGCATCGCTGCCGCGCTTTTGCGATTGGGCGGATGGCGTGGCGTTTTGCAGGGCGCTGAACCGACAGACACCGTTGTTGCCAGCCAGCAGGAACTTGCGGACCTGTCGAACATCGCCCTGTCCAAGATCTCTGTTTATTTGGGGGAAATGGCAACCGAAGGCCTGATACGCCTGGAATATGGTCGCACCGTCTTAGTCGATTTGGACGGGTTGCGGCGCGTGGTCGAGGAATAGAGTGATGCGTGCTGCTGCATGTCATAACCGTAGCCAATCTTGGAAAAAGCTGCCCCCGGCCTTTTCAAGGGTTTTCATACTTATTTCGATCTTCTGTTTTGGACTATTTGATCCGCGTTCGGCTTTGGCATGCCAAGTGTGCGTCACGCTGCCCGAGGCCTCACTTGCGGATCATTTGATCACGGCCGACGTCGTCGTCATGGCAGGACCAGCGCAGGACAATCCATTCAAGTTTGCCCCGCGTCAGATCATTAAAGGCACATCGGACGATCTGGAGAGATTTCCTGAAATCCCCTTCTTGATCGACAGCACAACCCGCGCTGCCTTCCGCGCTGACCCCGAGATGTCAGTTCTGCTGACTTACGGAACCGTTGCCAAGGATGGTGCCGGACGCGGCTTGTCACGCAAGTGGACAAGGATATTCACGCTGACCCCCGAGCGCGAAAAATTCTTGGAAGCGCTTAGGACCAAAGCCGAGCTGTGGCAGGGCCGCAATACGGCATCCAATGCGCGCGTTGCGTTTTTTGCCCGATACCTTTCGCACGAAGATCGGGTGCTAAGAGATACTGCCCTGATAGAAATCGACCGTGCACCTTACGCAAGCATCCAGACGTTGCGTAACACAGTTGCGGCAGACGCGTTGCTGCGCGAGTTCGACAGTCTTACTCGCATGAGCTTTGTCCCGATCGCGATCCGATTGCTGGGCCTGCAGGTCGATGATGACAAAGCCAGAAAAATTGTCCGATCACGTTATCCCGGGTCGGTTCTTCAAGGCTCGGGATATGCGTATGATTGGGCTCTGGCTGGGATATCTGTCGATGGGTCAGACGCGATCATGGTTGTCGACGCCGCGTTAGGGTCAGCAAACCTCAAACAGGACCATAAACGATCTCTCATTCGCGCCTTGGCTGACTCCGGTACAGTGTCACCTGCCCTCAGAAATCAGATCATCAGGATTTTTTCCCGCGAGTTGGAACAGGATCACTCGTCGGCTTTGGAGATTGCGATTGCCATGCGCGATTGGAATGAGAAACGTCTGGACAGCCAGTTCGCAAACTTGCTCGAAAACGAAGACGTTGATCCGGTCACTCAGTTCGTCATTCAAACCAAATTGGCACCAAAAAACTGAATGCCAACAGTGTTTCCTCAGAGTGTTGAAGCGGCGCTACGCCTGCGCGCGACGTCGGCGATTGCACTAGCGTATTTTGTCACACAACGGTTTGGGTAGCGAGTTAGAGCAACTCTAAGTCTTGAAAAGCTGACCTTCGTGCAGAGTGCGGCATCGATCAAATCGGGCTCACAGTTGACTTCGGATGCAACGCAGCATCTTGCTGGCAGGCCTGCGTCGCTCGGATGGGGAACGGCCCATAGCCGACGTCCAACCCGTTGTTTCGATGCTGCATTCGCAGCCCGCATTGCAGACCTTCGCCGCGAACGCAAAATCCTGTTCAAACCAAACTCACGCAATGCGGGACAAAGCCAGCTTTCGTCTCAATTGGCCAAATGACTGGTTTTGGCCCAAGCGGTTAGGTCGGATCCGTGGGTTTTTCGAAATGCCGTCATTCGTTGCTTTGTAACACGAGCAGTTCTTGCGATAGTGATAGCTGGCCAACAGTCACCAAGTAATCCGTATTGGCGACATCGCCCAGACCATTATGGCCTCTTCATCTGTTCTGTTGCGAAACCGGTGAGCGATCATTGAGGGATAGGAAAAACTGTCGCCTTCGCGCAAGACGATAATTTCATCGCCAAGGCGCAGCTCGACTTCACCGCTCAGGACAATTGCATGTTGTTCCCCTTCAAAGGAATAACCTTCCAGTGGCTCAGGGGGGGTGCCAGCACCAGGACGAAATCGGGACAGTATCAGGTAGCATTGGCCGGATAGCGTGCTGGAAAGTAGTTCATCCTCAAACCCCAACTCGTCTGTCGAGCGCGTATACATGTCCGACAATGCTCGGCGACTTTCGCCCCGGACAACATGTTTGCGCTCTAACGGTCCATCGCCGGTTTGCTTGGGAAAGAACCAATTGGGATCAACAGCAAGTGCAATACTGATTTCCTGCAATAGCTCGGCCGATACTTTGGCCGACCCCAACTCAATACGGCTGAGGTAGGCCTTGGAACAGGACACCAACTCTGAGAGATCTTTCAATGTAAGCCCTCGAGCCTTGCGCACTTCGCGAATTTCACTGCCAAGCCGTTGGGCATCGGTCTGAGATAGATCGTTATTCATGCATTCGGGATAAATGATTTTAGTTGATTTTTCGAGGTAAAATCAATTTAGTTGAAAAATGAAGTAAAAGTCAACCAACTGTGGGGACTTGGGAGGGCGTAATGCGCTTTGATTTGATTGCCAATTTTAGTCCTGGTGAGACGATTCCGTGGACTCGAACGCTGGAGATTATCCTCGAACAATGTTCGCTGGCCGAGCAGGCAGGTTTTACAACTGCGTGGTTCACCGAGCACCACTTCGCCCATAACGGTTACATGAATGCGCCACCTAACCCGATCCAAATGGGAACCCACGTGGCTGCACATTGCAAGACACTGCGGGTTGGAACAGCGCCTATCATCCTGCCGGACTGGCATCCCTTGCGGGTGGCCGAAGATGCCGCAATGCTTGATAACATGACCCAAGGCCGGTTTGATTTCGGCGTAGCCAAGGGCATCAATGAACGCTCAACCATCCAGTTCAACGCGGATGCGGATCGGCGCGACAGTGCCAAGGTGATGCGGCTGTATCAGGAAAGCCTTGAGATCATCCTGAAAGCCTGGACCAACGAGGCGTTCACCCATCACGGTGAGTTCTATCAATTCCCGGTTCCTGGCTGGAAAGAGACCAACCGGTTCTTTGATCCTCTGGACCCGCGTTATCACGGCAAGGATGGCGAATACAAAGCGATGTATGTGCATCCACGACCCTATTCCAACCCTCACCCACCGGTCTGGCTGATGTCGAATGCCCCGCCCACATTTAAGCTGGCTGGAGAGCGCGGTTGGGGCGTGATCTCGATGGCGGCTGGCCCCAAAGCCACGCTGGCCTGTTGGGAACCCTATCGCCAGGCATTGTCGCAACGCGAAGGCTGTGATGTGAAACTTGGCGAAGGCGTCGGCGTCTGCACGGCGTTTTATGTCGGTGAAAGCATGGAAGAAGCGGTGAACACGATCCGTGGTCCGATCAATGCCTATTACGAATTCCTCGGTGGGTCGCGTCCCAAGGGGGAATGGAGCAAGCGCGGCTATCTGGATGTCGGCGAAGAGATGACGCCCGAAGATGAGGACATGGATTGGTTCGACTTCCTCAATAAACGCGGGATCATAGTGGTGGGCGACGCCGAATATGTCGCGGATCGGTTTGCAGAGCGGCGAGAAACCATCGGCCTCGATCACCTCATGCTGATGCAGCAATACACCGGGGTGCCTTACAAGAAAATTCTGGCCAGCTGGCATCGTCTGTTCGAACATGTTGTCCCGAAGTTCGGCACGCAGTCCATCGCTCAGAAAAGGATGCTGGAACATGCTTGAGATTTGGGGACGCCCCTATTCATCAAATGTCATTCCGGTGATCTGGGCAGCGAATGAACTGGGATTGGATTATACCCTGCAACTTGCCGGAGGCAGCTTTGGCAAGCTCGACACCGAGATGTATGCGCAGATCAATCCCAACAAGATGATCCCGGCGATCCGCGACGGCGACTTCGCACTGTGGGAAAGCCTCGCCATTGTGCGCTATCTCTGTGACCGGTACGGCGCAGGAACGCTAAGTCCTGCCGACATTCAGACCCGTGCGATTGCGGACCAATGGATGGAGTGGTCGGCCAGCCGCGCCTTTGGGCCAGTCATCTATTTGTTCTTCGCTACTGTGCGCACCCAACCCGACCAGCGAGACCCCGAAAAGATAGCGAAACTGCGCGATGAGGCGCATGAAACCCTGACCATTCTGGATCAGCAGCTCGCGGACAAAGCCTATGTCTGCGGCGACAGCTTTACCATGGCGGATATTCCCTTGGGGTGTGTGGCCTATCGCTATTTCAACGTCGAGGTCGCCCGCCCGCCCTTGCCGAATGTCGAGGCCTGGTATCAGCGGCTAGCCGAACGTCCCGCATATAGGGATCACGTCATGCGTCATTTCGGGACCAACCCCGACGAATGGGCTGCGCTGGAAAAAGCCTGTGCCAGCGAAGGGGTGCTATGATGGACGTCCGAGACTATCGCCGCGCACTTGGCGTCTTTCCGACGGGTGTTACCATCGTAGCCACCTATGACGCGGACAAAGAGCCGTGGGGCCTGACCGCCAATTCGTTCACCTCGGTCTCGTTAGAGCCGCCGGTGATTTCGGTTTGTGTTGCAAAGTCAGGCCGGGTCTTCCCAACGCTGTCGCAATCGGATCATTTTGCGGTCAATATCCTGTCGGCCGAGCAGAAAGACCTTGCGATGCACTTCGCAAGCGATGTCGAAAACAGGTTTACCGATACGGATTGGATCGCCGGAGCCGCAACGCCTTTGATTCCCGGTGCCTCGGCGCAATTGGAATGTACGGTACACAGCAGGGTCGACGCAGATGATCATCAAATTCTCCTGGGCCGTGTGGCCAACTACATCTATGTGCCCGTTCCCCCACTTGTCTTTTGCCGCGGTGCGTTCTTTTCCGCGCCTCAATCGGAGCTTTCGTTATGAGCGATCACCTGACCTATCACACCCGCTTCAGCCCCGATAAGATCGACGCGCAATACAATCTGCGGGCAGGACGACCGGACTATGAAGTCACTGTCATCCCAAGCTGGAGCAGCGACAGTGAGGCCGCACGCGCCTCATCCGATTGCAGCCTCGATATCCGTTATGGAAAAGGCAAGAAACAAAAACTGGATGTCTTCCGTTGCCTAGACGCGAAAGCGCCAACGCTCGTTTATGTACACGGCGGTTATTGGCAGCGCGGCGACAAGTCAATCTACAGCTTCATTGCACCGCCCTTTGTCACGGCGGGGTTCAACGTTGTTGTCATTGGCTATGATCTTTGCCCATCCGTGACAATCACGCAAATTTCCGAAGAAGCCCGCGAAGCAATTGACTATATTTGGCGCAACGCGCGCGATTTGGGCGTCAATCCAGAACGTATCACTGTGATGGGCCACTCGGCTGGCGGCCATATCACCCAGATGATGATGGCGACCAATTGGCCTGCTTTCAGAGCGGATCTTCCAGCAGACCTGATCAAATCCGGCATCCCGGTTTCACCGCTCAGCTACCTCGAACCGGTGCGTCTGACAGAAGCACTCAATGCCGGCATCCGGATGACCCCGGAAGAGTCCGAGGCCGAAAGCCCGATGACCAACCATCCCCCGGTTACAAATGCACCGCAGCTGGTCGTTGTTGGCGGCGCGGAAACGGATGAATTCCACCGTCAAGCGCGCATGTATGTCGAAAAATACGAAACCCCAGACCGCCAAATGAGCCTATATATCGTGCCCGACGTCGATCATTTTGACGAGTTAAACACGCTTGTTGACCCGGCGAGCGCCTTCTTCAAACACACATGCAATATGCTTCTAGGAAAAGGATCACACTCATGACTGCTTTGACCCGAGACCTTGTTGACTCTGTTGGCGATGCCTTCAACGCCAATGACATCGACGCCGTGATGAAGCATTTCGCTGAGGATGCAACCTTTGATCACGCCATTGGCCCCAAAGAGCATGGCGTTCGGCTCGAAGGTGCCAATACGATCCGCAGCGCTTTTTCCGCGTTGTTCGAAAAAGTCGATAACGTCCATTGGGACACGCTGGACTGCGCCATCTCCGGCAATAAAGCCTATTGCGAGTATCGCCGCACTGCGACGCATAAGGATGGCACGAAGGAAGAATTCCTGAGCGTCGACATCCTGACTTACCGCGATGGGCTGATCGTCCACAAGGACACGTATTACAAGCAACGGACAACCTGATCGATCAAGCCCTGATGCGAACAGACATTCGGCAGTTTTGTTGGAGGTCCCCGCCGTGGCATGGACAAGCCCAATCACGCGCGGGCTTCGCGCAATTCTCAAGATGCGAAAAATGCTAAGGGCCAACCGCCGTCGCCAACAGTAGCAATACGCGGTTCGCAGTCGCTTATGCGTTGAGCAGCATTCGTTGTATCGGGCTGAGATCCGTCATTCGAGCGTCATGGCGAATAGCTCGGCCTTCCTGAACATCCAAGATAAAGACGCCATCAGTCTTGGCACCCCTTGTTCGACTCGCCCATAAGGCGCACACTAAGGAAACACACCAAATTGTGCCCTGGGTGCGCACCGTGACACGCTTCGCGGCCGGGACGCCTTCGATAACACGGAGGATACCATGACTATTGCAACTCGTCTGAAACGCCATTTGGAAGCCCATAGCCTCCCATTTGACATTGTCCCGCATCCCTATGCCGCAACCGCAAGCGAATGCGCCGAAGCGGCGCATGTGCCCGGCGATCATCTTGCCAAGTCCGTGCTTATTCACATGGAGGAAGGACCAATGCTTGCAGTTCTACCCAGCAATCATCAGGTTGATCTCACTGCTCTACAATCGATGATGGATCGTCGTCTCGGTTTGGCGCCAGAATCCGAAATGAGTGACCTGTTTGATGATTGCGCGCTCGGTGCAGCGCCACCTGTGGGCGAAGCCTATGATGTGCCTACAGTTGTGGACAACAGCCTCACTGGGCTTGACAAAATCTGGTTCGAAGCGGGCGACCATAAAACCCTGGTTGAGATGCGCGGCAAGGATTTCGACACGCTAATGAAAGATGTCAGGCACGGCTCTTTCTGTTGCATGCACTAGGGGCGGGAGAAATATCTCGGAATTTAGGTTTTGAGATCTTAATACAAGTTGTGGCTCTGACCTACGTTCACCACCCGCCGGATTAAGTGTGCCCTTCTATTTCAATCGCGACCCAATGCCGCCGTTGATCACCCCCCTCCACCGTTGCCGTGCAATCCGCCATTCCGGACTTTCGCCGCACACGCAATTGCCGGAGGTGGCGAACATTCAATTTGCGGTACATGGCACTATTTCGCTGCATTCGCCCGGTCGACCGAATTCGCATTCCATGCTGGAAATTTGAAAGGTCATCTGGAAGGTTGCCGCGATCTTCGCCGACAATCCCGCTTATTGACAGATCGTGGGTCATCGATGTAGCATACAGGTATGTACAGGTATAAACATGGCGAGACAGGAATGGAATTGATTGGCGCCTCGAAGTCGGAGCGCATTGCCCATACTCTTGAAAGCGAAATCCGCAGGGGCGTGCTAAATCGTGGCGATGCGTTGGCGAGCGAGAACGCCCTCGTTAAGCGGTTTGAGGTCAGTCGCAGCACCGTTCGAAAAAGTCTCGAAATGTTATCCAGCAAGGGATTGATCACGACCAAAAGCGGGATTGGGTCCTTCGTGACATTTGATGGCATGACGATTGACGATCAGGCTGGGTGGACGCTGGCTCTTTCGTCTTCCACCGTTCAGCTGTCTACCCGGGTCTTGCGGCTTGAGCGCGGTCCCATGGATATTTCGGGATCCGAAATCCCGCTTGGATCTGATTGTCTGATTGTTGATCGTCTCCGCTATCTGGACAACTTGGGCACTGGGGTCTCGCTTGAGCGGAGCAGGGTGCCGTGGCGTGAAACTCTAAATGAGGTATTGCACTCTGGTCTTATCGAAGGATCGCTTAATACAACCCTGCAAAACCATGGGCTGGCCATTGCAAGCGGTGCTGAGTGGGCGGGTGTCGTGCCGTCACTTGCAGCCGGCGACGCTGCCGTGATGGGTCGCAAGGCAGGTGATGCAATGTTGCGACTGCGGCGGCTGACCCGCGAAGAAGACCGCACAATCATCGAATATGTCGAGAGTCTCCTGGATCCCGACATGTTCGGGTTGCACATGGAGTTCTGAGGATATGGATGCGCGAGGTCGCGAATTCGACCACGCTTGTGGTGCGCTGATCGGAATGGCCGTCGGAGATGCGTTGGGGATGCCGTCCCAAACGCTGACGCGCACGGAAATCATCCGCCATTACGGGCAGATCACGGATTTTGTCGCGCCAGTCGACGGCCAGCCGGTGTCGCATGGTCTTTCCGCGGCAGAAGTTACGGATGACACAGAACAGACTTTGCTTTTGGCCGCCCGATTGATCAGCGGGAATGGGGTGCTTGATGAAGCGCTTTGGGCCGCAGATCTGATTGCTTGGGAAGCCGATGTGAAAGAACGCGGGCTTCGCGATCTGCTCGGCCCGTCTACCAAGGCTGCGCTTGAAGCGATGTTGGGCGGCACGTCGCCTGCTGAGGCAGGACGGCGCGGGACAACCAACGGCGCAGCGATGCGGATCGCACCGGTTGGCGTCGCCACGCCGCCTTCGTCGCTGAACGCGTTGGTTGACCAGGTCGAGCTGGCATGCCGGCTGACACACAATACCGGTGAAGCGATTGCCGCCGCCGCTGCAGTCGCATCCGTCATCAGTTCTGGTATTGATGGGCTAAGTTTCGACGCCGCGCTGCCGCAGGCGATTAAGGCTGCTGAACTTGGGCAGGAACGGGGCTATGCTGAGGGCGACCGTCAGATTGCACGCAAGATCTCTGAAGCAGTAGCTGCCGCGCGCAATGGTTTGCCGGTCGAGGAGTTTGCAGACAAAATCGGCACATCCGTTGCGTCTCACGAAGCCATTCCAGCGGCGTTTGGTGTTATCCTTTTGGCCGGGGGTGATCCGTGGAAGGCCACTCTGATTGCCGCGAACATAGGAGATGACACCGATACAATTGGTGCAATGGCCGGCGCAATGGCCGGTGCGTGTGTTGGTGTTTCGGGTTTTCCGGCCAGCAAAGCCAGCCAGGTTCGCCAGGCAAACAAGCTGCCAATTGAGCGATACGCTGCAGGTCTTCTTAAACTCCGTGAGCGCAATGCGCCAATGGGGCGCCCCGCGAGCGAGGCCACCTCATGACCGCGCGGCTCTTGCAAATGTCGGGGATCGTCGCCGACTTGCTTTACGACGTCGATCAGGTTCCGGCGGCGGGCACAGAAGCTATTGTAAGTGGCTTCAAAATCGCACCAGGGGGTGGGTTTAACGCGATGATAGCCGCAAAGCGGTCAGGGATGCCTGTCTCTTACGGGGGTTCCATCGGGTCCGGTCCTTTTGCAGACCTCGTTCATAAAGACCTTATCACTGAAGAAATCCCTTTTCTGCGTACTCGGGACGCGGACCGTGATCAGGGGTGCTGTACGGTGCTTGTCGATCAAAACGGGGAACGAACATTTATTTCCAGCGACGGGGCCGAGGGCCATGTCACACCGGAGGCACTTTCTCAGATCACCTTTGCCGATTTCGAGTGGACTCTGCTTTCAGGGTACGCACTGCACTACCGCAATTCCCGCAGCGCATTTACGGAATGGTTGCGGCAAGCCCCGTCTGTCCCCGGTCTGGTGTTTGATCCGGCGCCGATTGTTGCGTCATTGGCCCCGGATGACTTGAAGATTGTATTGTCCCGCGCTGATTGGGTTAGCGCGAACCTTCAAGAAGCGGCCATTCTGACTTCCCATTCCGACCCGGTAACCGCCGCCAAGGCGCTCGCGAAAAACCGGCCCGGCGGGGCCGTCGTACGCAATGGGGCCGCGGGTTGTGTGGTCGCAACGGCCGAAGCCTGTGTCGAGATACCCGCATTTCACGTGCACGCGGTCGATACCAACGGGGCTGGCGACACACATGTAGGCAGCTTTATCGCCCATTTGTCCCAGACCGGAGATCCGGAATGCGCTGCCCGCTTTGCCAATATGGCGGCGGCAATTTCGACAACCATCAAAGGGCCAGCAACTGCACCAACAGCAGAGCAAATCAACCGAGCCCTCAACAAAAAAAGAAGCAGCTAACGAGCACGTAAGACGGAACAACGTTCAACACGGAGAAGGCAAAAATGAAAACTTTCTTTCTTTCCAACGCGGTAGCGGTCGCCATGGTCGGGTCCGCTGCAAGCGCAGACGAAATTCGCGTTCTGAATTGGCAAGGCTACGGCACTGATCTTGACTGGTCTGTTGCCGCATTTGCCGAAAGCAGTGGGCATACGGTGGTCCACGAATACTTCAATTCCGAGCAAGAGATGCTCACGAAACTGCGCACCAACCCGGGTGCCTATGATGTCGTGCTGATCAACGCTGCCTTTACACCACAAGCCCAAAGCGAAGGTCTGATCGGCCCGATTGACGCATCATTGGTTGGCAATCTTGCCGATGTGCCTGCGAACATGGCGGAGAACGAGGACCTGAATGCAGGGGGCTCCCTGCATGGGGTGCCTTGGACTTGGGGTCTGACATCTTTCGCAGTAAACACCAATGAATTCGAAGAACTGCCGACATCAATCGAGGTGTTATGGGACAGTAAACACGCGGGTAAAGTGTCAATTCGCGACGACGCATTGGAAGCGGTGCAGTTTGCAGCAATTGCCACAGGTCAGGACATCAACAATATAGAAGATCTTGAAGCGGTGAAAACCAAGCTGACAGCTCTGATGCCGCAGATTAAGACCTATTGGGGATCAGAAAACGACTGGAACCAGTTCATGGCGGCAGGCGATCTGGAAGTCGCAACGTTCTGGTCCGGATCTGCCAGCCGTTCGATGGCTTCGGGTTTGCCAGTCCAGTTCGTGGTGCCGGCAGAAGGGGCCATTGGCTGGCTTGACGGCCTGTCCATCCCGTCGTCTTCGACCAAGAAGGACGCGGCGCATGCGTTCATCAACTGGATGATTGACCCGGATTTCTATGTGAAGTGGGCCGCGGACGGCGCCCCTGCATCGGCCAACGCCAAAGCCGCTGCTGCCTTACCCGATGACGCGTTCAACAAGCGCGTTCTGGGCGACCCTGAGGTGGTTGCCCGGGTTCAGTTCCAGCGCCCGGTGTCGGATGAAAACCGCGAAGCCTATCTTGCTCTTTGGCAAGAACTGAAAGCTGCACAATAGTCGCAAACCGCGGAGAGCTCTGATGTCAGCGATGCTTGCCAATCAACAACGTTTTAAGATCTTCAGCCTGCTCTCTCCGGCATACCTTTGGCTGACGGTGGCGATCTTTCTGCCATTGTCAGCCATGCTTTATTTCAGCTTTTTGTCCGATGTACCGTTCGGGCAAAAGGAATGGTTTTACACCACCGAAAACTACCAGGCTTTTTTCCAAACAACGACCTATGCCAAGCTTTTGTGGAAATCGATCAAGCTGGGTCTGATAGTTACGGGCTGTGCCGTTCTGGTCGGGTTTCCGTGTGCCTATGTTCTTGCCAAGTGCATTCAGGGGCGTTCACGGGAGGCTCTGTTTTTATTGGTGATCCTGCCTTTCTGGTCAAACTCGCTGGTGCGCATTTTCTCCTGGGCCATCGTGTTGCGCGGCAATGGCGTTCTTGAGATTGCGCTGAATGCCATTCTCCCGTTTGAGGTGGATGTGGACCTGATGTTCTCCACCCCGGCCATCGTCATCGGGCTGGTTCATTCCTACCTTCCTTATGTCATCCTGACTTCATATCTGGCACTGCAAGCCATCGATGACAGCCTGATTGATGCCGCGCGCTCCTTGGGCGCAAGCAAGCTAACGATCCTGTGGCGCGTTATCCTGCCGCTGTCCATGCCAGGGCTTCTGGCTGGAGCGGTGTTGATCTTCGTGCCGGTTGTCGGGTCGTTCATGGAGCCCCGCATCCTAGGCGGGCGGGTTGGCACCTATTTCGGCACGGTGATTGAGGATCAGTTTGTAGCCGTCTTCAACTGGCCGCTTGGGGCCGCACTATCCTTCATTCTGTTAGCCGTGGTCCTGATGATCCTGGCCTTGGCCAGCCCCATCTTAAGGAGGGCGCAAACATGAGTGGTGTCTTGCTCACGAGAATGGGAAAGATCTGGCTGGCCTGTATCCTGTTCTTTCTGTATGCGCCAATTCTGGTGATGGCTTTCATGTCCTTCAATGCGTCGCAGTACTATCAGCTGCCATTAGAGTTCTCGCTGAAGTGGTATGAAAAACTGGCTTTGAATGCCGAGATCCTAGACGCGGCAGCACGTTCGGTCGCCATCGCAATTGTCACGACTGTGATTGCCACAGTCTTGGGTACAGCCGCATCCGTTGCGTTGTTCCGCTTTGAGTTCCGCGGCAAACGGTTCCTTCAGGTGATGCTCTTCCCTCCGATCGCAATCCCATGGCTCATTACCGGTACCGCCATGCTAATTTTCTTCTTTGGCATTGGACTGGGCCGCGGAACACCATCCGTGATTATCGGACATGTAGCCTTGGCCATTCCCTATGTCATCGTCGTGGTCAGCGCGCGCCTCGCTACATTTGACGCCACGTTGGAAGAGGCGGCACGCTCCCTGGGTGCCAACGCTTGGACTGTGACGAGGCGCGTTACCTTCCCTTGGATCATTCCCGGGATCATTGCGGGCGCTCTTTTTGCCTTTGCCGTCAGCTTTGACCAGTTCGTCATTTCCTACTTTCTTTCCGAACCCGGCGACAGCACCCTGCCGGTTCTGATCTACACCTCGATCCGCAAAGGCTTTACGCCTGAGATCAATGCAATCTCGACCATCATTATATCGGTATCCATGCTTGTGATGCTGATCGCCGCACGCTTTTCGAACTTTGGAGGAGAACGCTAATGGCTGAAGTTTCCGTCAAAAACGTCACCAAGAAATTCGGGAAATTCACCGCATTGGATGATGTGTCGATGGAGTTCCCCGACGGTGGATTTTTTGCCCTCCTCGGACCCTCTGGAAGCGGCAAAACCACCCTGCTGCGGACAATTGCAGGCTTTCTGTTTGCAGATCGCGGGTCAATCCACATCGGGGATAAATCGGTTGACCAGATCCCGGTTGAAAAGCGTGAAATCGGCATGATGTTCCAGAACTATGCGCTGTTTCCAAACATGAGCATTGCGGACAATGTCGGATTTGGGCTGCGGGTACGAAAGGTTGGCTCCGATGAAGAACGGCGGCGCGTCGGCGAAGCGCTCGAGCTGGTGCAATTGAGCAATCTTGGGGTTCGCAAGCCACACCAGCTGTCCGGTGGTCAGCGCCAGCGCGTGGCCTTGGCGCGGGCCATTGTCACCAATCCGCGCGTTCTGCTGCTGGACGAACCGCTCTCTGCGCTCGACAAGTCTCTGCGGGTGGATATGCAGGTTGAGTTGAAGCGCATTCAACACGAAATAGGGATCACGACGATTTTTGTGACCCACGATCAGGAAGAAGCTCTGACGCTGTCCGACAAGATTGGCATTCTGCGAGACGGCCGGATGATTCAGTCCGGGCCACCGCGCTCTGTCTATAACAACCCGGTTGACCGGTTCACCGCCGAGTTTCTGGGCGATGCCAACATCATTGTTGAAAGTGATGGGAATGGACGATTGAACGTGTCAGGCAACCAAAGCATCAAGATCCCCCGGGGCGCCGAAACGGCCAGCGCCTTGGCCGTGCGTCCCGAAAGCCTGAGCATTTCTGCAACTGAGCCCGAACAGGAGGGCCTGTCCAAAGTCAATGGGACGCTGGTTCAGCGGATGTTTGCAGGGGCGACGTCAACCTGCATCGTGCAGTGTGACAACCACACCTACAAAATGGTCGCGCGCGATCAGGATGTTCCAACTTTGTCAGAGGGAGAAAACATCTGGCTCAGTTGGAAACCCGAGCAAACGATTGTCATACCATGAGGACAGCGTTCAAACCGGTGCAGACCAAATGCCATTCGGACATAAAGCACAGATCATGATGCAGGGAAACCTGCGAAGTCGGACGCTCAAGCACAGGGCAGCAATCAGTATTGCGGGCTCCGAGATGCTCTGCGGCGAGGTAGAAATGAATGGGCCAAATTTACGCCGGAATGTCAGCTTCCTCAGATGACACCACTAGATCTCGCACCTGCGAAGAAGGTCCGCTTTCCACCCTCTGTGCAGAAGCTAGAGGTCAAACACAAAATAGGTTCGGTTGCTTGCCCGCCCCTACCCTGCCCGCCTGATGCCACCAGTATTCAAACCCTGGTTTCAGTAATCCGCGCCCTGGCGGGTATCCCAGAGACGCAGGATTTCTATCTGGGTGGGCATTACACGATAGATCAGCGTGAATGGGGTTCGCGGCACTGAAAGCTCCCGTATGTCTCGGCGTGTGTCACTCGGGTGACCTGCATAAGGGTTGGCTGCAAGAGTAAGCTGAATGGCTTTGAGCTGAGTTCGTGCCTTTTCGCTGCCTTCGGGAAAAACTGACGAGTAGTAGTAACGGAACCATTGAATGTCCCGGGCCGTATCTTCGAGAAATATAATCTTCATTGGCTGTTGGATTGCCCGCTTGCTACCGGAGCCGAAAGTTCATTCTCGGTATCCCAGCTGTCTATCCAGGCATTCATTTCGTCTGCCGTGATGAACTTGCCTTGGTCTGCTTTTTCAACAGCCGCATCAATGGCTGCACGTTTAGCGGCCTTGGATTCTAACATCATTCTAATTGCCCGTACGGCGAGTTGTGCAGGCGGTCGATCTTCGATCGCAGCTTCCCGTTCCAGGGTCTTTCTCAGGTCTTCATCGAGACGGATTGAATATGGGCTGGTACTCATCGCAATCACCTGTTTCCGTATTGTAGTACAATGTAATACATTGGCATTCTATTCACAATAGACCGATGGCATGTACTGCACCTATTGTTCTGAACTCATGAGCGTGAGGAGATATCATGGGTATGGCCTGCACTTCCGCGGATTTTTGAACTATGCGTCAACAATGCGGTTGGTTGCATATCTCCCCGATCGATTTTCGAGATCAGTGAGATCAAATAAGCTTGGTGAGATTTTATATTCTCAGCTCGTTGAAAAATATATCCGAGCACCATGAAACGGAGAGCTGGGCCATATGTCGATTTCATAGCATACCAGGTCTGACCAAATCGTAAGTACTCGGCGATATCGTCCATAAGCCGGTCACAATGTGACTGATCCCGGGCAAAGCGAAGTTCCGAGCACAAACGTGGAAAGCTGCGCTCCATTTGATTTGGAGAAACTTGAATCTGAGAATGTTTTTCTTTCTTAACTATCGGATTCAAAGAGTCCTCTTTGTGCCCCTCATTTTCATGGTCATAGGCCCTCATTTTTCCGGTATGAGCCGGTGTTATCTCTGAGATTTCCACAGAGATTTCAGCCAGAAGTTTCCGGAGGACACGCGCATCCGGCTTACGGCGCAGCGCATTGCGCACGGAGGTCATCAAATCTGTGATGGAGCCACCGTCTGCTACAAGCTCTTTCAGACGAGCCAGAGCGGCCGATACCTTGTCGCGGAGTAACGTGAATTCGAGAACGCGGTCAGCATGCTTCTGGGCTTCCTGGAGGAACTCAGCATGCCTTTCAGACAATGGCATCAGGGAAAGACCGGTCGCTGTGACCACCCTGCCCTGTCGGTCTCGGCGTGCCCAACGTTTACCATTTGAGCTCATTACGCGTCGGACAATCCCAAGCTTGGCCAGAGTCGAGATATGACGTTCAACAGTTGGAACGCTGACATGGGCTCGTTTGGCAATCGCGGCGTTGGATGCGAAGCAGATATGATCATCATCCTGATCGACTGAAATCTGATCTCCTTGCAAAAAGGAAATCATTGCTCTTAGGACGTTGAGAGAAGTGGACTTCAGCCCAAGCGGCTCTCTCGCCTCTTCAACGGCTCGAAGAAGAATCCATTTCTTGGGCGTATAAGTCCCCTGCCCTGTCGAGCTCGACAAGGTTGCTCCTGACGGAGCCATTGCTGTCACTGTTTTCATGAGTTTATGTCAGCAGACAAAAAATACCCGTTCGCTCAGGAGCGTTTTTTCTTGTATGGCGATTCGGGGACTGCTAGATTCTAGGTGTCTAATCTAAGAATTGCGCTTAGCGCAGCAGCCCTCGAAGCTCCGGTTTCGGGGGTTTTTCTTTGCTTGCCTTCCTCCTTTCTGCTCGTCCTCAGTTATTTTGCTTGTTGTTTACAGCTGTAAACTCGGCGTGTGATCTCTTGATGATTTTCGTCAGATTTTTGTCCAACCACTCAGCAAAATCCGCGTTCGAACCTGTCTTTCTAACTGACAATGTAAGAGACCCGCTGCCGGACTTGATAGTCACGCCATCAATGGGGCTGGTTTCACCAACGCCGTCCTTTTGTCGGGCACCACGTTTTGCGGCCGCTTTAAGTAGGGTTTCCAGCCGGTCATCTGAGGAAACCGATGGCTCGACGGCTTGAAGCAAGTCCGTTGCGTCTTCAATTGTCAGCTTGCCTGCCAAGAAGTGCTCAGCAAGTGCAGTCCACTTCGGGCGGCCTGACTTTGGAGCTGCGCCGATTATTTCTCCGACCTCAAAAGGAACGTTTTGCGTGACCTTAGTAAGGTGGGACAATCCTGATGCTGACAGGTTCAGAACTCGTTTCACCGTGGCTGTATCATGCCCAGCAGTCTGAATTGCTTCCGCAAAGCGAGCTTTTTCGTAGAAGGACAGGTTGCGCCTCGCTGCGTTTTCAAGGCCTTTGGCAAGGAGCGCCGACGCATCGTCGATATCTTGAACATTGGCGCGAACTTTGATTTTGAGCTCACGACATGCTTTGAGCCTTCTCCTCCCATAAATCGCCTCGTAACGACCTTCGGTTTTCGACTTCCGAACGAGGATGGGCACTTGTTGACCGCCGTCTTGGATGCTCGATTTCAAACTCTCAAAGCTATCGTCATCTTCATCAGGGTTTACAGCTGTAAACTCACCAAGCCGATCAATCGGTCCCCAATCGTCTATGAGAGATGGGTCAATTTCCCTAATTGCGGCAAGGGATCCTTGAAGCGCACCGAGAGCAGGGGCGTTGGCTCTTACCGGTCTGTCTGCGGTCTTAGATCCGGAACGTGCAATCGTGCTCGCTATACCCGACATTTCTTGAAGAGATTTTCTAGCCATTAGCTACGTCCCCATGCTTGGTGGATCATTTGCTCTACCTCAGAGCCGATCGCATCCATTGAGTTCTTTGCCCGGTCATAGGTTGCGCGTGTCATTTCCGAACGCACAACCTCGTAGATCGACTGCTTGAGCATTGTTGCGTCACTGATCGCAGTGCTCTTCAGAGCCGTTGCTGACATAACGCGGTCCTGAAACAGTGCTCGCATGAACGAAGCCAGCTGTTGAGATGGAACGTCTGTTGGCTCGTCACGTGTTATAAGGAACTTGAAGCTGTCGTATTCGAGAGTGGCGCCGGCGTCTTCAATGACAGCCATATAAGCACCAGCAAGTTCGAGAAATTGAGCTGTCGAAGACACGTCCAACATAGAAGGTGTTAAGGGCACGAGCAAAGAACTGGCGGCAGCCATCCCCGCGATGGTTAGGAACCCGAGTTGTGGTGGACTATCAATAAGAACAAGGTCAAAATCGTCTTCCACTTGGGCCAGAGCATTCCGTATTCTCGTAAAAAACGGATGGTCAGGGTTAGAGTGGACGGCGGATTCCGTCTCAAATTCAGAAAGAACAAGCCGTGACGGTGCCACAGACAATCCGGGGAAATATGTCGGAAGCACGACATCTGCCATATTAACCGGGTCTTCATAGCGAATGGCATCGTATATCGTTAGCCCATCGAACTCGATTTCAGGGCTGATGCCGCACATGGATGTAAGCGAGCCTTGGGGGTCTAGGTCAACGGCCAGCACACGGTATCCGCGAAGCGCGAAAAAATGAGCCAGATGAATTGTTGTAGTGCTTTTGCTGCTACCGCCTTTGAAGTTCATCAACTGCCAAACTTGAAGTTTCTCTCCTTCCGTCCGGCGAGGGATGTAGCGTCCTTGTTTGCGCGAGGTCTTCTCAAGCGTTTCACGTGCTTCCCAAAGCTCTTGCGCAGTATAGTAGCGTCGACCGCTTCGCACGTCTTTTGGTTCAGGAATTGTACCTTCTGAGTGGACCTTGCGCATGAATTGACCCGAGACGCCCAAAAGTTCGGCCGCTTCTGGTGCTGCGAATGTGCGTAGTGATTTTGTGTTGTCAGGTGCAAAGGCAGCAAGAAGATGCTCTCGGATAGCCGAGTTCAATCTCTCGGAAATTTCCGTGGCGAGTGCCGATGGTCGATCTGCCGTAAGTGGTGTCACGGGAATCATGTAGTTGCCTCAAATTAAAGAATGTGGTCATTTTCGCGCCACTTGAGACAAACAGCCGTGATTCACTGCCCTAAGTCAAGAATTTTCGCCTATATTGTGGGCTGCGCTGACCGGCAGACTACATGCGCTTTGTATCAGAGCAGGGTGGTTTACAGTTGTAAACCCGGTAGAAGAGAATTGTGGGCTCTCAAATCAGAGGTGGATCTTCCGCAGATCAAGCAGGCATGCGCGTGAAACTTCTCTAAATGCTCCGCTTTGAGTGGAGCATGTCCTGCCGAAGGCTGTGTCATGAATGAGCGAGGTGCGTTGTAAGAAGGGTATCAGGGAAGGTTAGGGGGTTAGTTGAGCTGATTGGTTGAATCACACCCCAACAAATCCGCAGCCGGGTTCTGGGCGATATCGACGCCGTCATAGCATTTCTGAGCCAGTGCGATAGGTGCAAACCGGTCTTGAGCGGTGCGCCGTCCTGCGCGGCTTGGGTCAGGAATCCCGAGCGCAGCCAATGCGATGAGGCATAATCCTTCGTAGTCCTGTCACCTTCAGTCGGTGTTTGACGATCTGGGCGATGGCGTCCAGGTTAAGGGGGCGTTTCCGAATCCAGCCAGATTTCGAGACCGAGTGAAACAGGGGGTTGTCCTCGATCTGACCCACTTTGCTCCAATGCACCAACGGCTTCGCTGCGCGGCCCTTGCGCACCAACCGTGGAGTCTTGTCTTTTTGGGTGGTCTCAACTACCAGCAGCGACAATTAAATCATGTAATTCTCGTTGAATTCCTTCAGCGACACATCCCCCAAAAAGATCTCGCCGATCACCGAACGCTGCCATCTACCCGAGGTCAGCCCAGTAACAGGATGATCCGGTCACGGCTGTCCCGGCACGAACCTTGAATGGTGACCATCTGCTGTTCGAGAATATCACCGGTAATCGGATGGGCGGTGTTCGGGGCAAGGAGGTCGGCCCTGTGTTTGGAATTTGCGAAAGCGTAGGGGCGATGGTTAACCCTGCCACGGCGGTGAGCACTTATTTGCTCTGTCAGGCCGGCAATAAGAACGGCTTGATTAAACTACCGGGTGTGGAAACTTCAATTGTTGAACAAGTACCTTCGTTGGCATATATTGCCAATCAGGAGGCTTAAGCCATGGTAACCCGCAATGTCGTACTTACAGAAACGCAGGATCAACTGGTGCAGGACCTGGTTGCGTCCGGTCGCTATCAGAACGCCAGTGAAGCGTTGC
The DNA here is from genome assembly GCF_059611005.1 of Ruegeria sp. CDSB117. Lineage (NCBI taxonomy): Bacteria > Pseudomonadati > Pseudomonadota > Alphaproteobacteria > Rhodobacterales > Roseobacteraceae > Ruegeria > Ruegeria sp. CDSB117. The sequence goes on from NZ_JBXWOS010000010.1 coordinate 168,751, forward strand.
GCGCTGGTCTTCGTCTTCTGGAGCGGGAAGAGGCGGGACTGGTGTCTCTCAGGCAAGGCCTGCAGGAGGGCGTAGCCCAGGCTCAGGCAGGAGATCTGGCAGAAGGCGGCGGTACGGATGCGATCCGTCGTGCCTTTGTAAAGGCACGAACCAAAGCGTGACCAAACCCTTTCGACTGACACGCCGTGCTGAAGCCAGCCTGGTGGAAATTGCCCGATGGACCATCGACAAGTTTGGACGGCATCAAGCCGATCTTTATGAACAAGAACTGATATCGCGCTGTCAGGCCATTACGGAGGGCAGGGCGGCCAGCCGCAGCTGTTCTATATTGGTAGAGGAGGCAGCTGATCTCAGATATGTACGGGCGGGAGAGCACTTCCTAGTCTACCTGGATCAGCCGGACGCGGTGATCATTGTTGATATCTTGCATTCCCGCTGCGACCTGCCGCGACATGTTTCCGCGCTGGCCACGTTAACGGATGCGACAGGAATCAAGACATAGGCACAGCAGCCGGAGTTTCCCTCAAGCTGGGAATTCTTTAAGTAGGCAGTATGTGCTCACCCCAGCAGGTCTGTCGCAGGGTTCTCTGCAATATCCACGTCATCGTAGTATTTCTGTGTCTGGGCCATGGAGCGGTGCAGGGACAAGCGCATGGCGGCCTGGATCGGGGCGCCATCCAGCGCGGCCTGGGTCAGAAACCCTGAGCGCAGCCCATGCGGTGATGCGAAATCTTCTGGCAGCCCGGCCAGTTTCAGGCGGTGCCGAACAATCTGATAGATCGCATCCGGGCTGAGGCGTCGTTTCAGAACCCGGTCGGCTTTGGAAACAGGGCGGAACAAAGGGCCGTCGTTGATCCTACCCACATCGATCCAATGCACCAAAGCCTGCGCTGCGCGGGATTTCAGCACCAATCGCGGCGTTTCGCCCTTCTGGGTCGTCTTGGTTTCCAGCAATGAGATCCAAACACGATCTTTTTCCTCAAATTCCTTGAGCGATACATCCTCGCGCATCAGCCCGGTCAGTTCCGACCGGCGCCGACCACCGCTGGCCCAACCCAGCATCAGGATGGCGCGGTCGCGGCAATCGCGGCGGGAACCGCGACAGGTGGCCAGCAGCTGTTCGAGGATGTCACGAGTAATCGGATGCTGCGACTTTGGGGCAGGGGGCCGGGCGGCGGCGCGGCGGGCCTTGGCACGGGCTTGTTTCACTTGCGGCGCGTCAAAGGGCGCGGCGAGGTTCTTCATCCGGTGGAAGACCAGCCAGGAGGCAATGCGCCGGTCCAAGGTGGACGAGGCAGGGCAGGCCAGCGATCTGCGTAGCCCTTGTGCGATCAGAGCTTCGGTGGTTACACGCGCGATGTCGTCTTCTGGTGCGTCGCTCAGGTCGCGGGCGTGGTCGAGAATGAAAGCCAGCGCCGCCGCTTCCGTTTCGGGCCAGTCTAGCGCCGACCCGAAGCGCGCAGCCTTCCAGGCGGTGATGTAGAGCAGATCGCGCTCATACGCCCTAAGCGTATTGTTCGGCGTGCCGCGGATATAGAGATCCGTCAGCGCCTCCTGATCTGCGTGCGACAGGGACGGGGTGGGGCCGGGAAGATAGGGGGCAGGGGGCTTCATGAAGTGTATCCTGCGCCAATTCAGGTCAGAATTCAATCATATGTGATAAGGGATACTTATCGGGTATAATAGTGATTTAGTGGTGCAACAGAGCTAATGAACAAAAGGGCAAGTTTTTGCGTATAAAGCGGTTAGCTTATTCGGATCGCAGCAAATTCGGCGGGATTCCATTGAAAAGTTTTGAACAAATCTGGTGAATAACGCATCGGAGCAACGAAGTGCGCGATGCGTCCAAATGACGAACAGGGCAGCGAAGGCAACGCTAAGCTAGGCACTGAAGTTCACGATAGTTAAGCTCCTTTTGGAGGAGGTGTAATTTGGAACGTCGCTTGCTCACTATTCTTGCGATGGACGTCGTCGGTTATTCGCGGCTGATGCATAACGATGAAGAGGTGACCCTTGCCGAACTTATGGCCAGCCGGAATCTGATCGAACAAAACATAAAACAATTCGGAGGCAGACTTTTCGGCAGTTCAGGAGACGGGTTTATTGCGGAGTTCGGTAGTCCTGTTCGGGCCGTACGTTGCGCCACTGCGATCCAAATCGAATTGTCCGAACGTGCTGCCGCGCGACCGGAAAAACGGAAAATGCTGTTTAGATGCGGCCCGGTGTTGTCACATTAACTTTGAACCCACCAAGAAATGCTGATGTTCAGATTTCAAAGCGCTCGAGTGGCTGAAATCCAGGCGTCAAACGCTTCGAGACGGTGATATCTGATTGTTAATGCGGAGCGACGGCCTGCAGGGACACTGAAGCAATTCCGAATGGCTGAATGGGTAGCCACGAACCGCTGTAATCCTCCTGGAGACCGATGGTTCTGCATCGTCCGTTCTCGCTTTCGAAACGGTAGATGGCTGTTTTCGGCGCGGTTGTTGAGCCCCTTGTGCGACCAGTGATCCAGACCCGGCGCGATCTCTCGTATGGCCGCGCCATATGAGCGCAGCTTGTCCGTGATGATCCGCTTGGGAACATAACCAAGACGCTTTATCAGGCGGCGCAACAGCCGTTTTGCCGCTCGTTTGTCCCGATTCGGTTGGAGTATTTCGTCCAGCACGACACTATGTTGATCGACCGCGCGCCAAAGCCAATACTTGCGACCAGAAATTCTCACGACAACCTCATCGAGATGCCAGATATCGCCGGGACGGTCCTGTCGCTGTCGCAATTTGCGAGCGATCTGCGGCCCGAACTTAATGACCCAACGCCGGACAGTCTCGTAAGACGCGTCGATCCCACGCTGCAGCAGCATCTCTTCAACTTCCCGTAGGCATAGATTGAAACGGGCGTACAACCACACTGCATGGGCGATTATGCTCAGGGTGCCATTCGACGCCGATCGCAAAGGACGCGGAGGGGTCTTCGAGCGCCTCGACCACGCCGTCCTCGGCGCGCGCCGTCACCTTCAGGCCAGCGCCGATCCTGTTGACCGCCTGATGGTGCAGACTGTTCACGGCAAACCTGTGACGGCCATTGTATATCTCTCCGAGCTTTGAATCCGGTTCAACGATGATGTCATGCACCTTTGTGTGAAAACAAAAACCGGGCGGGCGGTGCTCCAGTGCGTCAGGTAAGGAATCCAACGCGTGTTGGAAAATATCGCCCCCGGACAGTACGTTCATAAGTTGCATACCCCGGCAAATGCCCAAATGCGGGATGTCATTGGCGCGTGCGTAGTTGATCGTGGCGATCTCGAAACGGTCTCGATCCGGGTCTATCAGTTCGAGCCGTGAGCTGTGTTCGCCGCCATAGAGTTCCGGTGCAAAGTCGATACCTCCGGTCAGAACAAAGCCTGAAAGCGAAGACAGGAAGTCGTCCGCGTCCGCGTCATCGAGATACGGTAAAAGGATTGGGATGCCGCCTGCACGGGTAATGGCGTCGCAATAGGCACGGTGACATTTATACATCGGGTCCGGCCCATTTGTATCGTAGTCCGGAGTGATGCCGATTAGAGGTTTTCGCATGTGTCTAAGCTCCTGCTCACGAGGTTTCGATGAGGTTTCTCTCAAATTGGGTAATAAGTTCAGGCCCGTTCTCGGTAATCAGAACCGTTTCGCTGAATCCCATCCCCTGGCCCATCATCAAGGCGTGTTGCACCATTCCGGGTTCGAACACCCAGTCGACATCCGGGACCATGTCCCGATTTTATTCGCCAACCGATGGGAAAAATGTCAGCCCAATACCGTAAGAGGTCCGGTTGGTGTATTCCGTTCGAACACCGCTATCCAACAACGCCTTGCGCATGTAGGCATCGACGTCGCCCGCGCGCACCCCGGGCTGCATCATGGCAATGCCTTCGTCCTGAATGCGGATGATGGTGTCGGCAACCCGCTTTTTTTCATCGGTGGCCTTTCCGTTGACTGCGGTTCGCATCAGGCGGCTGACATACCAGTTTACGTTCCCTGTCAGTTCGAGATAGACGTTGTCACCGGGCTGGATGACGCGCGCCGTCGCGCCGCCGTGGATTTCCGATGTGCGTTCGCCTGACGTCATGACCTGTTCGGGCGCCAATTCACCGCCAGCACACAGCATGGCACTATTGAACGCCCCGGCGATCTGATTTTCCCGAACGCCGGTATGAACGGCGTCGATGCCAGCTTGAACACCCGCTTCTACCACGCGTGCGGCCCGCCGATGCTGTTCTATCTCCAGGGGTGATTTGATGATGCGTAAAGTTTCGATCAGATGCGGTTCCGGGACGAACTCGAAATCCGGCAGCGCATCGGTCAAATACGCCAGTCGCTCGGGGGTAAGGAACCATGACTGGTAGTCGACACCGACACGTCCCTGCGGGATGCCCGCCAGGCTCAGCGCCTCACGCACAGCCTTCGAGCCCACCAGCATCGGGTCTTTGTTGTCGCTCCACACAGCCATCGTTTTGACCCAGGATGAAACGTTGACCGCCTGTGCTTCCATGTCACGTACGATCAGAACTGGCTCGCCTTTGGCTGGGATCAACAGAGCATGATAGAAAAAATAGCACATCATGAAGAACCCGCTGATATAGCGAATGTTCTGCGGCTGGTGGATCAATAGGGCTGGCAGATTTGCGGCTTCCATACCTTCTTGCAGCCTTGCCAATCGCTGGCGATACTATTGAATGGGAAAGTCCATTTTTTTGCTTCCTTTTCATTTGCAGCGAAGACGTTGGCACGCACTGCCATGCGTCAAATCGATTGTGGGTGTGATTTTATGCTCAATCCGCCGCCTTCACGGCGGACAGGAATTGCTGTGTTCGCTCACGCTGGGGATTGCCGAACAGACCCTCCGGAGGACCCTGTTCTTCGATCTTCCCCTGATAAAAGAAACAGACACGGTCCGAGATATCGCGCGCAAAGCCCATCTGGTGTGTCACCATCAACATGGTGAGGTTATGTTCGGCCACCAGCTTGCGAATGACACCGGTCACTTCGCCGATCACCTCAGGGTCTAACGCCGAGGTGACTTCATCGAAAAGCATCACCTTGGGGCGCATGGCCAGTGCCCGGGCGATGGCGACACGTTGCTGCTGACCGCCGGACAGACGTGACGGATGCTGGTCCTTCTTGTCGATCATGCCGACCATCGACAACAACTCTTCGGACCGTTCTCGGGCCTCAGCCTTTGGCAAACCCAGCACATGCACCGGCCCTTCCATGCAGTTCTGTAGGGCGGTCATATGTGGAAACAGGTTGAAATGCTGAAAGCACATACCGATCGAGGACCGCGCCCGACGCAGGTATTTTGCGTCGGCGGGCACCAGAACCCCGTTTTTGGCCATATGCGTAAGCGGTTGGCCATCGACATAGATCACACCACCATTGATGGTTTCCAAAGTCATCAGCATGCGCAACACGGTGGTTTTGCCCGAGCCGGACGGGCCGATCACGGTGAC